>JBAXEO010000063.1:0-11587 GCA_037140395.1 Coriobacteriia bacterium
TGTGGCACGCTCTCTGGAGCGCTATGCGGGCGCCACGACGGCGGTACCGCTTCTCGCACCAGGATCGAGCCGTAGAAGCGCCCTGACGGAAGCCTCTGGTACGTCAACGCTGCCAAGCTGGGGATTGTGGGCCAGCGGACCGTGATAATCAGTGCCGCCGGTGGTGATCAGCCCAAAGTCAGCTGCCATGCGCTCGTAGCGGTTGCGCTGCTCAGAAGTGTGGTCCGCATGGTAGGCCTCGATGCCAAGAAGTCCGCTGGCGACCATCGAAGGTATCAGCTCATCGGCGGCGGTGACTCCGGGATGCGCCAGAACGGGGATTGCCCCGAGCGCCCGCACCGAGGAAACGACCTCCTCAGGAGTCCGGGAGGGTTTCGAGCGATAGTAGTCGCGGCCTCTCCCGATGTAGAACTCGAAGGCTGATGCGATGCTTTCTGCGTGGCCGGTGCTCACGAGGGCGCGCGCGATATGACTGCGACCTACCGCACCACCACTCGAGAACGCGAGAACGTGCTCCATGGTCACCGGGATGCCACCAGCCCGGAGGGCCTCAACGATCTGGGCGGCACGGCGCTCTCGGCCCGCGCGCAGAAGGCGGAGCTCCTCGAGCAGAGGTGCCGAGCTAGGATCGACGTAGTACGCAAGAATGTGGACATCGTAGTCATCGGCACTTGCCGAGAGTTCCACGGCCGGAATCAGCGTCAGAGGCGTGTTTTGAGCGGCAGCAAAGGCCTCTGAAAGCCCGGAAACCGAGTCATGATCGGCAATCGCGAGGACGTCTACCCCACGACGCAGCGCAAGGGCAATCAACTGGGAGGGGCTCAGGGTGCCGTCAGAGGCGGTGGAGTGAACGTGTAGATCCGCCTTCATGGCGCAGAATCAGCGATGCATGTCGCGAGGTTCGACCAAGAGCCGAATCGCGGTGCGCTCTTCGCCGTTTATCTCGATGTCGGCGAACGCAGGAATACACGTGAGTTCAACGCCAGACGGCGCAACGAATCCGCGCGCAATCGCAATCGCCTTGACGGCTTGGTTAAGAGCACCGGCTCCGACTGTCTGGATCTCGGCGGAACCCTGCTCGCGAATGATACCGGCGAGTGCGCCTGCAACGGCGTTGGGGTTTGACTTGGTCGAGACTTTAAGGACGTCCATGGTTCTCCCCTGGCGCAACTGTGCTGAATGGCCGCTTTGGCGGCTGCTACGAGTGTGGTGCGAATGCTTGTGCGATCCTGCAAGCATATTGCCGTGCTCAAGAGTATAGCGCGAGGGCCGAAAGTACGTCAGTCCTCCTTTTCCACGTCGAACCGAACGCTGATATCCTCCTTGCCGACCTTGATTCGCGGAGCGTTCCTCAAGTGCAGGTAGTAGCGCTCGGCGAGAGTATCGAAGGCCGCCTCGAGCTTCGCCGAGAACTCGGAGAGGTCGGAGTGATGGATCTTGAGACCACGTCGATCGCGGTAAATATCAGGACTTACCACGGGGGTCGGATGGCGCTCTTGATCGGACGCTGTCGCCATGACCGTCCGAAGCGGCTCGATCTCCTGTGCCAGCAGTCGGTGGGCGGTGCGCTCCGAGACTGCCAGTCCAAGCTCCTCGGCAACGTCCTTGAGCTCCCCGGCATCGGCCGAGGCCGCTGGACGCTGCCAGATTGGCAGACGTGTCAGGTCGTCGCAGAAGAGCAGCTCAGAAGAGTCCAGATCGCGTCTGGCGACCGCTGCCATGGTTGCAAGAATCTCAGTGGGTGTGCCGAGGTATACGTCGAGGCCGGGATGCTCCAAAGCGAACTCGACCACGCGCCTAACCACATTGTGGGGGCCGCGAACCACTCGGGTCGATCCAGCCTCGTCTCGCTCGAGGACCGGCCAGGTCGACTGATCGGCTCGTTCTCCAAGCACGGTCGCATCGATGACAACCGTCAGAGCGGTGCCCTTGTGTAAGTCCGACAGACAGATACGGGCCTCTGCGGCGTTGCTGCGTATTGAATAGAGGGCCATTCCACGACCGTGCACGCCCCAATGATCCACAACCATCGTCTCGAGCTTACTGGTCACGCGGGGTTCAAAGACTCGTTCCTGCATCTGGGTAGGAATGCCAACACCGTCGTCAACCAAGGTGAACGTGCGCAGAGCGCCTTCTCGGCTGTTGGCCAGGAAGATTCGAGCTGCGTGTGCGTCGCGGGAGTTTCGCAGAAGCTCGACCACAACGTCTTCGGCACACCGAATGTCGTGCTTGGCTTGCCGTCGCTCAGCCTCCGAGACATTGAGCCGGACGTACCCATCGCCGAGATTCTCTTCGACTTTGAGGAAGCTGTCGCCTGAGACCGAGGTGATGAAGCTGAGAAGATCGTCTGGTGGAGTCATGCGAGTCAGTCTACCTTTCTGGACACCACCACGGGAATGTCCGCCTAGCGAAGCAGGCCGCCCATGAAGGGCGACCTGCAGAATCGATGCGTCTAGCGTGAAGGGTCGATCTACTTGGCGAAGTCCACGGCTCTACTCTCGCGGATAACCATGACCTTAACCTGACCGGGATACTCAAGCTCATCCTCTATCTGCTTGGCGATCTCGCGAGCAAGAACGGTAGCGTCAGCGTCGGAAATCTGCTCAGGCTTGACCATGACGCGAATCTCGCGACCCGCCTGCATGGCATAGGTGCGCTCAACTCCACGATGAGCGTTAGCCACGGCCTCAAGCTTCTCGAGACGCTTGATGTAGCTCTCGAGGGTTTCTCGGCGGGCTCCGGGGCGACCGGCCGAGATTGCATCGGCAGCCTGTACGAGTACGGCCTCGACGGTGTTGGGCTCAACGTCAGCGTGGTGGGCCTCGATGGCGTGCACAATCGCGGCTGGCTCGTTCATCCTGCGTGCGAGGTCGGCACCGATAACAGCGTGCGGGCCCTCAATCTCGTGGTCGATTGCTTTGCCAAGGTCGTGCAGGAGACCCGCACGCTTGGCGAGCTGAACGTCGACACCCAACTCCGACGCCATGACGCCTGCGAGGTAGCTCACCTCAAGCGAATGCTTCAAGACATTCTGTCCATACGAGGTGCGGAACTTGAGGCGGCCTAGCGTGCGGATGATCTCGGGATGCAGGCCATGAATGCCACTGTCGAAGGCGGCCTGCTCGCCAGCCTCGTGAACCTGCTGGTTGACCAGAAGCTCGGCCTTGTTAAACATCTCTTCGATGCGGGCCGGATGGATACGACCATCGGCGATACACGTCTCAAGCGTAATCCGCCCAATCTCGCGTCGCACCGGGTCAAAGCTCGATAGAATGACGGCTTCCGGAGTGTCGTCAATGATGAGATTGATTCCGGTCATAGCCTCGAAAGCGCGAATGTTGCGACCTTCTCGGCCGATGATCCGACCCTTCATGTCATCGCTGGGAATGTGGACGACAGAGACCGTGGACTCGGCAGTGTGATCTGCGGCGACCCGCTGAATTGCGATACCAACAATGTTTCGCGCACGCTTGTCGGCTTCCTCGCGAGCGCGAGTTTCGGCCTCACGGATGATGGCTGCGGCTTCCTTCTTCACGTCATCCTGGATGCGGTTGATGAGCTCCGCACGGGCCTGCTCAGAAGTCATGCCAGCGATGCGCTCAAGATTCTCCCGCACCTCGGCAATTGCGTCCTCGAGATCCTTCTCAGCCTTGGCAATCTGCCCCTGCATGGATGAGAGCGTGTGCTCGCGCTTGTCTAGTGACTCGGCGCGGCGATCGATTGAAGCCTCACGCTCCGACATACGGGTCTCGAGCGCCTGAATCTCCTTGCGACGTTCCTTGTTGTCCGTCTCAGCATCCTGCTTGAGTTTGAATATTTGGTCCTTTGCCTCTAGCAGGGCTTCCTTCTTGAGCGTCTCAGCTTGCTTATCCGCGTCCTTGATCGTACGATCCGCATCTTCTGCGGCCCGAGCCAATCGGCCCCTAATCAGGAAACGGTTGATAGCGAAGCCGAGGGCGGCGCCGATAATGAGTGCAACGAAAATCATGACTACTGCAATTGTTGGGGACATTCGCCCTCCTTTCAGGTGTCAGTCGTTCTCATCAGAAGAGTACCGACGCCTGCAGTCCGGGGCGACTCAATGACGCGCAGTTCCCGGGCGGCGAAGCGTCCGGCACCGCAATCATTCCATATGCGTCACGAGTGCTGAGATGCCACAAAGGACGACCCAAGGGTCGTTCTGTGATTGAAGCCACGTGTGCCGCAAATAGAAACCGCTCAGGCCTCGCCTCTCGACGAGCCAACGGGTGATAGTGATGCCTTGGGGGCATCCTACCGCGAGGACTTCGGCTCGGTCAAGGAACACGAAGGGTTTCTCAGGCGCCAAAGGATGGCGTTTGCGCTGGTCGACGGGCAAATACGGGAGAAGGATGGGCTACAAGGAGACCTAGTCGGGTCCCGCATCCTCTGCAACCGCATCGAGGGCGACCCGCAGCTCAAATCCGCGCGAAACAAGCCGTCGAACGAGACGCTCGCGGTCCTTAGGGTCTCGAGGCCTACGCCCACGAAGCGCATCTTGCGCACGCGAGAGTTCGTCGCCAGCAAGCTCATCGTTGAGTGCAGCCTCTGCGAGCTCATCTGTGACGCCCTTCTGAGCAAGTTCGCGCTGAATCCGGCGTCGACCATAGCCGGCGCTTGCTCGCGAGCGCACCCAGGCTGAAGCGAATCGGCGGTCATCAACAAGCTCGACCTCACAAAACCGCGCCACAACCGCGTCGACCAGAAGAGTCGGATACCCGTTGTCGAGGAGACGCTGACGAAGTTCGCTCACTGATCGCTCACGGTATCCGAGAAGTTGCAGAGCACGCTCACGTGCGAGCTGGGGTTCGTGAGCGGCAAGCTCGCGGATGAGTTCGGCTTGGTCAACCTCGTCGCCTACCTTAACGCCTAGCAGCTTCAGAGCAGCTGCCGATGTGACCCGGGAGTCGGCATCGTCAGCAAAGCAGATGCGCCGGGCCTTCCGATCAGGCCCGACGCATTCTATCCGCTCGATGACAGCGCTCATCAGGGAGAACGTCCTACTCCGCTGCTACAGCAGCGGTCGCTTGCGCCTTAGCGACCTTAGGCGTCTCGGGCTCACTGGGTTGCGCTACCGCACCTAGACTTGGCAATCCCAACTCGGCTCTGACTTTGGCCTCAATCTCTGCGCGAAGCACAGGATTCTCACGCAGGAAGTCCTTGGCCGCTTCGCGACCCTGCCCGAGCCGCTCTGTCCCGTAGGTGTACCAAGCGCCTGACTTGGCGACGATTGCTTCTTCAACGCCAAGGTCGAGAATGGAACCTTCCTTGGAGATGCCGGTTCCGTACATCAGGTCAAACTCCGCCAATCGGAAGGGAGCGGCAACCTTGTTCTTGACGACCTTGGCGCGAACTCGGTTGCCCACGATCTCAGTACCCTGCTTGATGGAGTCTATCCTTCGGACGTCAATACGAACCGTCGAGTAGAACTTGAGGGCGCGACCGCCACTTGTTGTCTCCGGGCTGCCAAACATGACACCGATCTTCTCTCGCAACTGATTGATGAAGATGCAGGTGGTATCGGAGCGACTGAGCGAGCCCGCAAGCTTGCGGAGCGCCTGGCTCATCAGCCTGGCTTGGAGTCCCACGGTCGTGTCACCCATCTCACCCTCGAGTTCAGCTCTAGGTACCAGGGCGGCAACTGAGTCGATGACCACCACGTCGATGGCGCCGCTGCGAACCAGCATGTCGCAGATTTCCAGAGCCTGCTCGCCGGTGTCAGGCTGCGAGATGAGTATTTCGTCGATATCCACTCCCAGTCGGGATGCGTAGCTGGGATCAAGTGCGTGCTCCGCATCGATGAATGCGGCGATTCCCCCCTCAGCTTGGGCCTCGGCGACAATCTGAAGTGCGAGGGTGGTCTTACCCGAAGACTCGGGACCGTAAATCTCGACTATCCGCCCTCGAGGCACGCCTCCGATTCCCAAAGCGGCGTCGAGGGCCAAGGAGCCTGTTGGAATTGCGGCTACCTGGTCGGTGGCCGCGCTGGCTCCGAGCTTCATCAGTGAACCCTTGCCGAACTTCTTCTCGATCTGTTCCTTGGTGACGTCGAGGATCTTTTCCTTCTCGCGGTCCATGCCTCACTCGCTCCTATCCGGATGACGGAAGACCCTTCGGGGCACCGCTGACGCTACACGAACATGTGTTCGGTGTCAACGCGGATTCTTTAGTTCAGGGCCTCTCGGTTCTGTCGGACCCCACCTGGCCTTGTAGCGCGAACTCGAGGAGACGCTCGTGGACTGGTCCGCGTGGAGTCAGTGTGCTTGAAAAGAGCGTAGCCGACTGGACTGACATCGTAATCTGAGCCGTCAGCCCCGAACGCTGTGCAGCTTGCGCGAGCACATCACCGTCTACCTGGCGAGGCCTCCTGGCGCGCACGAGCGTCACGTGTGGGGCGAAGGTGCGCGACTCGGGCTCGATGCCATTTCGCGCAGCGACTTGATTGGCCACCCGTGCAAGATTCCTGCAGCCCCCACCCGAATCCGCCACGGTCGCCCATATCATCGACGCGCGTCCTGCCTCAGGAACTGTGCGCAACCCAGTCAGCTCAAGCGGAAAGACCGGCACCCGGGAGAACGCCGCCGCAATTTCCTTCCCCAGGCGATCGACCATCGGTTTGTCCACGTTGCCGAGAAACTTCAGGGTCACGTGCCACACGTCTGCCGTAGCCCACTTCTCGTTCGCCCACGTCGCATCAAGTTCTCGAATCGCGCAACCGGCTGCGCCCAGAGCGATAACCACCGGTGGAGGCAGCTCTATGGCGACGAAGCACCGCAAGGTGGGTTACATCCCAAGGATCTCTCGGCGAACCAAGTCCAGAGCTACTGCGGTGGCACGCGCCCTGACCGCGTAGCGATCTGCACCACTCATCTGCTTGACGGTCGCCTGGGTGCCCTCCCGAGTGGACACCGCGAACCAGACCAGTCCAACCGGCTTGTCCGTTGTTCCCCCAGTCGGACCTGCCACACCGGTGGTGGACGCTGCGATGTCGGCACCCAATCGTTCCCGTGCGCCCTGGGCCATCGCGCACGCTGTCTGTTCGCTGACCGCCCCGTATTGTGCCAGCATTCCGGGAGGCACCGAGAGGAGCTCGCTCTTCGCGGCATTCGCGTAGGCGACCACTCCACCGAGCAGGACTGCCGAGGCGCCCGCTACGTCGGTAAGAGCGGCACACACCAGACCGCCGGTGCATGACTCGGCAGTTGCAACGGTGACCCCAGCTGCAAGAGCTACGCGAATGACCGCCTCGGACAGCGTCTCCCCCGTCGTCGAATAGCAGGCTGCACCTATCTCGTGCGCTACAGCCTTACCTGCGACGGCGAGCCCAGACTCCCCCGCGCCTTCATCCATGAGCAGCACTCGCACGTCACCCGGCCGTGCAAGCACAGTCAGCCCGACAAGAGGGTGTGCGAGGAGTGCGCGCTGCGCAGCGAGCTGGACATCGGACTCCGGTAGGCCGGTGACACCCAGGTCCGCCGAGAAGGCACGCTGTCGGGAAGACTGTCCAAGCCACGCCGCCAACATGGGCCGCATCTCGCGAGGTGGACCGGGCAAAAGAACTAGAACTCCAGCCGACGTGGCAACAACCTGACCGGCCGCAGTTCCGTTTGTGGGCGCAAGCACTTCGGCGCCGGTCAGCACGAGCGCCTGGCTCATGACCTGCTCGGCGGCTCCCGGATCGGAGTGACGCGCCAGGAAGGGCCGGAGGAACTCGGCCAATCCAGCATCTGGAGCGAGCAACAGACCCAGTGCTGCGGACGCTGCATCGCGGGTAACATCGTCGTGCGTGGGGCCGAGGCCGCCCGTGGTGATGACGAGCTCGTGCTGGCGTGTCAAACGCTTCAGAGCGGCTGCCAGAACAGCCACGTCGTCGGCGACGCTCAGAGCCTCGGCGACGCGAAAACCGTAGGGGTGCAGATCGCGAGCTATCTCGGCGGTGTTGGTGTCGATTCGGAGACCCTCAGTGAGTTCTGAACCAACCGTGACGATCGCTGCTGACTTGGGCTCAGGCACGAAGCGGTCCCCTCCTAGTCAGTCAGGTCCTCAATCTCACGGTCTGCATCGTCAAGAGCGATGGCGCTGCTCTCGGCGAGCTTAGGAGATCCGGACCACGGACCGATGAGCACGTCTTTGGCGTGAACAAAGTAGTCGACCATCGAGACGATAGTCATGACCACAGCCGCGCCCATAATCGTCCAGGCAACGACCTGGGTCCAAACCGCGATGTCGGCGCCCGCCCCCGCGATGAGTGAGCTGTCCTTGACGATAAAGAGCAGGATTGCCGCAATCTGCAGCACCGTCTTGAGCTTGCCATACCTCGAGGCGGCGATGACGCTGCCTTCTGCCGAGGCGACCATCCGAAGCCCCGAAACGATGAATTCGCGCGCGATAATGACGAAGGCGATCCATGCGGGGAGAACGGTCATCTCAATCAGGGCGAGCAAGGCCGCGGTCACGAGGAGCTTGTCGGCAAGTGGGTCGAGAAACTTGCCGAATGTGGTGACTTCGTTGCGCGAACGAGCGAGATAGCCGTCCACACCGTCCGTTGCGGCAAGAAACCCGAAAACGGCAGCCGCAATCCAAGGGCGCAGCTGATAGTAGACCTCTGGTGCCTGAAACCACCGAGGCCAGTCAGCCAGAAGCACCAGCAGGAAGACCGGAATCAGCACCATCCGCAGAAGCGTCACAGTGTTCGCCGGATTGAGGCTCACTCCGGATGCGTTGTCGCGTGGAGCGCTCACAAAACCTCGCCTTCAAGGTCGTAGCCGATTGAATCAACGATCCGTGCCGAGACAATTTGGCCGGGTTCACCGCGGTCGAGAAGCACCAGCCCGTCGATCTCGGGAGCCTGACCACGCCATCGTCCCACAACAACACCCTCGTCGGGGTCTATCCCACTCACCAGTACCTCGAGAACCTGGCCGACGAGCCCAGTCGCGCGCTCGACACTGATAGCGTCGGCGGCATCTCGGACACGCTGGGCACGGGCACGACGCGTCCGCGCGGGTACCTGATGCGGGAGAATAGCGGCATCTGTCCCCTCCTCGGGCGAGTATGCGAACACTCCTACGTAGTCGAGGCTTGCCTGCTCTAGGAAGTTAAGAAGGGTCGCAAAGTCGGCCGCACCTTCACCGGGGTGCCCGGCGATGATGGTGGTTCGCAACACGACGCCTGGCAGCGCAAGGCGCACGCGGGCAACGAGATCGAGAAATGCCGCTGCGTCCCCACTCCGATGCATGGCGCGAAGCACCGATGCCGAGGCGTGCTGCAGCGGCATGTCGAGGTAGCGGACCACGTTGGGATTCTCGGCGATGGCTGCGAGAAGGTCATCGGTGATGCCGTCGGGCTGAACGTACATCAGTCGCAGCCAAGCGACACCGGACACCGCAGCGACCGCACGAACGACGTCGGCCAACGTGTCGGTGGAGACGAGATCTCTCCCATAGGCGGACGTGTCCTGCCCGATCAAGACGATCTCTCGAGCTCCGAGCGCGA
The DNA here is from genome assembly GCA_037140395.1 of Coriobacteriia bacterium. Classification (GTDB taxonomy): domain Bacteria; phylum Actinomycetota; class Coriobacteriia; order Anaerosomatales; family JAAXUF01; genus JBAXEO01. The sequence continues at coordinate 9,514 of JBAXEO010000063.1, forward strand.
CGAGTTCGCGTGTCTCGGCGAGGATGTCTGCAAGCGGACGGCTGACATAGGGTCCGCGAATCGCCGGAATCGTGCAGTAGGAACAATGACGATGGCAACCGTCAGCAATTTGCAGGTAGGCCGTCGCACCACTTACGGTTCGCGTCGGTGCAGTTGCATCTGGGTAGGCGGGTAGGCCTGTGAGCCGCTCTAAGACCTCGAGAAGGCCGCTCTCGTCGGCAACTGGGACAAACGCGCTCACCTCGGGCAGCAACGCGGGGAGGTCTTCACCGTAGCGAGCCGGCATGCAGCCGGCCACGACGAGCTTGGGACTTGGTCCACCGGACTTGTCGCCGAGCAGATCGAGGATGGTGGCGATCGACTCCTCGGTGGCCTCGGCAATGAACGAGCAGGTGTTGACTACCACCACGTCGGCGAGGCCGGGGTCATCTTCGACTCGAAATGCCGATCCGTCCACGCTCGCGCGCATGCGGTCGGTGTCGACCTCGTTCTTTGGGCAGCCGAGAGTAATGAAGGCGACGCCGGGAGTTGTCTGCACGCCGCGACTACCGATAGTTGGTGAACTGCAGCGGAATGCCGTAGTCCTGCTCTTTGAGGAATGCGATGACCGTCTGCAGCACGTCCCGCACCGGCGCCGAAACGCGCAGCTTGTCACCCTCAATCTGGACCTTGCACTTGAACTTCTCGTCCTTGATGTCTTTGTTGATCTTTCGGGCTAGATCAGACTCGATACCCATCACCAGAGTGCCGACAATACGTACCGTCCCGCCAGAGGCTGTCTGCGAGTCCGCCCAGGAGACGGACTTGAGGTCGATCTGTCGGCGAATGAGCTTGGTGTTGAGAACGTCGACCACCTGCTTGGCCACAAAGTCGCTCGGAGCGTGAAGCGTGAACGTCTTGTCAGCCTTGCTGAACTCTATGGTTGCTCCTGAGTCCTTGAGGTCGTAGCGCTGCACGAGCTCCTTTTGGGTCTGCTGAAACGCGTTGTCAACCTCCTGCAGATCGACCTCGGAGACCACGTCGAAGCTATTGTCCTTTGCCATGTTATCCTCCCGGGAAACTCGGCTATTTGGCGGGTTTTGGCGTGAGAGTGATCGTCGCGGGGGCCTTGGTTGGAAGGGCTATCTTGGTGCCGTCTTGGACGACCGTGACCGAAGACGGATGCGCAATCACAAGCACAGCGGATTCCGTGAGGTCAAACTCCTTGGCCTGACCGCCCGCGAGCGAGCCTTTGTAAAATGGTTTGCCATCCAGCGTGATAGTCACAGCAGACGCCGAGTTGGCGGCCACACTTACTTTCACGTGAGACGGAGCAGCGAGCGCAGGAGCCCCCGGTCCGGCAGACTGCCCGCCGGCTGGAGTTGAAGTCGCGCTACCGGCTGGAATGGGAGTCAGGGAAGATGGTTTTGACCCGAGCTTCACGCCGACCCAAATGACCAGAAAAGCAACAACAATGACTCCGACGATTGTAACTGCTGCCTTCCAGGGAACGGCATGCTGCTCACCCCGCCGAGGAACTGTTGCGTCGTCTACCAAGTTGATATCGTGATATCGGCCTGCGCCGGTTTCAGCGCGATACATTGCCAGAAGCGGAACCGGATCAAGCTCAAGATACTTCGCATAGCTTGAGACAAAGCCACGCACGTAGCCGGGATTTGGTAGCTGCGTGTAGTTGCCCTCTTCGAGCGCCATCAGGAGCCGGCCGCGAATGCGCGTTGACTCTGCCGCCTGCTCAAGGGAGATGCCCAGAGCCGTGCGTCGCTCCCGCAGCGTATCGCCCAATTGGCCCATATGCTACGCGCCGCCTTCCGCATCGTTGCGCTCAAACATCCGAATCGCCGCGAGATCTTCTACGTCTACGAGCACCTCGCGAGGCTTGCTCCCGTCGGGAGGCCCCACGATACCCTTCATCTCGAGCATGTCCATGATACGACCTGCGCGCGCGTAGCCAACCTTGAGTCGTCTTTGCAGCATTGAGGTCGAACCGAGTCCGCTGGTCACTGTGATGTCGGCAGCTTCCCAAACAAGCGGATCATCCTCGCCACCGTTGTCGACTCCTCCACCCACGGAAGAG
>JBAXEO010000064.1:0-11392 GCA_037140395.1 Coriobacteriia bacterium
AGGGACGCCGCGATACCGGCGAACTCGGCGACGCTGGTCGCGGCGTTGGAGGCCAGCAGACAGGCCATCGCGAAGAGAGTGGGGCGAATTCCGAAGCGCTCCCGGATCAGGGCGGCAAATCCCTTGCCGGTCACTGCGCCCATACGTGCGGCCATCTCCTGCACGATTACCAGAGAGAACGTCATGACGAAAATCATCCACAAGGTGGCGTAGCCGTAGCTCGCGCCCGCTTGCGAGTAAGTCGCGATGCCGCCGGCGTCGTTACCTGCTGATGCAGCGATGATGCCCGGGCCAAGCGCAGCAAGCAGCGGTACGAAACGCCACTTTCTGCGCGAGGTGTCCTTTGGTGCGCTCGTCACGAACTAGGCCCCCGGAACTGCGATGAGAAGCGTGCCGGCGGCAACTACGAGCACGAAGTAGATGGCCGTGGAAAACACCATCAGCCCCACGGCCAGTCTCGTGCTCGATACGCGCTTGTCGTTGTCGACGCGGCGTCGAGCGATGGCGGTCACGCCAACTCCCGCAAGCAGTTCCAGTGTGATGGTCAGCCCTGTTGCTGCCGCAAAACCCGCAGCGACGTAGGCACTCCCAAACAGGACCTCGGTCAGAGCGAACACCACCAAGCCGAGAATAAGCCCGGCAACCACACCTAGGAGGCCGTCACGAGCTAGTTGGGTCCACACGCCCAGAGGCTTGTCGGACTCAGACTCCTCGATAATCTCGGCGATGGCGCGCTGGGTAGTGTCCTCGGCGATGCGAAGGATGATCGGGAGCATCACGAGTGCTGGTGCGAGCAGAGTGGGACCGGTGATGAGCCAGGGGATCTTGGGTGCGAGTCGGTACACGGCTAGGGCGGACAACACCCAGACGACGATCCACCAGTTGCGCCGGACAAACCATCGGGCCAGTCCCAGCGACGCGCCGGGGTCTCCAGAGGAGCCCGTCGCCAGCGCGAAGTCCTCGTCAGCTTCCTCCTCGAGCACGTCCAGCGCGTCGTCGACTGTGACGATGCCCAGAAGCTTACCGTTCTCGTCGGTAACGGGAATTGCGAGCAGGTTGTACTTGCTCATCTGCTCGGCGACGTCTTCTTGGTCGTCGTCGACATGCGCGACAAAGAGATCGCGCTCGGTGAGCTCGGAGATGAGCGTTTCGGGCAGTGCGAGCAGCAGGTCGCGGAGCGATATCGCTCCCACGAGGCGGTTGTCGCCCTCGACGACGTAGACGTAGTAGACGCTCTCGTGCTCGGTGGATTCGGCCCGCATGTGGTCGATGACCTGCTGCACCGTCCACGTTTCGGCGACGGTGGTGACTTCAGGCGTCATGATGCCGCCGGCGGTCTTGTCCTTGTAGCCGAGCAGCGATCGGATGACGCTTGCTTCGCGCACACCCATGAGCCGCAGGAGCGTCTCAGCCTTGTCGTAGGGTAGGTCGCCGATAATGTCGGCGGCATCGTCGGGGTCCATCTCGGCCAAGAGGTCGGAGGCGCGGCGCTCGGACAGGTCGTCGATGACGTCGGCCTGCAGCTCATCTTCCAGCTCGGAGATGGTGTCCGCGGCCTGTTCGTTGTCCAGGTGGTCAAAGACTCGGGCACGCTGTGCCGGCGCGAGCTTCTCAAGTATGTCGGCGACGTCTGCGGGGTGCAGCTCGTGCAAACGTTTGTGGGTCACCGACAGCTTGACCTGGGAGAGGTCCCGGTCGAGTAGGTCCATGTAGTTCCACGCGATGAGGTTTTCGTCGAGCTCGCCGCCAAAGAGGTGCGCAATCTTGGCGACGGTGCGCTCCAAGCCGGGTGAGATGTTGCGCAGGATGCCTCGCGCGCCCACTTCAGCGCCGAGAAGACGGAGCTGGTTGCGCGATTCCGAGAGCTTGAGGTCGTTTACGCGTACGACCTTCATTCCCTGGGTGTCAACGATCTGCTTGTTGAGGAGGTCGCGCGCCAGAAGCACTTCGTCAGGCTGCAAGTAGCTGAAACGGATGTCAGGTGCGGCGACGTTGAGCGCGATCCGCTCGCCGTCAAAATTCTCGACGAATTTGCGCCACGACAACATGAACGGAATCTTGTCTGGTCCCTTGAATGCGAGCGAGGTGACGCGCGGAAAGACCTCGCCGGTCGCGATTGCGATGTCGTTGATGGTGCCGATATTCTCGCCGGTGGCATCGACCACGGGCTTGCCCAGCATCTGAGACAGATACAGCATTGCGCTCTCCCTCCCTCAAAGGGCCGCCGAGGTTCGGGAGGCGCTTCGAGGGTCTACGGACTGTGAGGTTTCACGAAGACCCTTGTCTTCAGGCAACAGGACTTGACGGCGCAAAGAAACCCCTGCGTCCGAGAGGGACCAGGGGCAGCGGCGCGTGGGTGAGCACGCTTGCCGAGGCGCGCGGACGCGTGACGGCGATATCGCTGCTCACATCCCTGGTCGTGGATTTGGCACTGTCCGACGTAGGGCGCGCGGCGCGTGGTGTCGCCGACGCAGCGGGTGTACCCGCCTCTACTATCCCAGCCACCTTAGCTTTCGCCTTAAGCCGGCGAGGGCTGTTCTACCCATTGGCGTCTCTCGACATTTCCGGGCAGTGGCCTGTGTTCGAACAGGAGCCGCACCGTAACGGACGGAGCGTACTTCCTCGAGCTGTCAATGCGCAGGCGGCGAACCGCCCGAGCATAGGCATTGTATTCCTGCGGGTGGGACGAGGCAAACGAGATGGGACAGCGGAGCGCGCCGGGCGCGGCGGTTCTGCGCGCGCAGCTGGCTATGAACCGCCCCGCGCCGAGAGCCACGCGTGCGCGAACTGCGACCAGCCATCGCCGCGCTGTCCCGCAAGCCGTACGACTCGAGGGTCGCGATTCTCGGCCAGTGCCTCCGCGACACTCTCACTCTCGAAGGCGTTATCGACCAGTGCCATGAGCGCGACGCCGTCGGCCATCGCTAGGTCGGTCACCGAGTCTCCGATGGCCGCTGCGGCATCCGCCGAGAGGCCGCGCTGGGCCAGATCAAGAGCGATTGCCTGTGTCTTGCTGACCCCTCGGGGCACCAGGTGATACGAATGCACGAGCTCGAGGCACGCGAGTCCATGAGTGGGCGGGTGCACCCGACCGTTGTCGAGCAGCGACAACGGCAGCTCGATTGTGTCCAGTACCTTCTGCGCCTCGGCGACGTCGATGCAGCCGCGCAGCAGGTGGGAGACTTCTCTGTTGTGGTGCCAGGGGGTGTGGTACTCGAGTCGTCCTGGGAACGCCGACTGCAGTGCAGCCAGTGCGCCCGAGTCACGGATGAGTTCGTAGGGAGTCGCGTCGTTGCCGACAAGGTGGGTGGGCCACTCGGCAGTGTTGTAGACGACGCGGCGACCAGGGCCAGCGCCGCGAACCAGCACCGAACCGACCTCGGCGACGAAGTCGGTCCAGCCGAGGAGTCTGACTACCTCGGTGAGCTGCAGCCGAGTTCGGCCGGACACCGGCACCACCGTCAGACCTGCGAGGTTGAGAGCGACGATCGCCTCGACGGTCATGGTCGAGGGAGTGCCAGCGGCGTCGGCCACGACCGAACCGCCGCGTGCGAACAGCGTTCCGTCAAGATCGGTGTAGAGCACCTCGACGCGAGAGAGGGCGTCGAGCGCGGTGGGGCTGTCGGCGAGGAGCGGAGGTCTGTCCATGGGGTCGATGATACCGCTGATACGTCGCGTGAGTGACGCACTCGCTGCTCGGCTGTCAGGCGAAGGGCCAGAGGTTGGCTTCTCGCATGCGCGGTCTCGTCGCGGTATAAAGGACGCGGCCCAAAACGGGGCCCTCACTGACAGGGAGCCGATTCCAGCATGAACAGCGAGTTCGAGTTGCCATTTCCGCAGTATCGGTGCCCAACGTGCGGCAAGGATCTGCCGCTCGGCGAAGCCCGCATGACTGTGACCTGCGCTGCCCACACGCAGTCTGAAGCCGTCGAGTTTCAGGTGAGAAAGGCCGTCGACTCAGACCGCGCTCAGATTGAGTTGATCTGCGAGCGGGCCTTGGGCGAGACCGACGTCGACGTCTTTGGTCGTACCTTCGACGTGCTCTCCGGCGTCAACCTCGTGGCAGTCTCACAAGACGCGCTGATTGGGCTTCTCTCGCTGACGATAGACCGCGGAGAGCCCAGCGTGGTACTGCTGAGCGTCTACCCCGACTACCAGGGCAAAGGTGTCGGCAACGCGCTGCTGTCAGCCGCCGACGAGCTGGCGGCCAAGCGCGGGCTGAGTTTCTTGCGCGCGGCGGTCACCAACGACGACATCCCGCAGATCTACTTCTACCAGCGCCACGGCTTCGCGATCTACGAAGTCGCTGTCGGTGGGATCGCCGACCGTTTTGGTAGCGCCACCCCGGGTTTCTCGGGAATCCCGGTTCGCGACGAAATCCGTCTGAGGCGCGCCGTCTGCGCCGACTAGCATCCTTCCACGAAAGGAACCGCACCATGACTCGCTCGTCTAACGCTCTGGCACTTTCCCTCGTGACCCTACTCGCGACGGTCGCGTTACTCGCGGTCGGCTGCACTCCGGCAACCAAGACCGCCCAAGCGCCCGCCGACAAGCCCGCAGCCGTCAAGATTGGCACGCTGGCCACCGAGGACTCTCTGCCCCTCTGGGTGGCCGAGCAGCGAGGCTACTTCGCCACGCAGGGCTTGACCAGTGTCGACATCGTGCTGTTCCAGTCGGCCCAGGAGCGCGACGTAGCGTTCGCGTCGGGCGCCATCGATGCGTTCATGGGCGACATCATCGCCGCGGCAAACCTCGAGGCCGGCGGCAAGCCGACGACCATCGCCACAATCATGCTCGGAGCCGACCAGTCTCAGGGCCGCTTTGGAATCGCTGCAGCGCCCAAGTCGGGCGTCAAGTCGCTCACTGAGCTCGCCAACGTGCCGGTCGGCACTTCCTCCGCGACAATCCAGGAGTACGTGCTCGACGGACTGATGTCTGAGGCCGGTGTTGCGACCTCCAGCGTGAAAGTCGAGGAGGTCAAGAAGGTCCCCGTTCGCTTCGAGCTGCTCATGGCGGGCAAGCTCAAGGCAGCAGCGCTCCCCGAGCCCTTCCTGACCCTTGCCGAGCAGGGTGGCGCGCCGCTGGTTGCCTCCGACACCTCGGCGACGGCGAACCTGTCGCAGACGGTATTGGTCTTCTCGGACAAGTACCTGGAGCAGCCGGGCGGCGCTGCAGCCGAGGCGGCCGTGCTCAAGTCCTGGGACCTCGCGGTCAACGACATCAACAAGGATCCGGCCTCGGTTCTGCCGCTACTCGTCGAGAAGGCCCGTCTGCCGGAGTCGCTCAAGACCACCTACAAGGTCAACGTGTATCCCACAGCACAGGTGCCGACCAAGGCCCAAGTCGACGCGGTGCTCACCTGGATGAAGGACAAGGGCTACCTCAAAGGCGACGTCACCTACACAGACCTCGTCTCCGGTTCGTCTTCCAAGTAGCAGGTACACGGATGGCGGCACTGGAGTTCGGCAGCACATCGATGACTTACGAGGGCTCGGACCGTTCGGTCCGGGCCCTCGACGCGCTTGAGCTCGCAGTTGATGTCGGCGAGCCCGTCGCGATCATCGGTCCCAGTGGCTGCGGCAAGTCAACGCTGCTGCTGCTGGCCGCGGGGCTGCTTGCGCCGACGTCGGGTGCGGTGCGGGTCGGGGGATCGGCCGTTGACGGACCCCGACGGGGCACGGCGCTGATCCTGCAAGACTTCGGATTGTTGCCCTGGAAGACTGTCGAGGCGAACGCCGCACTCGGTCTCAAGATTCGCGGGGTCGCCGCCGCTGAGCTGCATCAGCGCGCGATCTCAGCGCTGGAGGGTGTGGGTCTCGCCGACTTCGCACGCGCATACCCGGCCGAGCTGTCCGGTGGCATGCGCCAGCGCCTCGCCCTCGCACGTGCCGTCGCACTCGACGCCGACCTGGTGCTCATGGACGAGCCGCTCTCGGCGCTCGATGCGCTCAAGCGCGAGGAGCTGCAAGATGTGCTCCTCGGCTTGTGGAAGCTGCGCGGCCACACGCAGGTACTCGTCACACACTCGATCGAGGAAGCGGTGTTCCTGGGCCGCCGCGTGGTGGTCATGAGTCCGCGCCCGGGGAAGGTCTCGGCGGTGGTCGACAATCCTGGCATGGGCTCGGAGGGTTATCGAGTGACCGAGGAGTACTTCGAGACCGTGAAGCGCCTGCGTCGCATCCTCGCCGAGGAGGGCGTTGTGGCAGCAGCCGACGTGGTTGCGCCATGAGGGGCTGGGGCCGCAAGCTGCTTGGCTATTTGGGTGCTGTCGTCGTGCTGCTGCTGGCTTGGGCGGCACTGTCGGCGGCTATCGGTTCGCCGGCGTTGCCGGGACCGGTCATAGCAATCGCCACCTTTATCGAGCAGTGGGCCGAGATCTGGCCGCAGATTGCGATCAGCGGCGCCCGCGTGGTCGCCGCGATGGTCATCGGGACGGCGCTTGCGGTGCCACTGGGATTGTGGCTTGGGCGTTCACCTCGGGCCGACGCGATGGCCGCGCCGATGATCTTCCTGCTGTACCCGATTCCCAAGGTCGTCTTTCTGCCAGTGCTTCTGGTGCTGCTCGGATTGGGGAACACGCCCAAGATCGCGCTCATTGCGCTGATCGTCTTCTTCCAGATACTGGTTACGGCTCGAGACGCGGCAAAGGCGGTGCCCGAGGGGAGCATCGTCTCAGTACGCTCGTTGGGGGCCTCACGAATCGACGTCTACCGCCACGTGGTCGTGCCGGCATCGCTGCCCGACATCTTTACTGCGCTGCGCATCGGCACGGGTACCGCGATCGCGGTGCTCTTTCTCGCCGAGTCCATCGCAGGGACCAACGGATTGGGCTACTACATCGTCGATGCGTGGGGACGGATCGACTATCCAGCCATGTTTGCCGGCATTATCGCCATGGCGCTCCTCGGTGTGGTGCTCTATGAAGCGCTCGACGCGCTCGAGACGTGGGCGACGAGGTGGAGAGTGGCGGGACGGTAGGGCGCTTGGAGATCAGTCCGCGCGCGGGGGCGTGACCGCTGCAAGCGCCTCGGCCAGCGTTGAAGTCGCTGGTACGGAAGCGCTTCCGGTGATCTTCGCGCGCTCGAGCCGCCCGGCGACTTCGTGGGTCGCGCAGCACAAGGCGACGGTCACCCCGCGCTTTTCAAGAGCTTCCAGCGCATCCTCGAGTGCGAGCAGTCCGGTCAGATCGATGAACGGCACGTTCGCGAGTTTGATGACGATTCCATCGGGCACCGTGTCCGTGTGTACGAGCGCGCTTTCGAACTCCTCAACCGCTCCAAAGAAGAATGGGCCGTCGACGGTGAAGACCAACACGCCCTCGGGGACGCGGTCGGCCTGCTCGGCGGTGAGCCGAGACGCCAGCTCGGGGCCGACCAAGGGACGCACCTCGACCGTGGCGGTCATGCGCCGGAAGAAGTTCAGGAGCGCCAGGATCACGCCGACTTCGACGGCGACCGAGATGTCGGCGAAGACGCAGAGCACCAGCGTCACGAGCATGACGCCAACGTCGGAGCGAGGCGATCGGCGCGCTATGCGCAGCACACGCGCGATCTGACTCATGTTGAACGCGACCACAAACAGGACTGCGGCGAGGGTCGTGAGCGGCACGTTGTAGGCAAGCGGTGCGAGCAGCACCAGCACGAGCAGGATTGTGGCGGCGTGAGCGATGCCAGCGACCGGGCTGTTGCCGCCGTGGCGGATGTTGGTCGCCGTGCGCGCGATGGCCCCGGTTGCGGCGAACCCGCCAAGCAACCCTGCCCCCAAGTTGGCGATGCCCTGCCCCACGAGCTCCTGGTTGGGATCGTGCTTCGTGCCGAGCATGCCGTCGGCAACGGTCGCCGAGAGTAGTGACTCGATTGCGCCCAGCAAGGCCACGGCTATGGCCGGCTGCAGCAGTTCGAGGAGGGTGGCCATCGTCGGATGAGGCAGGGTGAGCGGCGGAAGCCCGCGCGGGATGCCCCCAAACGCAGAACCGATCGTCTCGACGCCCGCGGGGTGTGCGAGCGTCACGAAGACAGTTGCCGCGATGAGCGCCACCATCGGCGAGGGTATCTTGCTGGCCACGGGGATCTTGGGCCAGAGCGCGACGATCAGCAGGCTGGCCAGGCCAAGCAGTGTGGTGGTGGGCTGAATGTGGGCAAACGATTCCAGGAGCTGAGGCAGCCGCTCATAGAGCGTCGCGCCGGCTGTCTTGGGAAGTCCGAAGAAGTTCCCCCACTGGCCCACGAAGATGACGATTGCGATGCCTGCAGTGAAGCCCAGGACGACCGATTCGGGGATGAAGCGGATGACTCCGCCGAGCTTGGCCAGGCCAAGCAGGAGCAACATCACACCTGCGAGCAGCGTGACTATCTGGAGTCCGGGCAGTCCGTACTTGGCTGTGACGCCAAAGAGGAGCACGGCAAACGCGCCGGTAGGCCCCGCAATCTGGACGCGGGTTCCGCCGAGCAGCGTGACCAGCAGGCCAGCGACCAGAGCTGTGTAGAGGCCCTGCTCAGGCTTGGCTCCGGAGGCGATTGCGAAAGCCATTGCGAGTGGCAGCGCGACGACGCCGACGACGATGCCGGCCGAGATATTGCGCATGAGCGAGTCGCGCTTGAAGAGTCCAGCACGCCAGGCCTCAAGGATTGCGGGCACGATGCTCCCGGGAATCGGAAGAGGAAGAGGGGGCTCCTACCCTAGCACACGCATCCTGGCGTCTCGGCCAGCGATGAGCGTCGCAGGGGCTCTAGAGATCGTCCAGCTTCGTGTCAGTGCACTGGTCTAGAATCGCAGGAGCGTCCGGGGAGGCGCTCTGAGCACTGGCCGAGGAGTCCGACTTGAGCGATGGCGTCCGGTTTGTCCACGCAGCAGACTTGCATCTAGACGCACCGTTCGCGGGAGTGAGTGCCGACGATGCGCGCGTGGGAGGAGCACTCGCCGACGCGACCTATGCGGCTTTTGAGCGCGTGATCGACGTCTGCATTGAGAGAGGTGCGCAGTTCTTGGTAATCGCGGGGGACGCCTACAACTCGGCGGACGCGAGCCTGAAGGCGCAGCTACGTTTCCGAGCGGGCATGGAACGGCTGTCGGCTGCGGGTATCGAAGCGTTCATAGTCCACGGTAACCACGATCCAGCGAGCGGGTACTCGGCGAAACTCGAAATGTCGGAGTCGGTGCACGTGTTCCCGGCTGACCGCGTCGGACGGTTCGAGGTGTTGCGGGACGATGAGGTCATTGCGGCCGTGTATGGTCGCAGCTTCGCCAAGTCAGTCGAGCTGGACAACTTCGCGATTGGCTATGTCCGCGACGTGTCTGATCCCGTTGCAGTGGGCGTTCTGCACGCCAACGTCGGCGGCAACCCTGACTACGACCCGTATGCGCCGGCGTCGCTTGAGAACCTGCGCGCCGCTCGGATGGACTACTGGGCCTTAGGCCACATTCACAAGCAGGAGTTTCTCTCTCGAGATCCGTGGATCGTGTACGCCGGAAGCCCGCAGGGTCTTAACCCCAAGGAGACGGGCCCTCACGGCTGTCTCGTCGTGGAAGTTACCGCCGGGGGGGCGGTGTCGGTCGAGCACGTTGAGACCGCTCCGGTTGTGTGGGCCCAGCTGGACTGCGATGTGTCAGCTGTCCAGAGCATCGATCAGCTAGCCACCGTGCTGGGCGAGGCGTGCGACGCTCTGCGCGAACAAGCCGGCCGTCCGGTGGTCACGAGAATCACGCTCTCCGGACGCACTGAGGTGCACGCCGACCTGGCCCGAAGCGGTGCGCTCGGCGCGCTGGTCGAGGAGGTGCGGCGCGAACAGGCGGCGCGCGAACCGTGGCTCTGGCTCGACCGCGTCAGCGACCACTCCTCGGCGGCGATTGACCTCCAGACGATTCGAGAAGGTCGCGACTTCGCAACTGAGCTGCTCAGAATCGCCGATGAGTTCGCTGCGGATCCTGCGGCTCTCGCTGGTCTGGTGAATGAAATTGCAGGGCCGCTCGGCACGACACTTCAGGGCTACTCCCCTGGGGTCACGCCAGAGGAGGCGCTGCAGTCCGCGCGAGACGCCGCACTCGATCTGCTGTTGGCGCAAGGCGGCGAGCGCTCATGAAGCTCAAGCGAATCGAGGCAATCCGCTACGGGGGCATGGAGAACGACTCGCTTTCCGGTCTCGGAGACGGGCTCACCGTCGTGCTCGGCCCCAATGAGTCTGGCAAGTCCACCTTCAATGCGCTCACGCGCCACGTGCTTTATGGGTTCCCGCGGGTAACCAAGGGCACACGCCACTACAAGCCCGGATCCGGCGGCCGAGTCGGGCGGCTTGTGTTCGCCGAAGACGGCGCAGAGTGGTCGATCGAGCGGGTCGAGGGCGTCAAGGGCGGCCTGGTCGCCATCAACGCGCTCGTCGGACGCGAGCGGCCCGAGCTTCTAGATGAGCTGATAGGCGGTGTTACCGAGCAGTCATTTCGGGTGGTGTTCGGCTTCGGGCTTGAGGAGCTCGCGCAGGTTGGAAGCGCCGAAGGCAGCGAGATTGTCGCAAAGCTCTACGCCGCGGGATACGGACTGGTAGTCAACCCGATGGACGTCCGCAAGACACTTGAAGAACGCGCTTCCGAGCGCTACAAGTCTGGTGGCCAGAAGCCGACCGTCAACTTGCTCAACGCCCAGATGCGTGATGCGAAGACCGAGATCCGAGCACTCGAGGTGGAGGCGCAGGAGTTCGCCGGTGAGCAGACGCGCGCGCGCGAACTAGCCCAGCAGCTCGTCCCTCTCAAGGCTCGCCGAGATGACCTCGATGCTCGCGTACGGGTCCTTGATCGCGACGTGCAGCGCTTGGGAGACGCGATGGAGACTTCGCGCGACCTGCGCGATCAGCTCGCTGTGCTGGATCAGCAAGCGGCAGAACTCACGCGCAACCAGGAGGTCATCGACGTCGACGAGGCAGTCATCGCGGTGGCTCCGGAGCTGACCGCGGTGCTTGACGAGAGCTCCGGGTTCCGTGACCACATCAAGAGAATGGAAGCGGGCGAGGCTGCCGCTAGCGATATCGAGAGCAAGATCGCCTCAGGCCCCGCGCTTCCGGCCGACGCCTCGGACAGCGTCGAGAACCGGACGAGCGTTGACACGGGGGCCGAGAAGCTCATGCGCCTGCAACTGGCCGCCGAGTCCGGAGAAGCCGCTGCCGTTCAGGCGACTGCACAGGCTGCAGGAACCGCATCCGTCCTGCAGGCGGCGGCGCAATCCGCCCCCGCGTCGACGGGGCGCACGCTCCCCACAGCGTTTGCGACTGTAGGCCTCGCCACCGGTGTCGTATTCGCCGCGTTCGGGCTGTTCTCGTCGCCGCCGCAGACGCTGGTGGTCCTGTTCGGCGGGATCGTGGCAGTGCTCGGTGTCGTGGGCCTCGTGGTGGCACTGTCGCGCCGC
>JBAXEO010000065.1:0-11275 GCA_037140395.1 Coriobacteriia bacterium
GTGCGAGTCGACCGCGACATGCGCACGCTGGACGAGGAGATCGTGCTCGACAAGAAGTACAAGCACGACATCGACGTGGTTGTCGATCGCCTCGTCATGAAGGACGGCATCCGCTCGCGTCTCGCCGACAGCGTCGAAGCAGCCCTACGCCTTGCCGAGGGGACCGTGCTGGTCGGGATTACCGACGGCGAGGAGCTCTCGTTCTCACAGGCGCTTGCGTGTCCGGTGCACGGGGTCTCGATGGATGAGCTCGCGCCCCGCGACTTCTCCTTCAACGGGCCCTACGGCGCGTGTCCGGACTGCGTCGGTCTGGGCAGCCGGCTTGAGGCCGACCCTCAGCTCGTGGTGCCGGATGACTCACTGTCGCTTTCTGGTGGCGCGATTGCGCCCTTCAGCTCCGGGATGAACTACTATCCGCAGCTTGTCGCGGCCGCCGCCAAGCACCTTGGCGTGTCGGCTGAGGTGCCGTGGCGCGATCTACCCAAGGCCGCGCGCGCCTCGCTGCTCAACGGCTTGGGCGACGAGCGCATCCGTGTGGACTACCTCACTCGCGATGGCCGAGAGACGCACTGGTTCTCGCGCTACGAGGGCGCGTTGTCCAGCGTTATGCGCCGTCACAAGGAGTCCGAGAGCGAGAACGTGAAGGACAAGCTCGAGGAGTACATGGCGGTCATACCGTGCAACACCTGCGGGGGAGCGCGCCTCAAGCCGGCGATTCTTGCGGTGACCGTGGGCGATCAGAACATCAACCAGGTCACGACTTTGTCGGCGAAGGACTCGCTCGCGTTCTTCGAGGGACTCGTGCTCTCCGAGCGTGACGAGACCATCGCGCGGCGCGTCATCAAGGAGATTCTCGAGCGGCTGCGCTTCCTGGTCGATGTGGGGCTCGACTACCTCACGCTCGAGCGTGGGACGGCCTCGCTGTCCGGCGGCGAGGCGCAGCGCATTCGGCTTGCCACTCAGATCGGCGCGGGCCTCATGGGCGTGCTCTACATCCTCGACGAGCCCTCAATCGGGCTGCATCAGCGCGACAACGCGCGTCTCATCGCGACGATGGAGCGCCTCCGCGACCTGGGCAACACGGTCATCGTCGTTGAGCATGACGAGGAGACCATCCGTGCCGCCGACTTCGTCATCGACATGGGTCCCGGGGCAGGGGAGCACGGTGGCGAGATCGTCTGTATCGGCCCGCCGGCCGCAATCCTCGAGTGCCCCGACTCACTGACGGCAGCGTACCTCTCGGGCCGCCGAGAGATTCCGATCCCCGCTGAGCGCCGGATGCCAGGTCGCGGTGCTCTGCGTCTGGATGGTGCAACCGAGCACAACCTCAAGGACATCTCGGTGGAGATACCGCTCGGCACGCTGACGGTCATCACCGGCGTGAGCGGCAGCGGCAAGTCATCGCTCATCACCGACACGCTGGCGCCAGCGCTCGCCAACAAACTGCAGCGCGCGCGGCGTCGGACTGGTGCCTACGAGCGGATCAGCGGATTGGAGCACATCGACAAAGTCATCGACATCGACCAATCGCCGATTGGTCGCACACCGCGCTCAAACCCAGCCACCTATACCGGCGTCTGGGACGACGTGCGCAATCTGTTCGCCTCGACGCCCGAGGCCAAGGCGCGCGGCTACAGTCCCGGCCGATTCAGCTTCAACGTAGCCGGCGGACGCTGCGAGGCGTGTAAGGGTGACGGGCAGATCAAGATCGAGATGCACTTCCTGCCCGACGTCTACGTATCGTGCGAGGCATGCAAGGGCGCGCGCTACAACCGAGAGACGCTGCAGGTGACGTACAAGGGCAAGAACGTCGCCGAGATTCTGGACATGACGCTGGAAGAGGCGCTCCACTTCTTCGAGAACATCCCGCCGATAAGGCGCAAGTTGCAGACGCTCTACGACGTGGGACTCGGCTACGTGCATCTAGGCCAGCCGGCGACGACGCTGTCCGGCGGCGAGGCACAGCGCGTGAAGCTTGCAAGCGAGCTTCAGCGCCGCAGCACCGGACGGACCTTCTACATTCTCGATGAGCCCACGACCGGCCTACACTTTGACGACGTGCGCCAGCTGCTCATCGTGCTGCAGCGACTCGTGGATGCCGGCAACACCGTGCTGGTCATCGAGCACAACCTCGACATCATCAAGTCCGCCGACAGAATCATCGACCTCGGGCCCGAAGGCGGGGACAGGGGCGGCGAAGTCGTCGTCACGGGCACACCGGAGGAAGTCGCGGCGTGCCAACGCAGCCACACCGGTCGTTTTCTGGCGCCGGTGCTTGAGGGCCGCGGAGCGAGCGCCGAGCCCGAGCTGGGCGCGGGCCACGGTATGGGCGACGCGAGGCCGGCGGCGGCGAAGAAGCGGGCTCCTCGGAAGCGCGTCTAGGCTTGAGAAGTGGGCAGGTGGCCGCTAAAACGCTATAACGTCTTGACGCTGCCCTTACCCGAGGATAGTCTCGGTTCTGGAGGTGTTCCGATGACAGACACTCGACGTTCGACAATCTACCTCGACACCGAGCTGCATCAGGCTCTGCGCCTGAAAGCCGCGGCGACAGATGTGTCGCTTTCGGAGCTGGTCAATGACGCCGTTCGGGCTTCAATCCTCGAGGATCAAGAGGATCTATCTGCTGTTGAGGACCGTTCGGGAGAGCCGAGCATGGCCTACGAGGAGTTTCTCGGCTACCTGACGGCCAATGGCAAGCTATAGCGTCTTCGTTGGCGCGTCTGCGCAGCGAGAGATAGAGAACCTTCAGCTGCAAGAGCGGCAACGCGTGATTGCCGCAATCGGCGGTCTTCGTGAGGAGCCACGTCCGATGGGATGCCAGAAGCTTTCGGCGCGAGAAAGGTATCGCATCCGTATCGGCGATTACCGAGTGATCTACACGATCGACGATGCCGAAGTGACGGTCTTGGTGGTCAAGCTCGGCCATCGTCGCGACGTCCACCGGGGGCGGTGAGTCGTATGAGCCAGATACCCGACAGCCCCACCATCGCCGAGCAGGTCGCGTCCGTTCCCGACGCGCCGGGCGTCTACCTGTGGAAGTCGGCCGATGGCGCCGTCCTCTACGTCGGCAAGGCTAAGTCGCTTCGCAAGCGCATGCGTCAGTACACGGCCGGGCAGGACGAGCGCGAGAAGATTCCGCTCATGATGGAGCAGGTAGCGAGCTTCGACTACGTGGTCACGACCACCGAAGTGGAGTCGCTCGTCCTCGAGAAGAACCTCATCCGGCAGTTCAAGCCGCCGTACAACGTCGACTATCGGGATGACAAGTCCTACCCGTTCATCGCGCTCACACTGGGTGACCCGTTTCCGGCAATCAAGTTCACGCGGGAGAAGCACAAGCCTGGCACCCGCTACTTCGGTCCCTACACGGACTCCCGCGCAGCACGCGACACCGTCGATACCGTGCGCCGCATCGTCCCGATCTGCCGAGCGACCTGCAACGAGTGGAAGTGGGTCAACGATCATGACGGCGTCGGTCGCGGGCGCGCCTGCTTTGACTCCCACGTCGGACTCGGTCCGGGGCCCTGCATCAACGCCTGCTCGCGCGAGGAGTACGCCGAGAACGTGTCCCGTATCGGAGGCTTCCTCTCAGGTAAGCACGACGATCTGGAAGTCGAGCTCTCTCGTCGCATGTCCGAGGCCGCTGATGACCTCGATTTCGAGAGTGCCGCGCGGTACCGCAATCGACTCGAGGCGGTCGAGGCGATCCGGGGTCGACAGAAGGTCGTCTCGGCGCGTCCGCTTGAGATGGACGTCGTCGGCTTCTATCGCGAGGAGACGGTTGCCGGGGTGCACCTGTTTGTCGTGCGAGAGGGTCGAGTGCTGTACGGCAACGAGTTCGTGCTCGACAAGGGCCTCGACGTCTCGCTGCCCGAACTCGTGGACGGCTTCTTGCTCCGCTACTACGCCGACGGGCCGCAGATCCCGCGCGAGATCGTGCTCCCCGAGCTCCCCGAGGACGCCGACACCGTTGAGGAGTGGCTGACTTCGCTTCGCCCCGATCGCGCTGCGCGCGTGAAGCTGACCGTCCCGCTGCGCGCCGAGAGACACGGGCTCCTCGGCCTCGCGCAGGACAACGCGCGGCACACGCTTATGCGCTTCAAGGTGCGCACGCGCTACGACGAGGAGCGGCTCAACGCGGCGCTTCTGCAGTTGGAGAGCGCGCTCGCGCTGCCAGCGCCGCCGTTGCGTATCGAGTGCTACGACATCTCGACGCTGCACGGCAAGCACTCCGTCGGCTCGATGGTGGTCTTCGCCAGCGGGCGGCCGGACACCAAGAGCTACCGACGCTTCCGAGTGAAGCTCGATACCGGCGAGGCCAACGACGTCGCGATGATGGGCGAGGTGTTGCGTCGACGGTTCGCGCCAGAGCGTCTTGCGGATGGCCGATTTGGCAGGCGCCCCAACCTCGTGATCGTCGACGGCGGCAAACCACAGCTCTCGGCAGCGCGCGCGGTACTCGCCGAGCTGGGCCTGTACGACATCTCGGTTGTCGGTCTCGCCAAGCGCGAGGAGGAGCTGTTCGTCGACTGGGCCGACGAGCCGGTGGTTCTGCCGGCAGGCGCGCCATCGCTCTACCTGGTCAAGCGCGTGCGCGATGAAGCGCACCGCTTCGCCATCACCTACCACCGCGAACTCCGCGGCAAAGCCATGACCGCAAGCGAACTCGACGACATCGATGGTGTCGGTCCCAAGCGCAAGAAGGCGCTGCTCAAGGCGTTCGGTTCCCTCAAACGGTTGCGGAGCGCCTCTGCCGACGAGATCGCGGCGGTCCCCGGCATCCCCCGCGAGGTCGCCGAGGAGATAGTTGCCGCACTCTCGCGTGCTCCGGGGATCGCGGAGTCGCCTGACCCGCCTGCTGGCGCCCCCTAGCATCCGCTGGCACTTGCTGACCCAACCCTGGCCCGCAGTGGCCCGCACGCTCTTGGCCGACGATTCGCTCCCGCACGGTATACTCGCCCCCAGGAGGATGATGGACGACACGCCGCGCTCCCAAAGCACCCGTAGCCGCCGAACCGAAGCCTCCGGGCGCTCGGTCGGACGCTCTCCGCTCTCCGATTCCCCTCGGCGAAGTTCTCGCGGCCGCAAGCGCAGGTCAGCCGCCGGCCCCATTGCTGTAGTCGTGTTGCTGGTGATCGCGCTAGTCGTTGCGGTGCCGGTCGGCATCTCGTGGGCGCGCGGTCGCAAGGCGGCGTCAGCTCCCGTCACGCCGGACCCGGCTGCTTCGCAGGCGGCGAATATCGCCAGCGATCCCGTCGCCACTGCGCCGACCACGACGCCAGAGTCGGCCGCCGGCGACGCTCAGGCCTCCGCCGCCTCCGACGTCGGAGACACCTCCTGGCAGGAGAAGTACAAGGGCAAGCTCGTCCTCGGCTTCAAGCCTGAGCCAGACTACAAGGCCGTCGCGCTTACCTTCGACGACGGCCCCAACGGCCAGACGCAGTACGTCCTGAAGACCCTCGCTGAGTACGACGGCCAGGGCACGTTCTTCGACTCAGGCCGCAAGCTCGCGCCCAAGTGGGCAGTCACGCAGGCCCCGATGATTGAAAAGGCCGGCTCGGAGATTGCCAATCACACGCAAAGCCACACCGTGAACGACGTCGGGTCGCTTTGGAAACGGACCTACGACTTCTGCGTCAAGGAGATTACTCAGCCGGATACGTACGTCATGAAGACGGTCGGACACAACATGCTCTGGGTACGTCCGATGGGTGGCATGATCGACTCCAACGGCGTCAAGGCGGCGGCGGACACTGGACACCTCGTCATCAACTGGACCATCGACTCCAACGACAGTCATGGCGGACCGCGCACCCCCGACTACATCTACAACATATGCACTCAGAATGTGAAATCCGGCGATGTCATTCTGCTTCATGTCACCAAACAAGAGAGCATGGATGCCCTCCCGCGTATCTGTGCTGAGCTTCAGCGCAAGGGTCTGAAGATGGTCACAGTCACAGAGCTCGCCAAACACAGCACGCCCATCACCGCCAAGATTCCCAAGTAGACATCTCTCGTTTTGGTCGGACGGGCAGCCAGCCGGCCATCATGGAGCGCTATACTGAATCGCGCTTGCGCCCATCCGGAGAGGGAGATTCCATGACCGACGACGTCTCGAGCCGAGACGCACTTGCCGAGGATCGTCCGGAACTCGTCGTCATCACGGGAATGTCGGGCGCCGGGCGCAGCGAGGCCATCCACACCTTCGAAGACCTCGGTTACTTCTGCATCGACAACATCCCGCCGTCGTTCATCCCGCAGTTGGTCGATCTGGCCGAGCTTCCGGGCAGCCGGGCGAGACGCCTCGCAGTCGTCAGCGATGTGCGTGCTCGCGAGTTCTTCGACGAGCTCGCTGGTGAACTCAAGCGCCTTGAAGCGCGCGGCACCGACTCCAGGGTGCTGTTCTTAGAAGCCGACGACGAAACCCTCCTGCGTCGCTTCAAGGAGACTCGTCGGCGACACCCCATGTGCGATGAAGGTGAGTCCATCCTCGATGGAATCCGCGCCGAACGCGAGGAGCTCGGGGAGATTCGTGCTCGTGCCGACATTGTCATAGACACCAGCGACCTGCGCCCCCAAGAACTGCGCCAGGCCATCCGCAATAGGTTCTTCGGCGATTCGGTTACCGCGACGCTTGCAATCACCGTCTCGTCGTTCGGATTCAAGTACGGCGCTCCCGCTGACGCCGACATCGTGATGGACGTTCGATTCCTGCCCAATCCGCACTACGATGCGGCTCTGCGTCCCTTCACCGGTCTGGACGCCCCTGTCCGCGATTTCGTCTTGGGCAAGCCTGAGACGGCCGCGTTCTTGAATCGCTGGCTGCCGTTACTTGAAGACGTCGTCCCCGGCTACGTCATGGAGGGCAAGCACCACCTCTCCATCGCCCTTGGCTGCACTGGCGGGATGCACCGCTCGGTCGCACTCGCCGAGGTCACCGGAAGCTTCCTGCGCGAGCTCGGATACCGCGCGGTTGTCGGCCATCGAGACATCGGCCGTGACCGGGAGGTGCGGTGAGCGTCGGCGTGGGCCGTCGCGCTGTCGCCATCGGCGGTGGCACGGGGCTACCGGCCGTTATCCACAGCCTGCTTGCGCTGGGATTCGACACCAGCGCGGTTGTCACTATGGCCGACGATGGCGGCTCGTCCGGTCTGTTGCGCCGTCAGCTCGGGATGCTTCCGCCAGGAGACATCCGGAACTGTCTCGTCGCGATGGCGGCCGATGAGGACGGTCAGGCCGCGCGTCTGTTCCAGTACCGTTTCCCTCAGGGCGAAGGTTTGTCCGGTCACGCCCTCGGCAACCTCATTTTGGCGGCGTTGGCCGACCTCACCGGTTCGTTTCCGGCAGCCATCGAGCATGCCGAGGACTATCTTGGCGCCCGTGGACACGTCTACCCGTCGACGCTCTCTGACGTGGAACTCCACGGCGTGGACCGCGCTGGCGACCTTCTCTCCGGCCAGGCGCGGCTCGCTGTCAGCCCCGAGCCCCTCGAGTGCGTGCACCTGGAGCCTGCCAATCCTCCTGCATACGAGCCCGCGCTCGAGGCTATTCGCTCAGCCGACGTCATAGTCGTCGGCCCTGGCTCCCTGTACACCAGCCTTATCCCGAACTTCCTCGTCGCAGGAATCGCCGAGGCGGTCTCGGACTCCTCGGCGCTGCGCGTCTACGTGTGCAACGTCGCCAACATGCGTGGCGAGACCGGTGGACTCGACGCTGCGGACCACGTGGCCGCGTTTACCGATCACGGGTTGGTCGGCGCGCTGGATGTGGTCCTTGTGCATGACCCGTGCGCGTCCGGTTCAGCGCTATGCGATGATGTCGCTGGGGTCGAGCCCGTCTTCTTGGACGCGGATGTCATCGCGCGCATCGAGGTAATGGGACCCCGCGTTGTCGCGGCGGCGCTCGCAGATCCCGCCGACCCGGTCCGGCACTCGCGTGCAGCACTTCTGCGCACGCTCGAAGGAGTGGTGGCGTAGTGTCGTTCACCGCCGAGGTGAAAGACGAGCTTTCCCGCATCGAGCCCAAGCGCCAGTGCTGTCTCAAGGCTGAGCTCGCGGCGCTCGTGCGCATCGAGGGAACGCTGCACATTTCCGGCCCAGCGCGATACCGTCTCGAAATCGCAACCGAGACTGCTCCGGTTGCACGTGCTGTGATCAAGCTGCTCCACGGTGTATACGCGCTCAAGACCGAACTCACGGTGCGGCGGAGCGTGTTGCACAAGACCAACAACTACCTCATCACCGTCCCCTCGCAGCCCAAACTCCCAGCGGCTCTGTCCGAACTCGGGATCCTGGGCGTCGATGGATTTTCTCTCGGCATCTACCCTCCGCTGGTGAGCAAGGATCATTGCGCCATCGCCTACCTACGCGGAGCTTTTCTCGGCGGGGGATTCGTGGCCGATCCACATGGCGACTTCCACTTTGAGCTGACCGCTGAGACGGAGCAGCTTGCCGAGGATCTGGTCGGCCTGATGGCGCGATTCCACATTGAGGCTCGGCTCGCTAAGCGACGCGGCACCTACGCGGTCTACCTCAAGGGCGCCGAGCCCATCGTCACGTTCCTTGCGCTTGTCGGCGCTCACCGCGCGCTCCTGCGCACCGAGGACGTGCGCATCGTCAAGTCGCTGCGCAACGACGTAAATCGCCTGGTCAACGCCGAGATTGCGAACCAGCAGAAGGCATCAGATGCCGCTTTGAGCCAGATCGAGGCGATCAACTGGCTCGCCGCATCGCAGGGGCTGGATAATCTACCGCCGGCCTTGCGCGAGCTTGCCGAACTGAGGCTCGCCAACCCGGAAGTGTCGTTGCGCGAGCTGGGTGAGTTGGCAGACCCGCCGCTGACCAAGTCGGCTGTGTATCATAGGGTTCGGCGCATCGAGGAACTCGCCGAGGAGATGCTCGCCGAGGGTGGGTCGTCGGCGCCTGAGTAGGGAATGCCCGCGCGAGACTCGCGCGTGTGTCGTGTCGTGTAGGAGGTCGCAACAAGAGCGGCCGCTATCCAGGGAGGGATCGAACATGGCTATCAAAGTCGGTATCAACGGTTTTGGGCGTATCGGTCGTCTGGTGTTTCGCGCGATGGAGAATGATCCGGCAGTGGAGGTCGTGGCAGTCAACGACCTCACCGATGCCAAGACCCTCGCGCACCTGCTTAAGTACGACTCGATCCACAAGAAGTTCGACCACGATATCGAGGTGGTCGACGGCGGCTTTGTCGTCCACGCCAAAAGCCCACTTGGCGAGCTTCTCGGCGTAAAGCGTACGGTCAAAGTGCTGTCTGAGCGCAACCCGGCTGATCTGCCGTGGGGCGAACTGGGTGTTGACCTGGTCGTGGAGTCGACCGGCTTCTTCACCGACGGCACTAAGGCTCGCGCGCATATCGAAGCTGGCGCCAAGCGCGTGATCATCTCGGCTCCGGCTTCCAACGAGGACATCACCATCGTCATGGGTGTCAACGACGACAAGTACAACCCCGACACGGACTTCATCGTCTCCAACGCGTCGTGCACCACCAACTGCCTTGCGCCGTTCGCCAAGGTGCTTCGCGACACGTTCGGACTCGAGTCCGGATTCATGAACACGATTCACAGCTACACCAATGACCAGATCATTCTCGACTCGCCGCACAAGGATCTTCGCCGTGCGCGGTCCGCAGCGATGTCGATCATTCCGACTTCGACGGGAGCGGCCAAGGCCATCGGCTTGGTGCTTCCGGACCTCAAGGGCAAGCTCGATGGCATGTCGATGCGCGTGCCGACTCCGGACGGCTCGGTCGTCGACCTTGTCGCCCAGCTCAGCCGTCCCGCGACCAAGGACGCCATCAATGCAGCGATGAAGGCGGCCGCGGACGGTCCCATGAAGGGCTACCTCGAGTACTGCGAGGATCCAATCGTCTCTGTAGACGTCGTTGGTAACCCGGCCTCGTCGGTGTTCGACTCGCTTCAGACGATGGTCATGGGTGGCGAGGGCACGTTTGTGAAGTGCATCTCCTGGTACGACAACGAGTGGGGCTACTCCAGCCGCGTTCTGGACCTCGCCAAGCTCATGATGGCGTAGGCAGTCGATTCCACTTCCGCGCGGGGCCCCGGACTTGCGGGGCCCCGTTCAGGCTCTGATGCTGGAGGCGGCATGTTTAACAAGAAGACCATCAAAGACGTCGACGTAAAGGGCAAGCGAGTTCTAGTTCGCGTTGACTTCAACGTGCCAATCGCCGACGGGGCGGTTACCGACGACACACGCGTGCGTGCCGCGCTCCCCACGATCCGCTATCTCGTTGATCACGGCGCGCGGGTGATCCTCTTCTCGCACTTGGGAAGGCCAGCGGGTGCCCCGGAGGCGCAGTATTCGATGCGGCCGGTTCGCCGTGTTCTACAGCGTCTCATTGGCAGGAACGTCATCTTTGTCGACGATATTGTCGGCAAGGAGGCCCAGGAAGCTGCCGCTCGCATGGTCGACGGCGAGATCCTCATGCTGGAGAACGTTCGCTTTGAGCCGGGCGAGAAGTCCAACGATCCCGCGTTCGCCAAAGCGCTCGCCTCGCTCGCCGATATCTACGTCAACGACGCTTTTGGCGCTGCGCACCGTGCACACGCCTCCACCGCTGGCGTCGCTGAGTTCCTGCCGGCCCATGCTGGCCTGCTGCTCGCTCGCGAGATCGAGACGCTGACCTCGATGCTGGCCGCGCCCGAGCGCCCGTTTGTCGCGATTCTCGGCGGCAGCAAGGTCTCGGACAAGTTCGGTGTCATCGACCGGCTGATCGACGTGGTCGACGTGCTCATCATCGGGGGCGGCATGGCGTTTACCTTCCTTGTCGCCCAAGGCCTTGGCGTCGGCAAGTCAATCTTGGAACCGGACTGGGTCGAGCCGGCCAAGAAGATGCTGGCCAAGGCCGCCGAGCAGGGCGTCGACCTCATGCTCCCCGTCGACTTCGTTGTCGCTGACGCGTTTGCCGAGGACGCCGAGACCCGCATCGTCGGCCGCGAGGAGATTCCAGAGGACATGATGGGTCTCGATATCGGACCAGCTACCACTGAGCTGTTCCGCGGGGCAATCGCTGACGCCAAGACCATCTTCTGGAACGGCCCCATGGGCGTCTTTGAGATGACTCCCTTTGAGACCGGCACCCGCGAAATAGCGCTGGGCGTGGCGCGCAACAACCGCGCTGTCTCGGTCGTGGGCGGCGGCGACTCAGTCGCGGCGCTTAAGAAATTCGGCTTGGAAGAGCGCGTCACCTTCGTCTCCACCGGAGGCGGCGCGAGCATGAAGCTGCTGGAAGG
>JBAXEO010000066.1:0-11038 GCA_037140395.1 Coriobacteriia bacterium
CCGACATTCTCGTTCAACGTGCACATACGAAGCTCCTGGTCGGTGACAAAGCGGGCGCCGAGGCCGATTTCCGTTTGGCCCTTAAGTACATACCGGACTATCAGCCCGCTATTGACGGTCTGAAAGAGATGGGAGCGGCTCGATGACGGACACTTCGACTCAGACTGGCGAGCCCGCGGGCTGGCGGGAGGCGGAACGCCGTCGGATCATCCGAACGAGACGAACCCTCATCGTCTTGCTTGTCGTTCTAGTCATCCTCTTGCTCATCACAAGCTATGCGCTCGTGCAGATCTTCCAGCCTATAGGCAAGGTGGCTTCGACTAAGGAAGGCAAAGGCGTCACGTGGGTTCGCTCGATCTACGGGTGGGGGAAGGCGACCGATCAACAGTTCTGGGGGCCGCAGGGCGTCGGCGTCGGCCCCGATGGGACGATATGGGCGACGACGCAGGCTCAGAACCGAGTCGTGGGATTCAACCCGGATGGCACGTTCAACGCAATGCTGTATCAAGGACCACAAGGCGACCCGAAGTATCCGAACGCGCTGACGTATCCGGTCGACGTTGCCGTCGACTCCGCCGGTCTCATCTACGTCGCAGATCAAACCAGAAGTCAAGTTCGCGTGCTGACGCGGGACAACAAGCTCGTTCGTAGCATATTCGTGCCGACGCCGGCCTCGCTTGCAGTGTCTAGTGACCGTCTGGTCGTTGGCTCGGCATCAGGGTTCGTGATCATGACACCCACCGGCCAGGTCATTAAGGTTCTAGGCAAGCAAGGGACCGGGATTGATGAGTTCCAAGCAGTGCGTGGTGTTGCGATCGGCAAGGACGGGACCATCTTCGCAGTTGACCAGTTCAACAATCGGGTGAGCGCCTATGACAGCAAGGGGAACCGCAAGTGGATCGTCAGTACCGGAAATCCGGGCAACGCGAAGCCCGTTAGTTCGAGCATCGCGACTACGCGGTCAAAAGCGCCGGCGAACATGCAGATTCCCGCCGGTCTGACCATCGATGGCGCGAACCGCTTGGTCATCGCCGACCCGTTTGGATTCGACTTTGTGGTGCTCGATTCGAAGGACGGTCGCTACATCACCAGGTACGGAGCCCCGGGCACTCTCGACGGCCAGTTTGTTTATCCGAGCGACGTATCCTACGATCCTGCCCGCGACTGGTTCGTTGTGACCGATACTCAAAACGCGCGGTTGCAGATCATTCGTCTGCCTGACTCGGGCGGGGCGGGTCTTACTGGCGTCAACAGCGCGCTCTCCGGTCCCCTGCGCGCATGTGTCATCCCGCTTGCGCTCATCTTCCTGGCGATTGTTGCAGGAATCATTTACCGAATGGTGAAGCGTAGGCAGAGGTCCAAGCCGGCCTCTCCAGCGGCCCAGCAAGCCGATGGGCGGGCCGAAGATGTCTCCTAGAATGAGAATGAGCGTTTCTTCTTGACGCTCAAGCTAAGGGAACGTAATATTGCTACTGTTGGCCTTGCGCACAAGGTGTTCGACGTGTGAGGTTAATGTGGCGTAATACTTGCTAGTTCATGGCAAGGCAGTTAACGGCCCTGTGCTTGAGCGTGCTAGCTGCCAGAGCACAGGGCTTTGACTCAAATTCAATCTCGGGAAGGAGGTGCTTCAATGAATGAGATGACCCGCACACACGTAACTACTCAAGGAGGATCTGTGAAGAAGACTCTGCTCGTCGCGGCTCTTGCTGCGGTGCTTATGTTCTCGGTTGTCGGCTCTGCCTTCGCCGTCAACGAATCTGGCCAGCAGCGTATCGGGGCCTACGACATGCCCGTTATGACCCCTGGTGCTCCTCCCACGTTATTCAGTGGTGGAGAGGGCGCCTTGGTTAACGGCAACAAGATCGGCACGATGACCTATCAGGACTGGGATGCGACTCAGTGGGGTAACGCCCAGACCGAACCGTCGCTCCCGAACTTCGCCGGTGGCTCGCCGCACGGCAACTACACGACGACGACCGTCAAATGCGTCGTATGCCACGCGGTGCACTACGCGGCTCCTGGCGAAGCCACGGTCGCCAGCAACGATCAGGTTGCTGACACCCTGCTGCGTATGAGGGCCGATCAGGCTTGCGTGTACTGTCACGCGACGGCCGGTATTGCCGTCAACGGTCGCCCGGTCTACAACGGTGTTTCTCCGACTGCTGCCAGCACCGCTGGCGAGAACAATGTCGGCCACACCACGGGTGACAACTGCAGCGTCTGCCACACCAACGTTCACGGTGCAGGCGCCGATGTCCGCGTAGCCTCGCTCAACGGCTACCTGCTCAACAAGTTCACGACCAATGGCGTCAACGGCACTCCGGCCGTCACGACGGTTGATATCTTCTCGGCCATCGACGCTTTGAACTCGAAGGCCCAGTCCGCTGGCTTCGGCAACGCGTTGCCGCAGTCCACTGGCGCCTATACAACTTCCATGACGGATCAGACCCGTCAGGAGGCCGTCGGTGTGTTCTGCGCCGAGTGCCACAACGGTGCTTACTCGACCGGCGAGGCTGGCGCGTCGACGAGCGTCCGCAGTGGTGTGACAACTGATAAGTTCACCGGTCACCGTATCGCCGCTGCAGCTACAGCCACATGGAACGCCACGGGCGCGGTCTCTTCGGGCTCGAGGACCATCGGTACGATCGCTTGGGCCGCGGCCAACAAGTGCGTGGACTGCCACGACGCTGACGATGACTACGGCAACCCAAGCTTCCCGCACGCCTGGGGACGCAGTTTGACCAACTCCAGCAAGATGTGGCTCGGAATGGCCCCCAGAACCGGCGTTACGCCGGTACCGGTCGGTCAGGCATCTTTGGAGGATACGGCCAATGCTCAGTTCCAGGACGGCGTCTGCCTGAAGTGCCACGTCGCCCCGAGTGCGCTTGCCGGTGTTGGTATCACGTACTAAACCTATTGGCGCGTGTGATGCCAACACAGGTTCTCAACTAGGAGGTTGAAAGTGGACAAGGGATTGAAGAAATACCTCAAGGGACGGATGAGTATCGCCGTTCTTGTCGCTCTGTGTTTGATTATTGCTCTGCCGGCGACCGCACTTGCCGTCGCCGCCACCAACGGTCCGAGCTATCCGACCACAACGCTTGGCGGTCAGCCCGGCCAGATCGGCACTCAGGTGCTGAGCAGCCCGCGCATGATTTCGGGCACGATTACCCTGAACCCTGGCTCCATCAAACTGAAGACGTTCGTCACCGGACAGTCGACCATCGAGGGTCGCTGGGTGCCGACCTACTCTGAAGATGGCAGTACCGGTACCTACACCGTCGTCTGGAATTGGGCCGCCGGTTCGCAGACGGGTACTAACGCCACGCTGTACGGCTTCCCGTCTAGCACGCTCGCTACTGGTACGTACACTGTAGCGGCGACATCGACCGACGCATCCGGCGCAGTGTCGACACTTGAGGGCTGGTCGTTCGTCGTGACCGGCACGCCGGTAGTCGTCGTTCCGCCTGATGCCAACGCCTCTACCCTCGGGTGTGCCGCAGGCTGCCACGTAGGGTTGGCGACGATTCACAAGATCAAGCTGGTCAACAACCCGAACTGCGCCTCGTGCCACACTGGCATCGACGCACCGCCGCACGGCTTCATCGTCGGCACCCAGACGCACGCCGATCTCGAGGTTGCTATGGCGACAGGCGCCAACGCCGAGTGCGTTGCCTGCCACAGCGGCGACTTCATGGCCGTTGCGTCCGCTAGCTCCGGCCTCACTGGCGTTGCAGAGCATGCTGGCTGCTCATGTCACAACTATCACCTCGCGAACGTGAGCGTCACCGGTTGCATCAGCTGCCACAAGGCGGCAACCGCTCCGCATGGCTTCGCCAACGGCATCATCAGCCACGACGGCGGACTCACGTTCGTCGGCTGGAACGCCGCCTCTGGTCACAACACCAGCCAGTTCGGCAACATCGGTGCGAAGACCAAGTTCGACGGCACTGGCGGAAACCCGCTGCTGACGTGGTCCGCTTTGCAGACATTCAAGATCACCACACTTGGAACGGCTGCCCAGTTCACGGCAGTCACTTCCACCGGCACCGCGTTGACGACGGGCGACTGGGTCTCCATCGGTACGACCGGTACCGTGCAGAGCACGTGGGACCTCCCCACGATTGGTACGTTCTGGCCGCTCAATGATACTACCGCCCCCTCGACCGCTAAGACCGGTCTCGGGTGGACGGATCAGGTTGCGTGCGGCGACTGCCACGCTGGTCTCGAGTTGGCCATGGGTCCCCATGGTGCGACTTGGGAAGAAGTGGGTATGGACCCGAACTACCAGGGCGACTACTCGCTTGCCGGGCTGACCAAGCAGGTCACTAGTCCGGGATCAGGCACCTGGCGGGGAACATCCGCTTCGGGCATCGCAGTGGTAGGGTCACTGAACCCGGCCGAAGAGGGCAGCAAGACAGTTGTCCGGGCCATGTTCGCCGCCAAGGCTAACTGGTCCGACGGCACCACGGGCGCCAAGGCAGTCATCTGCGCGAAGTGCCACAAGCTCGAAACGCTCGTGCCCGGCTACAATCCCGGTGCCGGCGAGACGAGCCGCACTGCTGGCAAGAGTGGCTTCCCGTATGACACGCTCGAAGGTGCGAACACCGCCCACGACAATGGCAACCACAACGACAGCAGCATCGGCGCAAACCAGTGCGTGTCGTGTCACGTTGCTATTCCTCACGGCTGGAAGGCACCGCGCCTCCTGGTCGATGTCGTGGAGAACGAGGGCACTCCCTATGCGTCTGAGAACGCTGTTGAGGACATGATTGGGCTGTCGGGTGTTGCTAACCACCCGAAGATCGCCGCGGACGGTTTCACTCCGTGGGACTCGAGCGGAATTCCGCCGACAGCGCAAGGCAGCCAGTATGCTCCGGCACACGGCGGCCAGGTTCTCTGGGCGAATCAGCAGTGCGAGGGATGTGCTGACCACTACGGCGAAGATGCCAAGCGTGGTCTGACAGCAGATCAGATTGCTGCTGGAAACTTCACTGCGGCAATCCCGCTGCAGATCAACGAGCGCTAAGTACTAGGTTCTTGCGACTCTGAACGTG
The DNA here is from genome assembly GCA_037140395.1 of Coriobacteriia bacterium. Lineage (GTDB taxonomy): Bacteria > Actinomycetota > Coriobacteriia > Anaerosomatales > JAAXUF01 > JBAXEO01. The sequence goes on from JBAXEO010000066.1 coordinate 5,058, forward strand.
GAGTCACTGCACCAGGGGGGCGGGCAGCGATGCCCGCCCCCTCGTGCGCCACTTGTCGCACATGAGGCATGATGCATCGGTGGATGGCGCCGGGCAGGGTGGTCGAGCTAGGGCGCCGGTTTGTCGGTTGCCGCCTTGCAATCACCGTGGTCTACTGAAGCCCGCTCAACGAGCTCCAAGGAAGGTGAGAACGACGAAGGATGACACGAAGGTGCGGTCACGGTTCTTCGCGGCGACACGGGCTACCGCCTGCATTTGGGTGTGTGTCCTGGGCTGCCTGGCACTGCTCGCGTTGGCGGGCTGCTCCGGCCAGAGCAAGGGCTCGAACGCAGAGAGTTCGACTGCTCCGGCTGTTGGCAACCACATGGCTGGTGTGGCTGCAGACGTCTACATCAGCGAGGCCGCCATCAAGGCGACGCCGGCACCCTGGGCTTTGGAATCGCCGTCATCTGCGGTCCGCTCGTACCTGGACTGGACGTCGTATGCCTATCGCATCGCGCAGTCCAAGGTGGCAAGCGCGACGATGAGCGGTCCAGAGGGTGTGCGGGTCGATGCCTACATCCAGTTCAACATCGAGAAGCAGCGCCTGATGGATCAAAAGCTGGTGTCTCTGGAGCTTGGCAAGCCCAAGGTCACTGCGACCAGCGCCGTTGTCCCGGCCAAGGAGACATGGACGTACAGCTATCTGTCGACCTCAAAGGGCAACAAGTTGCTCGGTGGGCCGTACACCGCGAAGTACGACTCGAGCTACAAGCTCATCAAGACTAAGAACGGCACTTGGATCGTCGACTCAGTGAAGGCCCAGGCCCTCACTCCGCTCAAGTGATCGGAGCCGCTTGGCGCAGACTCGTCGCGCTCCTGCGGTCCCCGCGCTTCGCGACGGTTCTGCTGCTGGTCCTCAGCGGCTGGGCCATCGTGGGCGGAATCGTGCCGCAGGGCACGGCGACCAATTCCGACGTCATGGCGTGGGCAGCGGCGCATCCGGCTGTGGAGCGCTACGCTCGCGCCGTCAATCTCCACCAGGCCTTCACGAACCCCCTGTTCTTTGCGCTCGTCGTGCTGCTTGGCATCTCGACCGCGCTGTGCGCGTGGGAGCGGACCAAGGTGGCGCTTCGCAGGTCGGCGACGCTGCACAGTGCTGCGCGCTCGGACGCCGCGTCGGTCGAGGCGCGTCACGACATCGAGATAGTGTGCGATCCGTCGCTGAGCGCCCCTGAAGCGATGGCTATGGCCGCAGAGACCGTCGAGCGACTTGGCATCAAGGTTCGAGCCCAGGACGGCGCGCTCGTCTCGGTGTCGCAGCGTTGGACGGCGTGGGGCAGCCCGCTTTTCCACTGGGCGCTCCTCGGGCTCTTGGTGGCGCTGTTCGTCGGCAACGCGTTTCGTGCCGAGGGGCTCATGGGCGTGGCGGTCGGTCAGACCGTACCGGATGCGCGGGCGTCGTATGGGGTGGTCACGAACGGTTTGCTTCGCAACTGGAGTGGGGTGCACCGCAGCGTTCGGGTCGATGCGTTCGAGCCAGACTACACGTTGGGCGGCGTCGATCGAGGACCCACGCCCACCGTTACGGTCCTCGACGCGAACGGCAAGGCGATCAAGACCCAGCGTGTCTACCCTAACAACACGCTCAAGACGGGTGGACTCACCATCTATCCCAACGCGTTCGGGCTTGCAGCGCGAGGGTCGATCGTCGACGCGAGCGGCAAGGTACTCGGGAGCGGGTTCCAGATCATTGACTTCTCGCAGGAAGCGTCGGGCGGGACCGTGGCAGTGGGGGGGTTCTACGTTCCCAACTCCAAAGGCGAGGCTGTCTACGACGCCCAGGTGAGCGTGTCTCTGGAACGGGATGCCGGCGGTTGGATCCAATCGATGCCCGCGCAGCCTGCGGCCCGGGTGGTCGTGGTGTCCCGCGACGGGAGCACTGTTCTGGACCGCGTCGTGCGCAAGGGTGAGATAGTGAGCCTGCCCGGCAGTCAGAGCTTTCGGTTGGACGACATCGTGTACTACGCCCGGCTCCAGGTGGTCGACGACTGGACGATTCCTCTGTTGTACGCGGTCTTAGTCGTGGCTCTGGTCGGGCTGTCCATCGCCACGCTGGCTCGGCAGCAGATTGTTTTGGCGACGGTGGTCGAATCGCCCAACGAAGTGAGATTCTTGGTACGGGTACGCCTGTGGCGCAACGCGCCTACAACCCGCAGTGAGCTTCAAGACGAGCTTACGCGGGCGCTTGGCGGGAACCAGAAGGGAAGCATGACGTGATAGTCGAAATCTTGTTGACGTGGCTTGCGCTGACGCTCTACGCAGTCTCGACCGTGCTGGTGGTTGTGGGGGTGGTCTTCTCGAACAGCAGGTTCACGAGTTGGTCTGTCATCGCTGCGGCTATTGGCGCGGTGTTGCAGACCGTCTCGTTCGGCGTGCGGTGGGTGCGCCTAGGACACGGACCTTATCTCGGCTTCTACGAGGTCGCGGGCTCCCTCGTTCTCTTCGCGGTTGCGACGTTCGTCGTCGTTGCGTGGCGAAACCCTCGGCTCGCGCCGGCGGGAATCGGCATCATGCCGGTCGCGCTGCTATTGCTCGGCGGATCGATGCTCGCGCAAGGCGAGGTTGTCGAGATGACCGCCAAGCTGACGAGCTGGTGGCTCATTCTTCACGTTGCTTTCGCCAATCTCGCTTTCGGCGCGTTCGTGGTGTCGTTCGGGTGCGCGATCGTGTACCTGGTGCGGGCGCGCTCGGTCGACGGCAAGTGGGCGAAGCGTTTTGAGAAGCTCCCCGTGCAAGAGGTGCTCGAGAACCTCACCGTCCGGTTCGCCCTACTCGGATTCCTGTTCTGGGGCATCATGATCGCCACGGGATCCATCTGGGCCAACGAGGCGTGGGGGCGCTACTGGGGCTGGGATCCCATAGAGACGTGGTGCTTGGTAGTCTGGATCATCTACGCGGTCTACTTGCACGTCAGATTCACTTTGAAGTGGACTGGCGTGCGTCTTGCTTGGTTCGCGATCATTGCGATGCCGCTTTCTCTCTTCGCGCTTGTAGGCATCCCACTGGTGTTCAACACGCCGCATGCGGGCATCGGAGGACTGGGCAAAGACCTCTAGCCCGACCTTCGCGAGCGTGTTGTCTGGTTCGCGCTGTGCAACCATGGTGCTAGACTCCAGCAAGTGCTACGGAACCAGGAGGTATTGACGCGTGAAGATCACGTTCATTAGCCCGCCGTTCGGCGAGGGCGGTCAGAAGTCCAAAGGCCTGCCCATTGCGCCGCCGGTGCTCGAGTATATGGCCGGCCTGACCGATCAGGTGCATCCGGGGCGGCACACCCTCCAGCTCGTTGATGCCAACCTGCGCAGCTTCGACCCGGAATCAACCGACGCTGACCTCGTCGGCATCACGGTGCTCACTCCGCAGGCGCCGTGGGCCTATCGCACCGCGGATCGACTGCGTGCGCGCGGCGTGAAGGTCATCCTCGGTGGCATCCACGTGCATGCGCTCCCGGAAGAGGCGGCCGCGCACGCCGACGCAATCGTCCTTGGTGAAGCCGAGACCATCTGGAGCGGCATTCTCGATGACGTCGAGAATGGGACGCTGGAGCCGATCTACCACGGGCCCTACGCGCCGCTTGAGAACCTGCCGCATCCGCGTACTGACCTTCTGCCCGACCACTACCAGTTCGGGTCGTTCTTCACGAGCCGTGGTTGCCCACACTCCTGCGCGTTTTGCTCAGTTCACGAGTTCTTCGGGCGCACTGTGCGCATGCGGCCCATCGACGACGTGGTCGCCGAGGTTGTCGCGAGCAAGAAGCGACTCTTTTGGAACATCGACGACAACGTCTGGGGCGTCAACGTCAAGCGCTCCATCGACTTGTACCGCGAGATGTCGCACAGCGTTCACGGCAAGTGGTGGTTCGGCTCCGGCGACTTGGTGACGATCGGACACCAGCGCTCGGACGAGCTCTTGGATCTGGCGCGGCGCGCCGGAATGACGGCAGCGATGGTCGGCTACGAGTCAGATAGCCCGCTGGTCTTAGAGGAGCTGGCTGCGACCAACAAGCAGGGCCGCGACCGTCTCGACGCCATCCGCCGCATTCGAGCGGCGGGCATCGAGGTTATGCTCTTCATCATGGTGGGAAGTCGTGCGGATCACATGCGCGATTTCGACCGGATTCGCAAACTGTGCGACGAGCTCACGATCTCGGCGCATCCTGTCATGACGACACCGTTCCCCGGTACGAAGCTCTACGAGCAATACGGGCCCTACTTGATTCCAGGACAGGACTGGGATCTCTACGATGGGAACCATGCCAACTTCGTTCATGACGATCCCGAGATGAGTGTGGAGGCGCGCGAGAGCGCGATTGTGACGCTGCGCGACGACCTCTTCAGCATCCCACAGATCCTTCATCGCATGACCAAGGTCGGGGTGAAGGGTTTCCCGATGTCACACGTTACCTCGTGGGCAGTGCAGTACCCCCAGGGGCGCGCGTTCCATCAGTTCGCGCTCGATCACGAGCGCGTTCAGGCCGAGAAGACTGCTGCCGCCTCGAAGGGCGCGTAGGCACTAGCGAAAGGCGCGACCGTGGGACTTACACCGCTTGTGAAGACGCTCATCATCATGAACAACTACTTTCACGATGTCGCGACTGCGATGCTCTTCGCGAGCGCGCTCATTATGTGGATGCTCGGTAAGCGAGCCGAGCATGACGGTGCCGACATGCGGAAGTGGTTCCCGGGGACCTATGATGTGCTGTCCAAGATTGCTTTCTGGTCGATCGTGTGGATTGTCATTGGCGGCATACCCCGCACCATCTTCTTTCAGCAAGTCGAGTGGAATCTTGCCGACCCGAGCAACAAGTACCTGTTCATCGCGTTGATGATCAAGCATGCGATGATGTGGATCTTCGTCGTGGTCGGGGGCATCATGTGGTGGCGCATGAGGGCAGTTGCCAAGGGCGCTGAGGGCGTTCGCTGATACCGGTACGTCGGACATTTCTACCTTGTTGTCGATTGAGCATTAGGAGTCGCGCAAATGAGCAAAATTCTCTTCGTTACGCCGCCCTACAACTGCTGGGGCGTACAGACTATCGGCAACTGGCCACCCCTGCAGCTGGCATATCTCGCTGGCGCGGCCATCAAGGCTGGTCATGAAGCGAAGATCTATGACGCGATGAACAAGAAGACGACCTTTGATGACATCCGGGGGCAGATCGAGAGCTACAGGCCGGACTTTGTCATGTCGCTTGACTACCTGCCTGTCACCGGCGCAATCAGCACCGCGACTGTTCCTGCAGCGCTCAAGGCCCTCGGTATCGCTAAGGAAGTCAACCCGAACATCATCACGATGATCGGCGGACCGCACCCGACTTTCATGTTCGACGAGATGCTCAAGGCCGAGGACAACACCGCTGACATCATCATCAAGGGCGAAGGCGAGAACACTCTCGTCGAAATCCTCGAGACGATGCCCGGCGGCTCCCTTGACGACATTCTCGGCATCGCATTCTTGTGTGATGGTGAAGTCGTCTCAAATGCCAGCCGACCGCACATCGGAAACCTCGACACCCTTGAGGTTGCGTGGCACCTTCTGGACTGGGAGGACTATCACTACAACGTCGAGCCGTGGGGCCGCATGGCCTCCGTGCTCACGTCGCGCGGATGCATGATGGGCTGCTCGTTTTGCAGCCAGCGCCTCTTCTGGCGTGGCGACTGGCGTGCCCGCACTCCCGAGAGCTCGGTCGCCGAGATGCGCATGCTCGTCGAGAAGTACGACGTCGAGTTCATAACGCTCATCGACGCCTACCCCACTCACGATCTCGAGCGTTGGGAGAAGCTCCTCGACCTTCTCATCGAGGCGAAGCTGCCCGCGCACCTGCTCATCGAGACCCGCGTCGAGGACATCATTCGCGACGAGGCGATTCTGTACAAGTACGCCGACGCCGGTATCATCCACGTCTACCTCGGCGCCGAGACCAGCACCGATGAGATGCT
>JBAXEO010000067.1:0-10784 GCA_037140395.1 Coriobacteriia bacterium
CGCCCGGACGGGGAGATCCGCTGGATCGTGGGGTCCGCGGAAGAGGAACTCGATGACGATGGGCGCGCAGTTGCCCTGCTGGGATTTGCGCAGGACGTTACTGAGATTGTCGAGGCGCAAGCTGCAATCGAGGCTCGCGAAGCAACGACCGCGTCCCTGCTCAACGCAGTCACGGAGTCTGCGGTTCTGATGGGGAGAGATGGAACCATCCTCGCTGCGAACAAGGCCGTCTCCGAGAGGCTCGGCGGCAGTGCGAACGCGAATATGGTCGGCAAGAACGTGTACGACTTTTTCGATCCGGAGATTGCGGCGAGCCGACGCGTCATGGTCGAACAGGTCATCGCGACCGGGGAGCCCGTTCGATTCGAGGACGTTCGCAACGGGCGTGCTCTCGTGAACTCAATGTCTCCCGTGTTCAGCGGAGACGCGGAGCCGCACCTCGCCGTTTTCGGCTATGACATCACGGAACTGCGCGCAAGCGAGGCCGCGATTCGCCGAAGCGAGGAGTGGCTGCGGGAATCGCAGCGCGTCGCGAGACTCGGGCACTTCGTCTATGACATTGAAAGCGACGTCTGGGAGGCTTCGGCTGCAATCCGTGACGTGCTCGGGGTCAATGACGATTTCATGTGGGACTTTGAGGGGTGGATGGGATGTATTCACCCTTCCGATCAGGCGCGAATCCGCAGCGAGGCGGGGGGCCGCTTGCGAGATGGGAGGCCCTTCGACTTCGAGTGCCGAATCATTCGGCAGCGAGATGGCGTCGAGCGGTGGGTGCACGCCGCCGGACATGTGGACCGAGAAGAGGGGCGCTCTGGAACGGTATTCGGGATCATCCAGGACATCACGGAGCGTAGGCTTGCCGAACGTCTGCTGGACCGCGAACGAGATGTATCGGCTCAGGTTGAGGCCATCGCGCACATCGGCAGCTGGTGGATCAGCCTGATAGACGGTCAGGACGAATGGTCCGCCGAGTCAGTGCGCATCCTGGGATTCGATCCTGCGCTGGAGAAGGGTGATCGGCTGGCCGCGATGAGTGCGATCGTGCATCCAGATGATCGTGAGATGTTCGGCCGTTCCGAGATGAGATCCCTTTTGGACGGCGGAAAGGGCTCGATGGACTTCAGGATTGTGCGGCCGGACGGAGAGGTGCGCTGGATCACCGCACATGCTGCACCGGAAATCGGCGACGACGGCGAACCGGTTGCCGTCACAGGCTTCCTGCAGGACATGACCGACCGCAAGGTCGCCGAGACCGAGCGTGTCGCCCATCTCGAGGAAGCCGCGAACATCGATCGCCTGACGGGTCTGAACAGCCGTCGCGGGTTTGATCTCGTGGCAGATCAAGCCATCGCTCAGGCGTTGCGCGCAGGTCAGGGTGTCGGGCTGATCTATTGCGATCTTGACTATCTCAAGGAGATCAACGACGAGTTCGGGCATGAGCAAGGCGACCGGGCGCTCCATGACGCCGCTTCGGTCCTTGCGTTCGCGTCGCGTTCGGCTGATGCGGTCGGCCGCATCGGTGGCGATGAGTTCCTCGTGCTCGCGGTGGGCGGGGATAGCGGATCCGTCTCGCACCTCAACGAGCGCCTGCAAGAGGGATTCGAGTTCTTCAACGCCACCAACGAGCGGCCCTACGAGCTCTCGATGAGCACCGGTGTGGCCTGGTGCGACACGGGCGACTCGTGCGATCTGGAGACCTTGAGGGTGGCTGCAGACGCAAACATGTACGCCGAGAAGATGCGGCGCCGCGAGAGCTAGCGTTGCATCGTCCGTGCGTTTCCCCTCGCCGGATTGTGTATGCTCCGAGGCACGCGAGGGGAGCGATGGCTTGGGCTTGATCGGGTTGCGACGCTTTGTGGCGTGTATGACCGTGGCCGCCGTTCTCGCGGGGGTGGCGCCTGGTGCTGCGCTTGCGGCCAGTGCCTCGGCGCCAGGCGTAGCGGCCGCCTCGGCGATTCTCGTGACGATGGACGGCACCGAGCTTTGGTCCCTCAACCCCACTGCGAAGCGGGCGGTCGCCAGCACGACGAAGCTTCTCACTGCACTCGTCGTGCTCGACAACGCCAGCCTTGAGGACACGGTCGTTGTGTCGCACAAGGCCGTTGTGGCGGTCGATGAGGGCGGCGTCGGACTGTATACAGGGCAGCGCCTCACCGTTCGACAACTCATGAACATGATGCTGATCGCCTCGGCTAATGATGCCGCCGAGGTGCTCGCGGTGCACGTGGCGGGGAGCGAGGCCAAGTTCGTCGACATGATGAACGCCAAAGCAGCGTCACTCGGACTTAAGAACACCAAAGCGGTGGACCCGCACGGGCTGGGCGACCGGGGGCGCTCGACGGCCGCCGACCTATCCGTGATCGCTCGCGAGGTTATGGCATACCCCGAGATTCGCGAGATCGTCTCCAAGAAGAGCGTCTCGGTTCCTGGCCCCAAGGGATCTCACTTGGTCTACTCGTCCACGGACGAGCTGCTCGGCCACTACGCTGGCATCGAGGGCGTCAAGACGGGGTACACCGACCCCGCCGGGTACTGCTTTGTGGGCGCCGCCAAACGCGGGGATACCGAGCTGCTCGGCGTCGTGCTCGGCGCTGGAGCGGGCGGCGCGCGATTTACCGAGATGGCCAAGCTGCTGGACTGGGGATTCGCTCACTTCCGCACGCAGGTGCTCGTCTCGGACAAGGCGCCCATCGGTGTGGTTGCGATTGGGCGCTCGGGCGACGCAACCGTGAGCGTGCGTGCCGCGGAGTCCTTCTCGCTGCTACAGCCGGTGACCGAAGACGTCGCGAGCGTGCGCATCACGCTGCCCCAGGCGGTGTCGACGTCGGTGTGGCGAGGCCAGCAGCTGGGCACGGCCGAGGTGTACCGATCGGGATCAATCGTAGCCACGATTCCGCTGCTCGCCGAGATGGCCGTGTCGGATCCAGCAGCGGTCAAGCCAGCACCGACTCCTCCCGCACCAGCAGAAGAGTCCACAGGCAGTGCGTGGCAGCGTGCAGTGCGCGCGTCCACTCGCGCGATGGGGCTGCTTTCGCTGCAGCTTCTCGGCACGCCGGTCAAGGCGAAGTAGGCATCGGCGTACGATCGTGATTACGAGAGGACGAGCTGATCGGGCAGCTCAGACGTTGGCAGAAGCAGTCCATTCGTCGGTCGGTTCGGTCTACAATGCATGAACCGCACAGACGCGACTCATGTGGATGAGTGACTAGGGAGCAGAACATGCCTGAAGACACCACTGATGCGCAAAGCAAGATAGAGCAGATACGAGAGCAGATTGATGCCATCGACTGCCAACTGGTCAAGCTGTTCAACGAGCGCGCCCAGTGCTCGCTTGATATCCGCGCGCTGAAGCCTTCGGCACGACTGGGCCTCTACGATCCCAAGCGCGAGGAGGAGATTTTCACCAACGTGGCTGCATGCAACGAGGGGCCCCTGTATGGCGATGATCTTCGCGAGATTTACGAGGCGATTTTGCATGTCGCCAAGGAGATGAGAGGCTGATGTCGTCGCCAGACGCCCGCGCTATCGGCGCTGTTGCGCGCGACAACGGCATGACGCTCATCGCAGGCCCCTGCTCGGTCGAGAGTCTCGAGCAGATGCGAGAAGTTGCCGCATGCCTGTCTGAGCTCGGCATCAAGGTGATGCGCGGTGGAGCTTACAAGCCGCGCTCCTCGCCCTTCTCGTTCCAGGGACTCGAGGAGCAGGGTCTCAAGATCATGCGAGAGGCTGCCGACGAGTACGGCCTGCTTGTGGTCACGGAAGTCACCGACTCATTGCACGCCCAGATCATCGACGAATACGCCGACATGATCCAGATAGGCACACGCAACATGGCCAACTTCAGCCTGCTCAAGAAGATCGGTCAGGTAACCGCCGAGAGTGGAAAGCCGGTCGTCTTCAAGCGCGGAATGGCGGCGACAATCGAGGAGTGGCTGCAGGCCAGTAACTACCTGACGATGTTCGGCAACGAAAACGTCATATTGTGCGAGCGCGGAATCCGCACCTTTGAGACGGCGTATCGGTTCACGCTCGACATCACGGCGGTGCCGGTGGTCAAGAAGCTCTCGCTGTTGCCAATCATCATCGATGTCTCGCATCCGGCGGGGCAGGCCGATCTTGTGCCAGCTCTGGCACGGGCGGCGGTGGCTGTGGGAGCCGACGGAATCATGGTCGAGGTACACCCCGACCCCCGAGCCGCCCTCTGCGATGGGCCACAGTCTCTGGACTTGGAAGGACTGCGCTCTCTTGTAGGCGAACTCAGCAACATAGCGACTGCGGTTGGTACTACGCTTACCTAGTGTGCAGCGCGGCGACAGGACCCGAGGTGCCCGAACCCGTCCCGTCCCATAAGATGTGTCCCTACTGCGGCACCGAGAACTCTCGGCGGCTGGGTGAGTGCTCGGTGTGCAAACGAATCGTGTGCGAGCGCTGCGGGAATGTTCAGATCGCGAGCGGCGTGCGCAGCGTTACTCATCGGGAGTGCCTCAAGAAAGCGGATGGCCACTTTCGCATGATCCGGTTCGTGAAGTAGGCACTGGGTGCAGCGCGAACTCTCCTTCCCCGACGGGTTTCTTTGGGGCGCTTCGACGTCTGGATACCAGACCGAGGGTGGCGGAGATCGCACCGACTGGTGGGCCTTTGAGGAGGCGCGACGCGCGCCAGAACCCTCGGGCGTGGCGTGCGACTCTTGGAACCGCTGGCCGGCCGATCTGGACCTGGCGGCCGAGCTCGGGCTCAACACCTACCGCATCTCCATCGAGTGGGCGCGCATCGAGCCACAGTCCGGCCGGTTTGACGCCGATGCCCTCGCGCACTACGTGGACGTCGTGCACGGAATCCGTTCACGCGGTATGAGCTGCGTGGTGGTGCTCTGGCATTTCACACTCCCTGAGTGGCTGGGCCACCGCTCGGCCACGTGGCGTGACGCCGGTGCTCCGGCCGCTTTCGAGCGCTACGTGCGCTACGTCTGCGGTCCGCTGGCGCCCTACGTGGACTGGTGGGCGACCCTGAATGAAGCCAACACCTACTCCAGTCACGGGTGGCTCAAGGGAGACTGGCCGCCAGGCCGTCGCCACGACTGGCTCGGGGCTGTTCGCGTCTACGAGTTCATGGCGCGTGGCCACCACCTCGCCTACTCGGCGATCAAGGACATCGCAGGGAGTGAGGCACGCGTCGGCCTGACCCACGTGCTGCCGTGGATCCACCCTGCCGAGAAGGGCTCAGCGTTCTCGGGAGCGGTGCAGGCGTACTGGCGCTGGCTCGTGGCCGACCACTTCCTGGGCAAGGTGCGCGGCTCGCTGGATTGGCTCGGCGTTCAGTACTACTACGACTCTCCGTGTCGCACCTTCCGACTTGCCGATGAGGACGGCGTTGTCCCGCGCACCGACATGGGCTGGCGCATCGCGCCCGAGGGGCTCTACCACGTGGTCCGCGAGGCGCACGCCCGCTACGGCGTCCCGATCATCGTTTCCGAGAATGGCATCGCTGACGCGAGCGATACTCAGCGCGCGCGGTTCCTGCTCGACCACCTCGCGTGGCTTCATCGCGCGATCGATGAGGGCGTCGATGTGCGAGGCTACCTGCACTGGTCGATGTTGGACAACTTCGAGTGGGCTGCCGGTTACGGTCCGCGATTTGGACTGGCCGAGGTTGACTACGACACGCTCGAGCGCACTCTCAGGCCGTCAGCAGGGACCTACGGGGGCATCGCCTCAGCGAACACGATTGCGAAGGGCACGGGCGACGGTCTGACCTACGCGGACGGCACACCGAGTTTGGCGCCGGAGTAAGGCGAAAGCCGCACCGAATGCGACCGTCGCCGAGCCGGGATTGGCGGCCAGAGGGCGTCTGACGCGTGCTACACTACCTCGGCTATGGCACTCGATCTCACCTCCCTAAACCCCGCGCAGCGCACGGCCGTCGAGACTGTCGACGGCCCGCTTCTGGTGCTCGCGGGCGCGGGCTCGGGCAAGACGCGCGTTCTCACGTACCGCATCGCCCACCTCGTCGGCGACCTGCGAGTCAGCCCCACCGAGATTCTCGCCATCACCTTCACCAACAAGGCCGCCGCCGAGATGCGTGAGCGCATCGGCGCGCTGGTGGGTCCAGGCGCACGCTCGATGTGGGTGCTGACGTTTCACGCGATGTGCGTCCGCATGCTGCGCGCGGATGGCGAGCTGCTGGGATTCACCCGCAACTTCACAATCTACGACGCCGACGACTCCAAGCGCCTCCTCAAGGAGGTCATGCGCGAACTTGAGATCGACGACAAGCACTATCCGATCAACGGGGTCGCCAACCGGATTTCCTCGGCGAAGAGCGAGCTGCTGAGTTCGAGTGAATTCGCAGCCAAAGCGATTGCGCCGATGGACAAGAAGGCTGCGCAGATCATGGCGCGCTACCAGGCGAGGCTGCTCGCCGCCAACGCGATGGACTTTGACGACCTGCTGTCCAACGCCCACCGGCTGCTAGACCAGCACGAAACCGTGCGGCGCGCCTATCAGCAGCGCTTCCGCTACATAAGCGTCGACGAGTATCAGGACACCAACCACGCGCAGTATTCGATCACCAACCTGCTCGCGAGCGGTCACGGCAACCTGATGGTCGTGGGCGATGACGACCAATCCATCTACTCGTGGCGCGGCGCCGACATCACTAACATCCTGGAGTTCGAGCGCGATTATCCGCAGGCGGTCGTCGTCAAGCTCGAAGAGAACTACCGCTCCACCGCCAACATCTTGGCGGCAGCCAACGCTGTGGTTGCAAACAACGAAAGCCGAAAGCCCAAGACGCTGTTCACCGCCAACGCCGAGGGCGAGAAGATTTCGAGTTACCTGGCGAGTGACGAACGCGACGAGGCCCGCTTCATTGCTGGTGAGATCGAGCGCCTCACGCGTGCCGAGCGTCGGGACTTGAGCGATTTCGCTATCTTCTATCGCACCAACGCGCAGTCGCGCTCGCTCGAAGACGCACTGCTGCGCGCCGGAGTGCCCTACCGAATCGTCGGCGGCACCCGATTCTTCGACCGCGCCGAGATCCGCGACGTCATGGGCTACCTCAAGGCCGTCGTAAACCCCGCCGACGAGATTTCGCTCAAGCGAATCATCAACACTCCCAAGCGCAGCATCGGTGGCACCACCGTCGAGCGCATCGAGCTCGATGCTCGCCAGGCAGGCACCGGGTTCGAAGAGGCCATGCGCCTGGCGATCGAGGACGACCGCTTCCAGGCACGCACGCAGACGGCGCTGGCCGGTTTTGTCGGCCTGATTGACGAGCTGCGTGCGATGCAAGGCGACCTGCGTGACCTCGTGGAGATGGTCGTCGCGCGCGCCGGCCTCATCGAGGCGCTCGAAGCCGACAACACCGACGAGAGCCGCGGCCGCGCCGACAACATCCGCGAGTTCTTTGGCGTCGTCTCCGAGTTCGCCGAGAACCACGACTCCCCCGACCTTCCCGCGTTCATGGAGTGGCTCGCGCTTCGCACCGATCTGGATTCGCTGGCGGAGGGCGAGGCATACGTCACGCTGATGACGGTCCACACCGCCAAGGGGCTCGAGTACCCGGTGGTGTTTGTGGCGGGCCTTGAGGAGTCGATCTTCCCGCACATGAACTCGATGTTTGAGCCCGCCGGCCTTGAAGAGGAGCGCCGGCTCGCGTACGTCGCCATCACGCGTGCTCGCGAGCGCCTCTACCTCACGCACGCTCACGCTCGCTCGATCTACGGCGCAACCCAGCACAATCCCACCAGCCGCTTCGTCGCCGAGATACCCGCCGAGCACGTCGAGACCTCCGGCGTCGGTTCTCTCGGCGTGAGCGGAAGCGGTTGGGAGAAGCGTGGCGATCGCCGCGGCACATCCGGGCATGGCAGCGGCAGCAGCGGGGGCGGAGGAAGCGTCGGCTTTGGCGGCGGTTCCGGTGGGCGCGTATTTGGCGGCGGCACTCCCAAGCCGGAGTCGCGCGCGCCCAAACCGCCCGCAGAAGACTTCGCCGTGGGCGACCACGTGGACCACAAGGCGTTCGGGCGCGGGCGCGTGCTGACGGTCACCGGAGACGCACTCGAAATCCGGTTCGACCGCACCGGCGAGACCAAGAAGCTGTTGGTCGGGTACGCTCCCATAGTGAAGATCAAGAACTAGCCGTCGGCGACAACGCTCGTGAAGCGAATCCCCGCTCGGTTTTGCGCAGTACTCAGAGCCATCCGCTAGGAGGACCCATGGGTCAAGTACTCGTCTTTGGCCACAAGAATCCCGACAACGACGCGGTCGTCTCGGCGGTGGCTTACGCGCACCTGAAGAATTTGACCGATGCTGGCCATGTCTACGTGCCGGCGCGGTTGGGGCCGCCGCCCAAGGAGGCCGTGTGGGCGTTCGATCGATTCGGGATCGAGATGCCGGAGCTGATTGAGCACGTCCACACGCGCGTGCTCGACGTGATGACGCACGACCCGGTGACCGTCGATGCGCGAGCGCCGATGCTCACCGCGGGTCTCGTGATACGCGAACGCGGCGTGCGCGGCGTGCCGGTCGTCGACGAGCGGGGACACGCCGTGGGGCTCATCGGCGAGCGTGCTCTGGCGGCGCGCTACATCGACGAGACCGAGATCGAGGGATTCCAGGCGATGCCGGTGACCGCCGAGCAGATCGCCACCGCGCTTTCCGGCGAGCTCATCGTCGGCGAACCGGATGCCATGATCGCCGGCGAAGTGCTCATCGGCGCGGCCGAGCCCGAGACGATGGCTGCTCTGATCAACCCGGGTGACACGGTTATTGTTGGGAACCGACGCCGCGCACAGCCGCTGGCGCTGGAATCCGGGGCCGCCTGTCTGATCGTCACCGGCGGCCACATGCCAGCCGAGGACGTTCTCGAGATCGCTTGCGACCGCGATGCGGCGGTCATCGTCACGCCGCACGACACGTACACTTCGGCGCGCCTCGTCGCACTAGCGCACGCGGTTCGCGATGTGATGGACACCGACATCCTGAAGCTGACCCCCGACACGCTGCTCTCTGAGGCCGCCGAGGACCTCATCTCCGGTCCCCAGCGCGAAGCAATCGTGGTCGACGCAGACGGCGGAGTATGCGGCATCTTGACCAGGACCGATTTTGCACGTGGCGCGCGGCGAAAGGTGGTGCTCGTCGACCACAACGAGAGCGCCCAGTCGGCTGACGGCATTGGTGACGCATCGGTGTTGGAGATCGTCGACCACCACCGCGTCGGCGACATCCAAACGAGCGGGCCCGTGATGTTTCTAAACCTTCCGCTTGGGTCGACCGCCACGATCATCACGACCCGCTATCAACAGCTCGGCATCGAGATACCTCCGGCCATGGCTGCGATCCTGCTCTCGGCGGTCCTGACCGACACGGTGCTGCTCAAGTCGCCCACTACCACCGACGTGGACCGACGCGTCGCCGATGACCTCGGGCGCATCGCCGGATTGGAGCCGCTCGAGTTCGGTCTCGAGGTCTTCAAGTCGCGGCTGGCCGGCGAGGAGTTCTCGGCCACGGTGGTCGTGGGAGCCGACTCCAAGGAGTTCCGCATCGGCGATGCGGTCATGCTCGTCGCGCAGCACGAGACCGTGGATCTTGACTCCGTGATGGCCCACGCCGACGAAATCCTCGCCGAGATGGATGCGGTCCGCTCGGCGAAGGGCTACGAGGCCGTGGTAGTGATGGTCACCGACATCATGAAAGAGGGCAGCGAGGTCATGGCGGTGGGGGAGGTTCGTGTCGTCGAGCGAGCGCTCGGAGTCTGCCTCGAGGATGGCCCCGTATGGATCCCCGGCCTGATGTCGCGCAAGAAGCAGGTTGCGGCCCCACTGGTCGACTCGGCCTCGCGGGGCTGAGGAGAGGCGATGCTCGCTCCGAGGTGGGTCTCGACCTTCGACGCTGCGGTCGGTGATCCAGTTCACGCCATGCGCACGCCGGCGCTGACAACGTTCTTCTACCTGTGCACGCTTCTGGCCAATACGGGGACGGTTGTGTTCCTGACCGTCGCGGCAGTAATCGTGCTTGCTGTGCGCAGGAAGTTCGCCGAGGCGCTGCTGGTGGCTGTGGTTGTCGCAGGTGGCCAAGCACTCGGTGCGCTTGCCAAGCTCGCGGTCGTGCGTCCGCGCCCACCCGCGTCGGGCGCACTGATCCCACTGCCGGGTTCGTACGCGTTTCCCTCGGGACACGCACTGGCAGCGGTGCTGCTCTACGGTGTGCTGGCGTTTCTGCTGGTGCGTCGCTTGTCTGGCCGCGGCGCGCGCGTCGCGGTGATGCTGGCGGCCATCGTACTGATCGTGCTGGTCGGCCTGTCGAGGGTCTACCTCGGCGTTCACTGGCCCAGCGACGTGGCCGCGGCGTGGGTGCTCGGGGGGGCGTGGCTGGCGGTCTGCATCTCGGCGTACCTGTGGTGGGACCGAAGGCGCGTTCGCGCGGCCGGCCAGACGGCAAGCTAGCAGTGGTTGCGGAACCCAGGACTTTGGGTGGTGCTCGGCGGATGCTTCTCCCTAGTCGCGAGGTCTTACATCCGTGCCACTGAAAGAAACATCGAGCTAACCACTCAGGCGTGCCCAAGCGGTAGAACTGTCTTTGCGGCAAATCGCTGCCCGGAGCGCGAACTCGAGGCGGTCTGAAGCGATTCGCTCCTCATGCGCCGAGGGACCAGTCACGCCCACTTTGGCGCATGGCTGATATGCCGAGTCCCGTCAGCCCCGGAGGGGGATGGCGGGACTCGCTGCGCTCCTGTGTCCATTCTCTCGGCGAGGAGGGTAGCGGCGGGGCGTTTCAGCTCAAAGTCCC
>JBAXEO010000068.1:0-10197 GCA_037140395.1 Coriobacteriia bacterium
CCGGGAGACCGTGGCTTCCACATAATCGAGCCGACGTGGAACCCGGGGCGTTTCACATGAGCCGCAGTCTCTGGGAGCATTGCCGCGGCATTCAAGCCGCTCAGCGTCCAGCAGTCATTCGTGTTCCTTGTGAACGGCTAGGTCTCCTTTCTGTCGGTTCTGTTTGCCGGTCTCGCGGGCTACTCTTCACCTACACGGGCAGCGGCCAGTACTCCTCGCTCTCGCTGCAGCGTCTACAACGCTGGCAACGATGAAGTACATGGGGTTGGTCTTCGCTATCGTCTTGGCGGCGGTAGCACGCAGGCCCTCGGTGCGTTCTGGCGCCATCGTCGGCTGTATCGCCAGCACACTCGCAGTCGCAATCTTCGTCACGGGATCCAATCCCCACGGACCCACAGGGCTCGCGAAGCCCGGAGAACGACCTCCGCGACGATTGCGCGGATGCGCCAGCGTGTCACAGGTTCGGTTTCAAGACCTTGAGGCCGGCCGGGGATCCTCTTGAGGTGTCGACGCTAGAAGGATGCCAAGTGCCGTGACAGCGCCCTACAAGAAACCGAGCCCGCGGCTCAACGCATCCCTGTTCGATGCGCCATTCACTTTGCTTTCTCCGTCTAGCGAATAATCCGCGGGAGCAAGTAGAGGACGAAGATGGAAGCCGCGACCCACAAGATGATGTCGGCGAGTATCGGCCTGTCGCCCAGAAGAATCTCCTCGGGCTGTCCGCCGCCCTCCCTCGTGAGCACCAGCATCTGGTAGCGCAGCACGCCGTACACAACGAACGGAATCGTCAGCATCATCGTGTAGTGCTGGCTGCGCACCTCGAAGAACGTGTATAGCGCATACGACGTGATGGTCGCAGCAGACAGGGTGACCATGAAGCTGTCGAGCAGTTCGGCTGTGTACTCTGAGTGTACCGGTCGGTGTTGAATTGACTTGCTCCGAAGAAGAACGACCTCGTGGCGCCTCTTTGCAGCGGTAATGAACAGCGCAAGCAGCCCTGTGCACAGCACGAGCCACGGCGACACCACCACCTATATGAGCACCGCGCCGGCGACAGCCCTAAGCACGAAGCCGACCGCGATGACAAGCATGTCGACAATTGCGATGGTCTTGAACCAAGCGCTGTAGAGGATGTGCAGGGCGAAGAAGGCCATCACCGTCGCGAAGAACTGCACGCCAAGAAGCCACGCGATTGCGAGACCCACCACCGATAGCACCGCTCCGATGCCGATTGCAGCGAAGACGCTGATACGGCCGGACGCGACAGGGCGGTCGCACTTGATCGGGTGCTGGCGGTCCCGCTCCGCATCGAGCGCGTCGTTGAGCGCGTAGAGCCCCGAGGAGACGAGACTGAGCACAACGAATGCCACGCAGACGTGCAGCATCTCCGCCCGGATAAACAGGTGCCCCGAGAATATGATTGCCGCGAAGACGGCGAGGTTCTTGGCCCACTGGCGGGGCCGCATCAGGCGGAACATGTCGCTAGGGCTCATGCATCCCATAGTCGCCGCCCGACTCCCAAAGTACAACCCGCTCGCTCGCCATACGGGGCCGGATCATACTGCGTGCGGCTGAGATCGGCGGCCCTAGCGACGCTCATACACAATGAAGTTCGCGTCCTCATAGCGCTCCACGTACTTCTTGGTGAATTCCGTCAGACCGAACGGAGGAGGAACGGTCACCGCGTTGACCTTCTCGGCGTCACTCGCTGACCCGTATCCCCACACCCGAGTTGCGACGATGGTCTGGGGGTAGTTGCCTGTGAGGTCCAGGTAGCGCTGCCAACGGTTGCCACGCGCATACGTGGTCCACACGGAATACGTGCCCGGGCGGCGCCCAGACAGGAGGTAACCAAGAGGGAACTCCTCGACGAATGCTATGCGGCCCGGCTCACTCTGCATCGGGCCCAACACCTTCATGTAGTTCTCATACTGCTCGACGTTCGCGCGGGTGGTCGAAATCCCCTTGTACGGCCCAGAATCAATCAATGCGTCCAACTGACGAACCGCCGCATCCCCCGCGACGTACTGCGTGCTCGCATACAAGAAGAACGCGATCAGCAGTGCCATCGAGCCAGTTGCGAGGACAGTTGGCATCGCTGAGGGCGATAGGTTCGAATCAGACGATTGCCGCTCGATATCGAAGGCCTCTATGAGCGCGAGAATCGCTGCAATCATCAGAATCACAGTGGGCATCGTCGCGGTCTCGAAGCCCTCGTGCGAACCGAGCATCGTTCCTACCCAGAGCCCAAGGGTCGGAAGACACAGTAGGCGCAGGTACCTGTACGTGGACGGCGGCCGTCTGGTGAGCATGGGGAGCAGCAGCACTGCCGTTCCGACTCCGAACGCGACAGCTTCAGGCATATCGAAGAAGTGCAGCCACGACACGTGCAGGCGGTAGAGAGCCGCTGCAGTCACGACCGAAGTAGCGATCGTCAGCGCGATAGCAGTAACCGCCGAGGCACGCTTGCGCCCTCGCACGAAGGCGTATAGCAGAAAGGCAATCGCAGCGGCGACCGGAGCAATCATGACCGAGGCGGTCTTCTGGAAAGCAATGGCAATCGCACCAAGCGAAAGGTCCCGGTCGACTGGGTCTGTGAAGTTCGGCAGCGCTTGGGCGAGGTGCTGCCAGCCACTTGACACCAAAGTGATCGCCAAGAAGACGGAGAGCGCGGCAAATGCACCGATCGAATACATCCGCACCGCGCGCCAAACATCACTACCTTGATCGTGTTGCGCACGCGATTCGAGGACGATTCCTAAGAGGAAGAGCGGCAGAGCAATCACCATCGGAGGGTACGAAATGGCCCCGACCGCGCTCATGATTCCACCCCCAACCAAGAACCGGCCGCGGTGCGAAGTGGACCCGGAGAACCCTCGCAGCACTAGCAGGGTGGAGATTGTGAAAGTGGCGACGGCGATGTTGTTGTAGTAGGGGAAGACGTAGAAGAACGGCAGATAGAGGAAGACCGTGCCTGCTATGGCAATCGCCCACCAAGTTCCCGAGAGACGCCGGAGAAGAAGCCAGACGCAGGCGGCGTAGAGCGCCTGGAGAGCGATAAACAGATACCGGAAATGCAAGACGATGCCCTCACGATTCGGGGCGGACTTCTCAAGGATACCTACGAACGGAGTGAGCAACATGGCGCTCGAGAAATGCGACTCCCAAGAGTCGATAATCGGGCGGTCCCCCGCGATGTAGCGCATCGGGGTGTCGAGCGCATAGGCCTCGTCCCCGAACCACTCGATTCCATGTCGCGCTCGCACTACAAGGAGCGACGAAAGCACCGCGAGAACCAAGCAGAGTACGAGCAAGCTGCGCCGGCTAGTGCTACCTTCACCCATTGCAAGCACAAGCGACTCCTCGTGGTATCTCGGCTGAGTTCGAAGCGCAGACCCAGGCTATCGTACCTCACCCTGCGTCAAGGAACCCGAGCGATGGACTCCCGCCATTGAGCGAGCGAACGGTCGACTAGGTTGCGGACCGTCTGCCTTTGACCGTCGACACCTGCCGGCGGTAGGGCGCATCATGGCGTGACATACGAAACGGAAGGTGGGTCGCGACCGGATGACCGGCGACACTGGGGCTGCACAATCGCAAGGCGCAGTGCAAAATGGAAGGCGCTCGATCATAGTTTGGGCGGCGGGAGCTTCGCTCTGCGTACTCGGTCTCTATGT
The DNA here is from genome assembly GCA_037140395.1 of Coriobacteriia bacterium. Lineage (GTDB taxonomy): Bacteria > Actinomycetota > Coriobacteriia > Anaerosomatales > JAAXUF01 > JBAXEO01. The sequence goes on from JBAXEO010000068.1 coordinate 3,678, forward strand.
TGGGCTCATGTTCGACTTCTTCGGAAAGTACCATCCCTACAGTGACGACGCTGGCGTCATCCTCCACAGCTGTACGCCGTGGTTCTCAGCAGGTCGTTGGAGTGACTGGTTCACCCAAGGATGGGCCCGGTACGCGGTGAACTACCCCAACTGGGGGCCGTTCGGGAACAACACACTCAAGCCCGTTGTGAACCTGGTGTTCTGCCTCGAGGGACTGTTCACACCCCAATTCGGGAACAGTACCTTCCTAATCATGTCGTACCTGGCCCCGGCAATCACGGTGTTTGCCCTAGTGTTCGTCTTCAACAGGCTCGGTAGGGCTACGGCGGCACTGAGCTTCGTGCTCGCACTTTGCGTCGGCTTCTCGGCCCTGTGGATCGGGTCTCTGGTCAATGCCGTTGACATGACCAACACCCTCGCGTTGATGTTCTCGGCAATCGTCTTGGCGCTCCTGCCCACATACGATTTGCGGCCCCCACCTTTCCTTCAGGTTGGACTCGTCATGTTCCAGCTCATGGCGGTCTTCAGTCACGAGACTGCACTCGTCTTGTCGCCGGTCTGCGTTGTTCTCGTGTTCGCACTCTCGAGCTCCCGACCACGGATCCGCTATCTGTGGCCATTCGCCGCAGCGCCTATTCTATGGGTGGGCGTCAGGCTGTTCGTTCTGCAGGCTCACTCAGGCGTCTATGCGCTGAGTGCCTCCGGCCTCGCACACGCAAAGGTATGGGGCTACTGGTTCCTCAGCGTCCTCGTCCCAATCGACGTACAGGGACTGTGGATGGCTCGTGGGCTCGCCTCCATGAGCCACGCCTCACTCAGGATTCCGATCATCGTTGCCGTCGCCACCCTACTCGCGGTCAACCTGATTTTCATTTGCGTCGTCGTGCTCACGATCCTTCGCCGACGCGACAAGCGCTCGCTGCTGCTTGGGCTGGCGTTTGTGCTGGCCAGCGCCCCACATCTCACGACAGCCTTCGACCTCTATGGGGCGAGGTTTGCCGGCCTGTCGATGACAGTCGGCATCCTCGTTTGCCTGCTCCTGTTCCCCAATTGGACGCGCGTCCTGATGGCAGTCGCCTGCATTCTGCTGGTCGCCGAGGTCCTCTACAGCTTCACGGGTTTGATTGAGCGCAAGACGGTGGCCGCCGCAGCGTGCGTTGCCGCGACACAGTACTCAGCCTACGTCCACGAAGCGGTCAATCAGACCAAGCCAAACCGGGTGGTCGTGGTGAACGACAGGTTCGGGCAGTTCGGCGTTCCCGCCATGGTCCGGCTGAACGCTTGGCCACACCAGGACTTCGATGTCGTGGTGATCGATAATTTGTCCCTTGGCGACTATCCTGCCGGCAATCTCACGATACAGCGGCTGGCGACCAACATCTCCATTGCCTGCACCGTTGGCGGGGACTCCACGATGTCGTTCCTCGGTGCCGATAGAGCGGACTTCGACATCGAGAACCAGGGGTTCAAGTACGATTTGCGTGCCGGAACGGTAGAGTCCCCCGGCGCGATAGTCGCTGTTGCTCCGCTGAGCGACAAGAAGACACTCATTCTTGGATACCGCCCAGACGGAACACTGATACGACCGGTCTTGTTCTAGCAACGGCCAAGTAGACGTGACTGACGCGTCTCGTTCATTGGCTAGCCGGGCGCTTGGCTTCGCTAGGGTTGTGACTTAACTGTGGCGAAAGTGGTACTGCGATTCAGAACGAATTGGATTGTCGCGACGACTGAAACAGCGCATGTCTTAGATGCCATTTGTGACTCGCGGAGAAGTCGCTGTGCGCGAAATCAGGAGCCAGAATGTGAGCGTCCAGTCCCGCTGCCAATAGTCCAATTACCCAATAGGACAGGATTTGTCGAACGAGGGACTGGTCTTGGGAAGGGCTTTAAGCGGCCTGAATCATCGCAGTCTACCCCAACCAAGCGCAGGATGCCGGCTGTTGCTGAGGCCCGGATTCCAGACGGTCGTCTCTGCCGAGCCTGTGAGTATGCGGGCCGCCGCCTCGTATCCTTGCGCGAAACTGTGGTCCATGTTGCCGACTTCATAGCGCCACGCGCCAAACCTCCCACGAGAGTACACCTGTTTGGATTCAAGTAGCCCGAGCGCGCGGTCGAGAATCTCATCGCGTCCTAAGGTCGGCGTCGGATAGGCATAGGCCACACGACGAGTCCACGTGTGGAAGACCTCGCCCGGGTCGAATAGAATACCGGTGGACACGAGGCCGCGGACAACCGAGTCAACGAGCTGCTCTTGATCGACTGGCCGGTGAGGCGACTCGGAGACCTCGACAAGCAAGGAGGCACATCCCGAGCCCGGTGGAACATGTGTGGGACTGTAGTGGCTGAAGTTAGTGACTCGGTAGAAGGGGATGTCGCGTTGTGGTGAGTAGATCCAGCAACGGGAGCCAAGACGGTCCCCAACGGCGCGATCCACGCCAAGCCCCACAACGTTCACCGAAGAGTGCTTGAGGCCCGACGTCAGGGTCACAAGGTCGCTATCTCCTACCATCCGCGCCGTGACATCAAGAGGCAGAGTCGTAATCAGATGTACATAGGAAACGACCTCGCCGTCCGCGAACTCGACTCTCTTGGCCTCGACATCGATCGCCACTGCCTCGGCGCCAATTCGAATGCGATCCTGTGGGAGCAGCCGTGCGACGCCTGACCAAAACTCACCCGTGCCACCGGACTTTGGAAACATAAACCGATTGTTCGGCCCCCAATCGACGTCGTCTGCTCCCGCTGCAGCGTTCGCGAGAACCGTCTCAACGTCCGGTACGGACACTCGTTCACCTATCCACTCGTACGAGAGCTCATCCAACGAGTAGGCCCAGACCTTCTCGTTGTAGGGAGTCATGAATGCCTCAGCGATCCCACGGCCGAACGTCTGGTCAATGAACGACGCGAAATTGCGAGGGACTGCATGCGATGTCACTTGCAGGCTCGCTGCTGCGACGAGCCCACGCAAGCAGCTGTCTCGAATCTCGGGCGGAAGCCTGTGGAGGTTGTTCTGAAAGGGATAGGGGATCCACGACGACCCGAGCCTGACCCATGCCTCGCGTTGGTGGTCAAACCAGCCGGTCGGGCCCAACGCCCGTTGGAGTAGATCCGACACGAAGTCGTAGTGCGAGAAGAACACGTGTCCTCCTAGATCCCACGTGAACCCAGCCGAATCAACAAAGCTTCTCGAGAGCCCTCCGAAGGCCGTCTGTGCTTCGCAGAGCATCCAATCGACGCCGAGATGACGGGAGAGCTGATACGCGCCTCCCAGCCCTGTCGGACCGCCCCCAAGAACCAGCACATCGACTCGGCTCATCGCGAACACGCCCCTGTTAGCAATGACGCCTTGATCCCCAGTGCAACCACGTGCATGTCCGGAGCCAGTGTGACCGTCTGAACAAGGGACAGGGCAGCGCTACGCCACAGACGCCACTTCTTAATGGAGACCGCCCCCGTGCACCGGTTCTGATGTGGCACGCCGACGTTCGCAATCCGGACTCCTCCGGCGGCCAAGGTTCCCGAGATCACGAGATTGGGGGCGAAGGTCGAATCTGGAATCGAAGAAACGACTTCGGCAAGGAATCTCGATCGCATGAGGCGGTAGGGTGTGTTCACATCGTCCACACCTCGAGCGTATGCAAGCCGGACAGTCAAGCGGGACAAGACGCTAATCATCTTGCGTCCCAGACTCTGCCTCCTGTTCGTTCGAGTGCCGAACAGCGCGTCGTAGCCATCCCTCGTCTGCCACAAGCCTCCAAAGCTGTCCGAGCTCATCTCGTTGTCGCCGTCACACTGAAAGACCCAATCCGCCATTCCTGCCGCCACTCGATACCCCTGGAGGATGGTCGGGCCATGGCCTGAGTTGGCCTTGGAGACTACTTCAACCCGGGCATCGTCGCTGAAAGCCGATAATGCCTGTCTCGTGCCGTCGGTCGAACCGTCATCGAGAACCATAATCCTATAGTCGCCAACGAGGCTTTCCAGCGTCTTTAGCCAATCGCTAACCACGTCGGTTATGCATTCTTCCTCGTTGTACGCGGGTATCACCACGACAAGGTCCAAACTTGCTCCTAGGATTCTCTCGGCCGACTCTTCTCGGGCCGGAACGACTCCACAGCATGATAGCTCCATCGACGAAGCGCCACGGATTCTGACGCAACCCCGGTACATCCCTCTCCCGACTATCTAGTCTGTGACATGGGGGTCCTTTTCGGCATCGACGACAATCGCCAGCCTGACCGCCGGGCGCACCACTCGCAGCAAAGCATAGGCCCCCGTGCCGAGAGTCACGCCGAGCCACAGCGTCGAAAGGCGCGCCAGTAGAGTGGCGGCAGTCGCCACCGAGGGCGGTACGCCTATCAACGTCAAGATCGCGATTGCGGAGAGTTCGTTGGCTATGAGGCCACCGGGGATGGACGAAATCGCGCCCACAATCGCCGCCACGGAAGTCACGAAGAGCGCTTGGGGAATCGCGATCGGAGAACCAACCGCGATCAGGATGAAGTAGAACACCAATCCCTCGGCCACCCACGACACAAGCCCATTCATGATGCCGTAGACGTTGTGGCGAGGCCCCGAAATGGCGTGCGTACTCTCGTAGGAGTCGTCGAGCTTGCGCGCAAAGCGCGCAAGGAAGCGCACGCGCTCAAGCCGCCTCAAGACAGCCTCGACCCAGGATCGGCGACGCAAGACGAACAAGACCGCGAAGAGAACCGCGAGCACAACGACGACAACGAGCGGATTGGACCCCACACTCGAGAACGTGAGACACGCGATGATCCCCATTGCGAGCGCGTCGGTTGCTCGTTCCATCAGAGTGAGCGGCACCGTCTTCTCGGCTGGTATGCCGAACTGATCCTGCATGATCCACGAGCGCAGGAGCTCCCCCACCTTGCCGGGTGTCAGGCTTAGGCTGAAACCGCTGAGGTAGATGAGAATGTCGTCGAGTCGCGGGATGTGCACGTCGATGAGCGCGAGGTAGTAGTCCCACTTCACGTACCACATGAGAAACTTCACGAGCGAAAGCGCCACGATCAGGGGCAGGTAGCGCAGGTCAAACCAGCGGATGACAGCGCCAATCTTGCCGATGTCCGCGAAGAAGACAAACAGGCCCGCTGCGGCGAACAGCAAGACTAGCGTCGTGATGATTGCCGAGCGCTTGATGCGAAACCCTGTGTGGGAGACCTGGGTCATCTAGAAGAACCGCTTGGCGACGGCGAGGATGCCCTGCTTCCATGGCACGCGGTGCGAGACTCCGCCCGTGCCCTCGAACTCGACGAGGTGCTCGCAGTACCAGTTGTAGTTTCGTAGAAGGGCGTCCTTGTTCGAATACTTCGGAGCAAAGCCTAGCACTCGCTGGGCCCTATCTATAGAGACGAATGAGTCCTTCGACGCTGTCTCGTAGACCCACTTGTAGAGCGGCGAAAGATGGAGGGCCTCAAGAACGCGCAGTGTCCAAATCATTGGTGCCGCGGGAAGCCCGTGAATCTTCTTGCCGAAACCCGCCTTGTCTAGGACGACTTGGTAGTCGTCCTTCATCGTCGTGAACTGTTCGGCGCCGACGTTGAAGGTATCGTTGACGGCGTTACGGCCCAGGGTGCTGCAGAGGTAGATTGCGTCGCACAGATCCTCAACGTCAAGGTGCTGGAAGCGGTTGTTCCCTCTGCCGATCATGGGAAAGCCATGGCCCGTACGCGCCCAGTCGTAGAAGAGCGCGAACACGCCGAGACGCTCGGGTCCGATGAAGCTCGTCGGTCGAATGATCGGCACGCACATTCCCTGCCTGCGGAACTCCAGGCACACGTCCTCGGCGCCGATCTTGGCCTTTCCGTACGGCCCGATGCCAACGAGCGGATCGTCTTCGTAGAGCGGGTGGTGGTCGGGGATGCCGTAGACGGCCGTCGAGGAGATCATCACGAATCGCTGCACGTCGTGGGTCTGGGCCGCCTCAAGCATGCGGCGAGTGCCGTCGACGTCTGTCGTCCGAATATCTTCAGGCGAGTACAGCGGCAAGGCCGCAGCGCAGTGAACCACCATATCGATGTCGCTGCAGGCGCGGTCGACCGTCCGTGAGTGACGGATGTCGCCAACGATGGCATCGACCCGATCCCGACAATCTGGGTAGTCGAACTCAACAAGGTCGAGCGACCGAATACTGTGACCACGCTCCAGCAGGTAGCGAATCAGATTGACACCAAGAAACCCGGAACCGCCCGTGACGAGGAATAGTGTTGGTTCCAGTCGACCCTGCGACAAATCACACCTCCACTAGAGGACATTCGAACGCGGACTGAGTGTGGGCAGCGTACGGCCGACGACGAATCCCGAACTCGCCAATGCCTTCTCCTAGCTCGCAGATCGGGACAAACAGAACCGTGCAAACCCGATGCACCTTGCGCACTTCGCAGATTCTAGCAGCCGAACTGCGCCAACGTGCACCGCCCCTCCAGGCCCTCCAGGAATGTGTGAATTGCCAAAGTTAGTGCAAAGCCTCTTGCACTTAGTCTGGCAGGGCTTG
>JBAXEO010000069.1:0-10186 GCA_037140395.1 Coriobacteriia bacterium
GGAGGTGGAGGAGCCGTTTGGCAAAGGGCAGAAGGGTTCCTCGGCAATGCCGCACAAGCGCAACCCCATCACCGCCGAGAGGGTCTGCGGCCTGGCGCGCGTCGTCAAAGCCAACGCACAGGTGGGTTTTGACAACGTGGCGCTCTGGCACGAGCGCGATATCTCGCACTCCTCGGCAGAGCGCGTCGTGCTGGCCGACAGCTACATCCTGACCGACTACATCCTGAGCAAGCTCGAGTGGATTCTGGATGGCCTGGTGGTGTACCCCGAGCGGATGCGGGCCAACCTCGAGACATCGCGCGGCCTCATCTACTCCAGCCGCGTGCTGCTGGCACTAGTCGATACCGGTATCAGCCGAGAAGACGCCTACGTGATCGCGCAGCGCAACGCGATGGTGGTGTGGGACGACATCCAGCAAGCGCGCGAGGGCTCGAGCTTCCGCGACCTGCTTGCCGCCGACCCCGACGTCATCGCTGCGGGAATCACCGAAGCGCAGCTCGACGCGATCTTTGACCCGTGGGCGTTTCTGGCCCGCGTGGACGTGGTGTTCGACCGCCTCGACGAGTGTGAGTTCTAACCACTGCGACCCCAAGGAGACCGACGATGACGGACGAGACTCCGGCCCCAGATTCCGACACAAGCGCAGCGCCTGCTCCGGATGCCGTTCCCGACCCCAACGCCACCCAGGCCCCCGGTCCCGGGAGTCCCACTGCCGACGCGTGGAACGACGTGGTCGCCAGGATGACCGAGCTGGGCACAGCGCTCTCGGCGTGGGCGAAGTCGGCTGCCGATGACCCGCAGAACAAGCAGCGGCTCGACTCCGTGCGTGCTGGAGTCGACGAGATGGCTCGGCAGGCGGATGTCGCGTTTGGCAAGGTCACATCGAGCGACTTTGGCCAACAGTTCTCGCAAGGGGCGCAGCAGGCCGGTGATGCTATTGGCGACGCTGCCCAGCAGGTGTCGGATGCGGCGGCTCCGCATGTGGCCACGGCATTGAGCGGACTCGCAAGCGTTTTTGGCCGGGCTGCGGCCAAGGTCGACGAGGCGGTCAACCGAGATCGCGCGGCCGACGTCCCGGCTGATCCCCTCGCAGATGCCGCGCCAATACCTCAGGCTCCCGGTGAGCCTGAGGGCAGCGATGGCCCCGCATAAGTCGCTGTTTTGCGTGCTGACAGTTAAAGGTTAGTCGCGCGCGCGTAGTAACTATACAGGCGAAGCTACTGGTCAAGCGGGCTATCGCACCCGGCAATCAAGGGGAGCGCCAATGATCCGGCGGATATTCATGGTGCTCGTGGCGCTGGCGGCAGTGGCAGCATTGAGCGGGTGTATACGCATGTCCGGTACCTTCCCCGTGCCGGCGGGCTCGGAAGTGGCTACTCCCGGCGGTGCCGCTCCTGCGACGCGAAAAGTGACCAACGGCGTAGTGGGTGAGAAGCTCTCGGCTGGTCCTTGGACCGTTACGGTGGAGGAAGCCAAGCGGGAAGGAGGAGAGGTCGGCGGCGCCAAGCCTTCCGCGGGCAGCGAGTTCCTCACGGTGGTTGTCGGCTTTGAGAACAAGGGAACCGAGGCGCTCGAGGTGCGCGCCGAGGACTTCGAACTCATCGACCCGAGCGGTATCGTGGTGCCTCCGGCCAAGCCCTCGCAAGCAGCCTTCAACGCACGTTCGATGAGGCCGGTGCTGGCTCGCTTCGGGACCAGTACCGTGTTCGTCTACCAGGTGCCAAAGGGGTCGGCTCGCTGCACCTTCGCGTTCTCTCCTCCGGGGCAAGATACGCGGCTCAAATGGCAGGTGCCGTAGCGGCCTGTCCTACGGAGTCGGAGTCGCCACGGTGCTACCGCCGTGGCAACGTGCGCACACGTCACGGTTGTTCGTGCGCAGAAGCGCGCTCGATCCGACATAGGGCGAGCCACCGGCCGCGAGCTTGTCGGGCGCCATGCCCGGAGTAGTGTCTTGCGCAGGTACCCAAGCGCCTGCGGAGTTGGTCTCCAGGTGCGAGGCCGCCCAGCCGGTCATGATCCTGGATGATCCGTGAGCTCGGTGGCACGTAGCGCAGCCGATGTAGTTCCTCCAGAAATCGCCCGTAGTGTTGTTCGCCGCCTTCTCCAGCGGGACCCAATACTGATCGGCTAGGACCGTGGAGGGTATCGTGCGATCGGGGCCGTATCCACGCTCGAGAGTGATGTCGCTGGGATGGAAGTGGCGATCGAGCGGACCGACCTTGATGCCTGTGTTGGGGTTGGCCTCATAGAGCCCGTAATCAACGACTATGGTTGTCTCGGCTGAGCGCTGACGATATCCCGTGTGGCATGCAGAACACCACACCGACAGCGACTTGGTTGTGTCGGACGCGATTATGCTCAGAAGCGGCGTCCCGCCTGTGTAGTTGGGCCGGTACGCGTCGACTTGGGCCTGGCCGGCTGCGCCCTTGAGGAATCCACCGGGGGTGTTGCTGGCGTCGACACCGGGGATCGGGTAACCGGTTTCGGTCGAGAACACGAATGCGTTGGGAGTCTCGCCGTCAGCGCCGGTGTATCCGCCCACCGTCTGCGATGCGATCTGACCCGTGAGCATCCGGTAGTTGGAAGCGGGATGCGGGTCATGGCAACTGGCGCAAGAGAGACTGGGCGTCGTCTGCAAAACGGTGCCTGCTCCCCAGAGAGGCAACGGTCCGACCTCGAGGTTGTGGCTGGAGGTGGCCGGGACGAGGACGATAGTGGCAGAGGCCTCCCAAACATAGGGATCCGGCATGAAATTGAAGCCTCCGGCGTTGAGCGGCGCTCCAGGAGTCGATGAGGTCAGGTAGGACGAGCCGCCCTCGTAGACGCCGTTCATGACATTGGTGCCTGCTCCGGGAGCTCCGTCCCCGTGGCACACGAGGCAGTAGTCGGACAAGCTGGATGCCGAGCCGACCAGCAACGCGCTACTTTGATCGATGCCATTGGAATCGGTCCAGCCGATGCTCGAGAACGACGTGTGAGCGCGATGGCAGATCGCGCAGGTGTCGGTATCGGGCGCTGCACCGGGCGAGTGGGGTCCGAAGTTGGCGTACGCCAATGGGGCAGCAGCCAACGATAGGCACAGCAACATGGCTACCTCGGCGAAGACCCAAGCTCCGTATGTCCAAGACGCGCGCCGCATCAGAAGTACCACCCCGCAGGTTCGGGCGTCCCAGTGGCGACTACCGTATGGCCGTGACACTTCTTGCAGTTTGTCGGGAACACGCCGCTGTTAGGGGACACCCCCGTGATCGCTTGAGCGCGCACGTCATGAGAGGTGGAATCCCAAACGTGGCAGGTGTTGCAGAAGTAGCGGAAATCCTTGCCACCTGAGGGGATCTTGTACGTCAGTACACCTGCGATGCTCTTTGACCCGTTCGCCGACTTGACGGTGTCGAGAATGGCGTCGTCATTGGCCGTGCCGTGAGGATCATGGCAGGAGCGGCACTCGAGGACGTCCCCGTAGGCGTAGCCCATGTCAGGTCTGAGGAACGCGGCCGCCGAACTCGCACTCGAACTCCTACTCCCGAATCCGTGCTGGTTGACCTGATAGGCAGCTTGGATGTTCGTCGTCGTGGTGACACCGCTGACTGCCGCAGTGGTGACTGCGCCGCGGGCGTAGACGGGCTCGGCCCACGGCGACGTCTCAATGCTGGTGGGCAGAGTCTGGCCGTTGTGACAACGGAAGCAGAAGGCCTTTTCGTCGCTTCTCGGCGTGGTCCATGTTCCGCTGGGGCTGGGATTGTGCGGGTCGACGAGAGGGAAGGGGACCGTCGTGGTATGCGTGTTGTGGCAATTCTCGCATGCCATCCGGGCTCCCCGGGTCTGATCTTGAGGCAGTATCGGGTGCTTGCTGTTCGCACCGTTGTTGAGCATGAGCTTGCTGAGAATATCCACCTGAGCAGGATTGCTCGCCGAGGTGGTGTGGCACTGCATGCACACCATGAACCCCGAGTACTTGAGCAGCTGGTTGTTGCGTGAAGAGTGCGACTCGTGGCACCTGCTGCAGACGATACCTGCGCCCGTGGGCGCGGCAAGGGCAGTGTTGTGTCCTGACGTCTGGAAGACCGACATGTCTCCCATTACCAGAGGGGAGCCCGGCCCGTGACACGAGTAGCAGAAGTAGTTACCGGCGGGCGTACTCGTAACGACTACGCAGGGCGAGGTTGAGTTGGTCTTCATCAGGTTGTTCAGTGGAGCGCCGTCGGGGACCAGAGGATTGTGACAGGTGGTGCACGTGTACGGATCACTGGCCGTGACGCTTGCGCCCATCGGATGCTTTGATTGCAGCAGCGGGTCAACGAAGTTGGCCGCAGATGAAGCTGGAGCATGACAAGTCACGCAGAGCGTGTTTGCTGTTGCGCCAGGGAAGCGGACGAGCGGGACCAGGGTCGTGGAGCTGTGGGTCGCGTGACAGACGCACGCGGACGCAGTCTCGTAGTGCGGTTGGGGCTGGTTCGCAGGAATCGGAGCCGCCGGTTTGGCCTCAGCTTCAATCGACGGAATGCCGACAACCCCCGAGGTGTTCACGGCGGCGACCTGGTAGTAGTAGGTGTTTCCGTTGGTGACAGTCAAGTCGAAGTACCCGGTCCCGGTGATGGGGGCCGGGTACGGCGATATGGTCGTCATGGTCGACATGCTGGCGGTCCCTCGGTACACGACGTAGCCGTAGACCGCGGGGTCGGCCGGTGCCTGCCAAGAGAGGAACACCTTGTTGTCGAAGTTCATTGCAGTGATTCCGAGGATACGGTCGGGCAGCGTGGTTATGGGGGCGGTGTAGTTCCATGTCGCAGCAGAGGTGTCGGACAGCGAGCTCTCTCCTCGGGAATCCACGGTTGAGACGGCGTACCAGTACCTCGTGGAAGAGGAGAGGTTGCGGTCGATGTACGCGCAGTCGTTGACGCCGCCAGTTGCGGTCGCCACCGCCGAATAGACGGTTTCGGTGGCTGTACGCCGATAGATGCGGTAGTTCGCAAACGAGACCGTATCCCCTTGGGGTGTCCAGTTCAGGTACACCGTGGAGCCCGTCGGTGATGTGGCGAGCACGGGATAGGGGGCCGTAGGAAGCGGGGCTCCCGGCGTGGTGGCATACACCATGGCGGACGGCGCCGAAGTTGTTCCGGCACTGCTGATGGCGTACACGACATAGTTGTACGGAGTGCTCTGGGTCAGGCCCACGATGTCGATGGCCGGGGTGGTCACTTCTGCTATGTAGAGGCCATTTTGGTAGATGTTGTACTGCGCGATCCCGCTGGGCGGCGGGATGACACCTGGCCAAGTGAGCCGGACGCTCGAGTAACTGGTTGTGCTCGCGGTGACGGACGGGCTAGCCGGTATTGACGTGTCCACGAGGAAGGCCGCCTGCCGTGTCGGCTCGTCTGAACGAAATCCTGTGACGTCGTGCGCCGAGAAGAACAGTGTCGACGCGCCCTGCGCAATCGGTGTGGTGGTGGTGGGCACAGGATTATACGAGTAGGGGCCGACGAACGGGACCGAGCCTGCGCTGTAATCCCAGCCGGAATACATCACCGCATTCGTGGAACTGGGCTCGGTGGACAGGGTCACCGTCGGGGTGGTGACGTACCAGCCGTTGGAGCCATTTGGCGACAACGGGCTGATGCTCAGCACGGTGCTAAACGGCCCGGTGTCCATGTGGGTCGTGGTGAAGGTAATGGGCAGACTCCATGAGGTGTTTCCCGCGACATCCACCGTGGCAACGGTGATCTGGTAGACGGTGTCGTGTGTGAGCCCGGTGAGCACGACGCTGGTTGTGGTGGTGCTTGCGACTGGGGTGGCGCTGCCGACAAAGGATATGTCGTACCTCGATACTCCAGAGATGCTGTCGCTGCCGGCGGACCACATAATGCTTGCGGTCGATGTGGTCACTGCAGTTGCCGTGACCACGCTGGAGGGCACTGGGGGAATCGTATCGGTCTTGATCGGCGCGCTCTGCACCGTCTCGACGCCACCCGAGGCATCCACGGAATAGTAGTACAGAGTCTGGGTGCCCTGGTTGGGAGCGAATGGCACGCTATATGTCGAGAACGGGCCGCCCGCCGACGTCCAGCCGTAGTAGGTGGTGCCGCCAGTCCGGTTCGAAGTCAGAGTCACCGTGGGAGTCGTGACATACCAGCCGCTTGAGCTCGGCGCCGAGGGAACGATCGCCATTGTGGTCGTCGGTGCCGTGAGGTTGCTTCCGCGCAGAATTGTTCCCTGGGGGCCGCTGATGAAAGCGAGATTGGAGTTGGCGTACGCCACTCCCGACAGAGCGCGTGCAGTTCCCGACGACTGCAGGGTCCAGGTTGTGCCGCCATTGCTTGTCTTGGCGATAACCCCACCACCGCCCACTGCCGTGCCGTTGCTGACATCGAAGAACCTGATCGCGTAGAAGGGCAGTGTCGTGGGGGTGTTCTGGCGGACCCAGTTGTATCCACCAACGGGCGTCGAAGAGTACTTGAGAATGATGCCCGAGTCGCCCGCCGCATAGCCAGTGTTGGCATCGAGCATGTGGATCGTCCAGAGTTGCGCGTTGGCGGTGGTCGGCTGGGATGCCCAGTTCGCGCCGCCATCGGTGGTGTGCCAGATGACATTGTTGCCTGCGACACGCAAGGCCGTAGCCCACGCTTCGGTCGCGCTGACCGATGACAATCCCGACACCGGCTGGGTCGGGATGACACTAGCTGCGGCCCACGTCGAGCCCGCATCCGATGTGTATTTGACGACGCCGGAACCTGCTGCGATCGCATGGGTTCCGTCCTTGGTGGAAACGGCGCCAAGGTTGGCGGTCGTGTTGGAAGACTGCCCGGCCCACGTGTATCCGCCATCGGTCGTTCGGCGGATCGTGCCGTTGTCACCGACGCCCCAGCCGGTGGACGTCGTGGCCATGGATTGGGCGACGAATGCATTGTTGTTGCCGGTCTTTTGCAGCGGCCAGCTCTGCCCGCCGTCGGACGTGTGCATCATCACGCCGCCCGTGCCAAAGATCCAGCCGTTGAGGGAGTCGGCGAAAGCCATGCCGTTGAGGCTGTTCTGCGTGCCATATTGCTGGGATGTCCAATTCGCGCCGCCGTCAAGCGTCCGCCTAATCATCGCCGAGTCACCAAAGAGGTAGCCCGTGCCGGTACTGACGAACGACGAGGCCCAAGTGCCGGTCGACGGGTCGAGGGCCGATGTCGGCAGGCCAGCGCTCTGCGTGGTCCAGGTGCTGGCGCCATTCGTATTCTTCTTCACCAGTCCGTAGGTGCTGGCGAACCATCCCACGGGATTCGGGGACGCATTCACAAAGAAGATCGTGCGAATCGGCTGGCTGCCGGCATCGGTGACCATCGGCGTCCAGAGGGTGATGCCACCGTTCGCGGTCTGGACTACGGTCCCGCCATTGCCAGCCGCCCATACCTGTGTCGCGCTCACTCCTCTGACCGCAAGGAGTATCTGGCCGGTACCGCTTCCGGCGGTGTCGTTCCACGCCTCTCCGCCGTTAGTGGACTTCCTGATCATGCCGGCGCCACCCACCATGTAGCCGGTGTTGGAGTCGGCGAACCAGAGGGCGTTGATGGGCTGGAGAGTTCCGGACGGCTTGACGGTCCAGGTCGAGCCCCCGTTGGCGGTCTTGACGATCGTTCCACCGTTACCAACAGCGATGGCCACAGAAGGGCTAAGCGCCCACACGCCGTTGAGCTGCTGCGTGGTCTTGGAGCTGGCGGTCTGGGATACCCATGTGAGGCCGCCATCGGTCGTGTGCTGGATGGCCCCACCGTCTCCGACGACCCACCCGTTGTTCGCATCGGCGAAGTGGATACTGCGCCAGACCGTGATGCCCGAGGCGAGGGTCGTCCATGTCTGGCCGGCGTCGGTGGTGCGGATGATCGTGCCGTTGGTGCCTGCCGCCCAGCCGAGGTTGGCGTCGATGAAGTAGGAGGTCTGATAGGTCGCCGTCACGCCGATCATCGGCGTCGTCCAGAAGTTGCCGCTGTCGCTCGTCGTGAAGATCATGCCGATGTCACCGATCACCTTCATGGTGTTCGCATCGATCATCTTGACGTCGCGCAGGGCGTTCGAGCCGACATTGTTCTGCGACTGGTTGAGCCAGGTGGTGCCGCCGTCAGTGGTGTGGCGAATCTGCCCGTTGGTCCCCACGGCGACGGCATTGAGCGAGTCAAAGCAGCTGACGCCGGTGAGGTTGATGGCCCCCGTCGCCCCGAGCCCATTAGCCGCCGTCCACGTGACACCGCTGTCGGTGGTCTTATAGATCGTCCAGCTCGGCAGGGAAGCGTTGCCCACAAGGTAGCCGACCGTCCCCCCGGGAGCGAACGAGATCGCCGAGAGACCTGCGACGGTGGGCGAGATCTGAGGCAGCCATGTTGCGCCGCCGTCGCCGGTTCGGAGAATCGCTCCTGCCCCGCCGACCGCCCAGCCGACCGTCGCCGAAACCATCTGCACGCCACTGAGTCCAACGGTCGACGTCGTCGACGCCGTTCGCCAGGTTACCCCGCCGTTGCTGGTGTAGACGATGGTTGACGTGGTCGTGCCTTGATCGCCGACCGCCACGCCCACATTGGCGTCAAAGAATGACACCGCACGTAGGTTACGAGCCGCGGGCACCGTTGGCGCCGTTTGCGCGGTCCACGTCGACCCGCCGTTGGTGGTCCGGATCACCGTGCCCGAGACACCGACCGCCCACCCCGTGCTGGTGGTCACGAATGAAACGCCAGTCAAGTCTCTCGTCGTGCCTGGATCCTGCGAAATCCACGTCGTTCCGCCGTCGGTGGTCTTGAGCGCAGTGCCCGTGACTCCGACCGCATATCCGGTGGTTGCGCTGGGCCAGGAAGCCGAACGAAGGTCGTTGCCCTGGGGGAGTTGCTGCTGCCAATACCAGGTGCGGTCGGTGACCGGCTGCCCGGTGGAGATGAGGGCAGCGGCGATGATTGGGACAACGAATCCACAGAGGATCAGGGCGGCAGTCACCAGTACCCAGTGGCGGCGTATCGCGAGAATCCAGCGGTGGCGCGGCCCTCCCGGGGTCATTACTTTCGGTTCTTGCCTCAGGCCGTCCACCTCCTCGTTTCTGCCCACGAACCAGCGCCGATTGGCACTGAATCGGTCCAACGCAAAACCACCCACGGGCACTCTTGCGCGCGCGGAAGTTCTTTTATATGTAGTTGAGTGTACCCGAAAAGGAGTGTTTGTGCAGGTAGCCATGCTTGTGATGCAGTTTAGGAGAGCAATAATCCACGCCGCCTTTACGCCTGCGCGGCGGGACGACCTCTGGTAAGACTTGAGGGTACGACGCGAAACGTCAGAATCGGGCGTTTCTGGGGAGCGAAAACCGGCCCACAACTCCGGTCTCCACGGGGGGTTTCTCGGCCTTCGGCAGGAGCAGCAGCGCGCAGATCATCGCAAGAACCGGGCGTAGCTACCGGACGTCGATGAGCGAGTCGGTGGGCGCGTAGGCGTCGGTCATGATCGGTACGTCGCCCAGGGGCACGATGCCGCCATAGAGGTCTGCCGAGAACGCCGAAAACCCGTCGAGTTTCACTCGGCCGTCCACATTGGTCGAGACACGGCGGAGCAACTCACCTTTCGGTACGTCGGTGTCGCTCGCCAAGACGATGACGTTGCGGCGCTTGTCGGCCCCGCCACCTGCCGAGATGCCAATGGGGAACGCCCACAAGTTGTCCCAGACGCCGCTGGCCGTGCGGTAGGTCGTGCGGAAGAGCTTGCTCTTGTCCCCGCTCACCGGGCTGATGACGTTGTAGGCAAGAACTCCGTCGGGGGCCATCCGCGACTTCACCTCCCGCAGGAATTCGGTCGTTGTGAGGTGGAAGGGGAGTGACTCGGCGTAGTAGGCGTCGACGATGACCACGTCGTAGGTCTTGTCGGTGGTCTGGATGTAGCGCCTCGCGTCGGTCGTGAAGACGCCGAGCCGAGGGTCGTCGGGCAGAGCGAAATAGCGCCGCGCGACGTCGACTACCGTCGGGTCGATCTCGACGCTGTCGATGGTCATGTCGGGGTAGTCGCGCCACCAGCGTTTAGTGACTGCGCCGCCGCCCATTCCCAGCACCAGCACCCGCTTGGCGTCGGGTTTGATGGCCAGCGCGAGGTCGAAGTAGTTGGGGTAGGCGATGGTGGAGCGGAAGCCATCAGTCAGGTCGATCGCAGACTGGTTGGTGGCGTCAAAGCGCAGGTGACG
>JBAXEO010000070.1:0-10124 GCA_037140395.1 Coriobacteriia bacterium
GATATACGCCATCACGTATCGCGATGCTACTCATGAGCGGAGCTCATCCAATGGACGCACTGGCATTACGGGAACAGGCCGAGGATCTCTACCGAAGCGGGCAGTTCCTCTGCTCAGAGGCTGTCGTGTTCACGTTCAACGAAGCAATGACGACTCCGATGCCGGCGGAGATCGTTCGGCTCGCGTCGGGATTCCCCGTGGGCATGGGCGTGCTGGGTACCGGTGGTTGCACGTGCGGTGCCTTGTCCGGCGGAGTCATGGTACTCGGAATGGTCTACGGCCGGTCCACCCCAGGCGCCGAGGCGCCGCTCGTGCTGGGAAAGGCAAAGGAACTGCACGACTGGTTCCTGGATGAGAAGGGCAGTACGTGCTGCCGAGCACTGATTGCCGGAATGGAGTTTGGGTCGCCGGCTCACATCGACCAGTGCGTGGCGTTCACCGGCGACGTTGTCGAACATCTGGCCTTGATGCTGGATGAGGACCCTTCGCTTCAAGAAGAGCTGTAGGCGCTCCAACACAGTTCACTGGTGAGCCCTCCGATGCGCGACACGGCTAGCGCACCAGTTTCCCACGCCACGCCGAAGTCCCGCCCTTGACGCTGTATGCGTTCTCGAAACCAGCCCGCTTGAGGGCGTGCACAGCCGAAGCGCTTCGGTGCCCCGACTGACAGATCACGTACGTCTCAGCGTCCGGGTCGAACTTGCCGAGCCTACCGCCCAGTTGCCCCAGGGGCACGTTCATCGCACCTTTGATGTGGCCTGCGGTGAACTCATAGGGCTCTCGCACGTCGATCAGGACCTGCTTCCCCTCTTTGAGCTTACCTGCCAGTTCATCGACGGTGACGGTTTTGACTCCCCATCCGAACATTGGCGACCTTTCGTTTCGGCGGCCCCCAGGGAGGGAGCCGTTACTGTTCTAGGCTCGGTCTAGGACAATCGCGGTGTCGTCTGGGGATGCTTGCAGAAGCGCATTGAGCACCGCCGACACCTCAACGGCGCCCGTACACACGAGCTGTCCTTCTACCAGGACAAACGGTGACGGCTCCCCTGCGACGAGAGCGTCCAAGGCTAGGTCGCGCTCAACGCCTTCGAGGCTGTAGAGATCGGTATCGATGACTAGAAACCCGCCTCCCAGGCGAGTAGAGATCTCACGCTCCAGTCGCTCGATCTGTACCGAGACCGGCATCCCACAAGTTGACTGATCCGCTGGCAGGTCGAAAGAGCCCGTGACTTCTGCTTCGTAGAGTAGAGACTCGGACAGACCGTCCGAGTAGGGGTCGCCCCCGCCGCTTCAACTGCATTCGTCGAGGTCGACCACCTTGATGATGGCGTCTGTCATCGGAATGCCTCCCAATACGTAGAGACTAGGAACGGTTCTTTGGGCCGATCTGGGGTTCAAACTCGACGATTTCGAAACTCGTTGTCACGTCGCACTGGGGGCCGAGGCTCCCCTTGACCGAGCAGTACTTCTCCTCAGAAAGCTCGATCGCAGAAGCTACCGAACCCGGCTTCACGCCCACACCGGTAACGGTGTAGTGCACGTTAATCGTCTGGTAGTAGTGCGGATAGTCGTCGACGAAAGGATCGCCCTGCACCTCAATCTCAATCCCGCGCACGTCCTCGCGCTTCTTCTCCAGGATGGAGACCACGTCGACGCCGGTGCAGCCGGCCATGCCGAGCAGGAGCAGCTCGACCGGACGCCATCCGGTCCCCTCACCGGTCCCCTCGGCAGGAGTATCCATGACGATGCCATGTTGCTTGGAATCCCACCCCACGAACTGGCGGTTCTTGGTCCAGCGAGCGTTGACCACATCCATGTCGTGCCCTCCCTATCGTGCGGCGAGTAGATGGTGCCGGAGCTGTCGGTGCTCACGGCGGGTGTTGTGATTGCCGAGGGCTACACTCACCCCGGCCAAGAGCGCCGCCGTCTTGTGCGATAGACCTGTATACCCCATAGGGTATCACGCAGGCGCAGCCCTGTCTTGCACTGGTGCGCTTTCGGACCTCGCAGCAACGGACGCGGAAGCGGGCGCGCTACTGTCTCGGCTAGTGCGGCATCGGCAGCTCGCCGCCGAGGACCTTGGACCAGTAGGCGTCGAAGAAGTCGAGTCCCTGGCAGTTCACACTGCTTCGGGCTTCGATCGTCTCGCCAAGGGTCAGCACTGTTTCCTGCTCGGTCTCGTACGGCGGCCACGGGGCGGTGCCCGCGCTGTTCGGAAGTAGCCATGCTGACCTTTCAGCCCCCATGGTCGGACTGCGGGCAGATCGTTGCAGGCGGTCCGCACCGACCTCAAGTTGGAACTGCCTATCCCCGCTGCGAGCGTCACGGTCTGGCCCGCGCTTGTCGAGAGTTGGCGCGACTTCCTAGCCTACCTCATTGGCTTCGCGTTCATCGGCGGCATCTGGCTCGGCCACGCCACGTTGACCAAGGTGATGAAGCGCGGGGACATGGCCACCTATAGCATGAATATCGTCTGCTCTTGTTCGTGGCCGTACTCCCGTTTTCCGCGCACCTGATGGGCGATGCATCTTGGGACTGAGAGCGTCCGTATCGGCGTTCTGCTCTACGGACTCAACGTTCTTCTGGCCTCGTTCATGCTCAGTCTCATCATGCTCTATGTGACTCGTCAGCCAGACTTGGTGACAAGCGAAATCGCCGGCGAGCAACTCAGGAAGATCAATCGGCAGCGTTGGATTCTCACAGTGGTCGATCTCCTCGCGCTGGCCATCGCCTTCGTCGCGCCTCGGATCGCTGTGGGATTCTACCTGCTTGCGACCCTGCTGGCTCTCGTCCTCCCCTTGTTCGGGATGAGATATCGGAGCCACGCCCGCTGGCGACGCCGGGCGAAGAAACCGGAGAGCCCAGATCAAGGCCGGTCCCGAAGATGGGGGAGCGCCAAGAACGACGTTTGCACGACGCCCACTCGCCTCGCAATACGCAACGCACGAGGCTGACGTTCTTGGGCATACTAGGACAAGTGCGATGACATTGAGCAGGAGGGAATCAGCATGAGCATTCCAACCGGAGCATCCGACCCGAAGGCCCCAATTCCAGTCTGGGCCTGGGTAGTCTCGGCTGTTGTCGTGGTTGCCATCGTCGGAGGTGGGATCTGGTGGTTCACCACTGGACAAAAGATAGCCGTCCCCGATGTCGCCGGCGAGAATCAGACTGCGGCAACCCAAGCGCTGCAAGTGGCGGGTCTGCAGTTGGGGCAAGTATCGAACGAAGCAACCAAGGCCCCCGTCGGCAGCATTGTCGCGCAGAGTCCCGCGGCGGGCGCGAAGGTGGCCAAGGGCTCCGCGGTCAATCTCACGATTTCCAGTGGACCATCCAAGGTCGAGGTCCCCAAGCTCAAGGGCATGACGCGAGATGAAGCCGAGAAGGCGCTCTCCAAGGCGGGACTAAAAAGCGTTCAGACCGCCGAGTACGACTCGTATGTGGCCAAGGAATCGGTCATCGACCAACTCCCCGCTGCCGGAGACAAGGTTGCCCCAGGCTCAACCGTTGGCGTCCTGCTATCTCTAGGCGCGCGTCCGATTCCGCCAGTTGCCGTGCCTGATGTCAAGGGAAAGACTCAGGCGCAGGCACGCAAGATCTTGAGCGACGCCGGCCTGAACTCCGACTTTGTGACTGCGAACGACAACGCGCCAGCAGGCACCGTCGCGGGACAGACTCCGGCGGGCGGCGTGAAGGTGGCGCCGGACACCGAGATTCTGGTGCTCGTGTCGGCTGGCGTTGCTCCGCCGACAGCCGTGGCCGTGCCCAATGTGGTCGGAAAGCAGAGCGGAACGGCCCAGAACGCCTTGGGACAAGCGGGACTGAGGGGCAGGACTTACGGGACCTACAGCGCCAGGCCCAAGGGCGAAGTGATCGCACAGGAGCCCGTTTCCGGCGCGAGGGTAGCGACGGGTACCGTCGTCGGCATGCTGATCTCGGCTGGCCCCGCGCCAACCAATCCGCCAGCGAATCCGCCGACGTACCCACAGCCACCAGCAGACACGCCCAAGCCGCCTAGTCCGCCGATTGTAGAGACCGTGCAGGTGCCCGATGTCGTCGGTTTGAGCGAAGAGGAAGCGACCGCTGCGCTGACCGACAAAGGACTGGAGGCAATCGTCATCCCCTACGAGAGCGCCGAGACACCCAAGGGCAAGGTCGTCACCCAGTTGCCCAAGGCGGGCGAGTACGTGCCCAAGGGCTACAGCGTGCTGCTGATGGTATCGACCGGGCCGACCAGCGACGCAGCCGAGGAAGCTCCCGCCGAGAAGCCGTGACGATAGCGGGAGACCGACCCTGAGCTACTCGGCTTCATATGCGGCCATCGCGGCTCCGCCAGCGTCTCTGAGCGTCAGGGTCGAACCCTCGATCTTGTAGACGGTAGCCTTGGGCAACGCCGCCAGATAGGCCGTCTCCTGCGCCATAACCTCGGGATCGCCCGCCATCATGGTGGTGGAAAGAGCCGGGTCGATCTTGATCTCTCCGTTGTCGGCGGCGTACGTGCCGTTGTAGCTGTTGACTCCGGCATTGCCGCTCAGCGATTCGTCCTCACCAAAGACCGCAGTGCTGGTACTTGTCTCGATGACGCCCTGGAAGCCGCCCCGGCCGTTGTTGTACATAGTGCATTTCCACTTTGTCCCGACGAGCGGCGTCTCCTTCAGGACCTTATAGTTGACGAGCGCGTTGCCCGAACCGTCCATCAGCGTGAGTGTGTTCTCGGCGACGCTGTAGCTCTTGGCCGACTTGAGTGCTTCGACGAAAGACTGTTCGATGGCCATCGCCGCTGGCGGGCCCGCCATGAGAGTCATCGGGCCCACGGCGATCTCGATCTTGTCGCCTGACTTTGTGGTGTAGGTGCCGTTGTAGCGGTTCACGCCGGTCGTCCCGGTCACCTTGTCAGATGCGAACTCACTGGTGGGGCCACCGGTACCCGGGACAGGGGCCAGCCCCTTGGCGGTGCGAACTTCGGTGGCCCTCCAGACTCGGCCGGTCAGGAGCGCCGAGTTGTCCTTGGCGGGAGCACATCCTGCAAGCGACACAGCGAGTGCGGCGCATGCGACACACGACATGGCAAGACGTGTAAGCGGAATCCGAGTCATGGGGAACCTCCGTGGTCCTGGTCAAGCGGGTCAATAACACGGTCCTCGTGCTGAGTGCAAGACGCCCTGCGCGCGCTTTGGCAATCCAGCGGTTTCAGAGAATACTGTTGCTTGCGCCACTATCTCTAAGCCCATAAGGCCTGCGTGTCTAACGCGCGCCACCAATCTCATGGGGTCTCTCGGAGGGGAAAGCCATGCCGCCAGTCGCTAGCTACCTGCCTTGCGCGGTCTTTGCACCCGAGGATGACTCGGATCTGGGCATTCCGAGGGTCTTGATCTCCCCGCCGCGCTACATTCAGGGCAGCGGGGTTCTCGACCACATTGGCCGCTATCTCTCGATCGTTCCGAGTCGGCGCCCTGCACTGCTGGCCTCTGCTGGTGGCCAGGAGCGCGACGGGGCACGCCTCTTGGCGAGTCTGCGCACGGCGGAATGCGACCCGGTCGCAGCCACCTTCACGGGCGAGTGTTCCGATGAGGAAATCGCGCGTCTGGTGGACGTCCTTGGAGGCGCCCAGCCTGCCGTGGATAGCGTGATCGCGTTTGGCGGAGGGAAGTGCATTGACACCGGCAAGTGCGTCGCCGCTCTCTTGGGCGTTCCTGTCGTGGTGTGTCCGTCGCTCGCATCCAATGACGCGCCCACATCGGCGATTGCTGTCGTGTACACATCGAGTGGTGTCTCGAAGGAGGTCCGCTACTTCCCCCACAGCCCGGCGCTAGTGGTAGTCGACACCCGCGTCGTGGCGGAGGCGCCAGCGCGCTACCTCGTGGCGGGCATCGGCGATGCAATGGCAACGTGGTATGAGGCGCGCACGTGCGCTAAGAATCCGGATGCCCGCTCGGAGTTGGGCGCGCGCCCGACACTTGCCGCAATCGCTCTGGCCGAACTCTGCGCGACCACGCTCTTCGCCGACGGTCCAGCGGCTGTCGAAGCCGTTTCTCGCCGAGAAGTCACAACCGCCTTGGAGCGTGTTGTCGAGGCAAACACCCTGCTGAGCGGGATAGGATTCGAAAGCGGCGGCCTCGCGGCTGCTCATGGGATCGCACACGGCTGCACTACGCTTCCTGAGGTGCACCGGCACTTCCTGCATGGCGAGATGGTCGCGATAGGCGTCTTGATCCAACTGGTGCTTGAGAGCGATGAGATCGAGGCTCGCAGGGTCGCCGAGTTCTTCGCACGGGTGGGTCTGCCAATACACCTTGGACAGCTCGGCATCTCGGCTGAAGACCCGGTCGCAGCGGACAGGGTCATGCAGCAGGCTGCCCTACTGGGGTTTGTCGGCAACGAACCGCTGGAGGTCACGCCGGCCGTGCTGCTCGCTGCGACCGAACGGGCTGATGCACTTGGTCGGGAGATTGCGGAGAAAGTTGGGGATTCAGCGTATTGGGAGTTGCGGAAGAGCCAGGGGCGCGTCGGACCAGAGCGCAGCCCCGTGGGAGAGTGACAGCACTCGGCACAATAGATAGATTGTCTAGACATCTCCTGCCTCCCGCCCGTCGCGAGAATCGCGCGGCGGCGCGCGGCGAGTCAAGAAGACAACCCCCTCGGGAGGACCCCATGCTCTACCGTGAACTCGGCAAGACCGGCGTCGACGTGTCGATCCTCGGCTTCGGGTGCATGCGCCTCCCCGTGCTCGACGGCGACCAGACCAGGATCGACACCCAGCTCGCCACTCGTATGCTCCACCATGCCATCGAGAACGGCGTGAACTACGTCGACACCGCCTGGTTCTACCACGGCACCGGATTCTCCGGCCCCGGCGGTGAGAGCGAGCCGTTCGTGGGACGGGCGCTGTCGGGCGGGTGGCGCGACCGCGTAAACCTCGCGACCAAGCTACCGCAGCAGCTCTGCCGCGAGTGTGATGACATGGATCGCTTCCTCACCCAGCAGCTCGAGCGACTCCAGACCGACCACCTCGACTTCTACCTGGTGCACGGCCTAAACGGCCCCGCGTGGGACAAGATGAAGTCCCTCGGCGTGATCGAATTCCTTGAGCGCGCGCAGGCCGAGGGCCGCATCCGCTTCCCCGCCTTCTCTTTCCACGGCGCGGCCGCCGACTTCATTCGCATCTGCGACGACTACGACGGCTGGGCGTTCGGCCAGATCCAGTACAACTACATGGACACTGAGTTCCAGGCCGGTCGCGCAGGTCTTCTTCACGCCGCCGAGAAGGGCATGGGCGTCGTGGTCATGGAGCCCATCAAGGGCGGCAAGCTCGGCGACAAGATGCCGGCCCCGATGCGCGCGATCTTCGACGAGCGGCCCGAGGGCTGGACTCCCGCCGAGTGGGCGCTGCGCTACGTCTGGAACGAGCCCGGCGTGAGCCTGACGCTGTCCGGCATGACCGAGATGCAGCACGTCGAGGACAACCTCGCCGCCGCCGAGAAGGGCCTACCCAACTCGCTCACAGCCGACCAACTCGCCGTCTACGTCAATGCGGCCGAGACGCTGCGTGCGAACCTCAAGGCCGACTGCACGCGCTGCCTCTACTGCATGCCGTGCCCGAGCGGCGTCGACATCCCTGACGTCATCGCGTCGCTGAACAACGCGACCATGTGGGGGGACGCCAACCCGTTCACCACCGGCTACCTGCAGGTCAAGGGCAAGGCATCCAACTGCACTGAGTGCGGGACGTGCCTGGACGAATGTCCGCAGGAGCTGCCGATTCCGGACCTGATGAAGGACGCGGTCGAGGCGTTCGGGTCGTAGGGGGCCTGAGTCTGCGCGCTGCGCGCCCTTCGTAGCCATCGCCTCGGCAACCCATCCGTGGGACACCGCGTTCACTGGGACGCCTCGGCCGATCTCTAAAGCTGCCGAACGAACGGGGCACCAATGCACGCCAAGTTGACCTGACCCGTGAGCTTGTTGGCTCTAGGGTGGGAGTGATAACCGGACACGGCGGGTACAGACCGGGGTGAGAGCTTGGGGCCCTCGGAAAACCCCCCGTGAATTGGGGGTAGAAACGCCGCTCAGGCGTCTGTCGAGCCCACCGAGTCAGGGGACCAAGTGGAAGCCAAACGGCTCATCTCAAACCAAACTGTCGGTTCGGCTCTGCGTCGACGCGGAGCCGAACCGAAGGGTTGTGGACCAATGGACGAGAGCGACAGGCGCGACCCATCGAGATTCCGACGCGCCGAGGACACGGTCACGGCCTCTTGGGAGAGCGCGCTGCTTGCCGAGGCGGCGATGGCGCTCCTGCGGTGTCGGACCGACGACGAGGTGTACGACGTGATCGGTGACACGATGGCCCGGCTCTGCCCCGGGGCCATGATCATCGTCAACGAGATCTCGCCCGATCTGGAGACGTTCGCGACCCGCAAGATCGCCGGGGCGGTGCCCAAGCCGGCGCTGAAGCTTGCGAACCTCGTCGGATTCGACATCCTCAAGAAGCGCTTCCCCATCTCCCCCGAGCTGCGCAGCCAGTTGCTCGAGGGCACCCTGACGAGGATGCCCGGAGGGTTCGCGGGACTCGCGCTGGCCGGGATGCCCAAGGTCGTCTCCTCGGCGATCATCGCCACGTTCGGTCAAGGCGACCTGTTCGCGGTCGGGATCACCGACAAGGTGACCGCGCTCGGCAACCTCGTGATCAACGCGGCCACCGGCGATGTCGGCCTCCCCACGTCCGCCATCGAGTCGTTCGCGCACCACTGCTTCTCCGCGCTCGACGTCATCCGCCGGACCAGGGAGTTGGCTGACAGCGAAGAGCGGTTCCGCGCGGTCTTCGAGAACGCGAGCGACGGTATCTGCCTGCTCGCCACGGATGGCGCTCTCGTGTTCCTCAACCCTGCCTTCGCGGAGATGCACGGATACACGATCGACGAGATGCTCGTGACGAGTCTCGCGGAGCTTGTGACGCCGGAGACCGCTGAGCTGACCCGCAAGCGGACCGCCTCGGTGCTCGAGGGAAGCCCGATGACGTTCGAGGTCGAGCACGTCCGCAAGAACGGGGACACGTTCTCCCTTGAAGTCTCGGCGAATCCCGTGGACATCGGCGGTGAGCGCTACGTCATGGCCTTCCACCGCGATATCACCGAGCGCAAGCGCGTGGAAGCTGCGCTCCGCGAAAGCGACGCCGGCCTGAACGCGCTGATCGAGCAGTCGCTCGACGGGATCGTCGTCGCGGATGAAGAGGGCACTCTCACCATCTGGAACGGGGGTATGGTCAACCTCACCGGGATCGCCGAGTGCGACGCCGTCGGCCGACCCATCTGGGAGCTCCAGGCGCGGATCGTGCCCGAGGAGCATCGTTCGCCGGGACTGGAAGATCGGCTGCGCGACGGCTTTGTGGCAATCGCCCGGACTGCGAGCGAATGGCACAGGCCTCCACAGGACCGCACGATCGAGCGCATCGACGGGGCCCTCAGAGCTGTACAAGATTCCCCGTTCTTGGTCAGGACCGAGGGCAGCATGCGTTTCTGCACCGTGCTGAGAGACATCACGGACCGCAAGCAAGCCGAGGCTGAGATCGAGCGACGAGGGATCCGCCTCCAGGGGTTGCTCGAGGCGCGCGAGCACGACTTGGAGCGGCTCGGCCGAGCTCTCCTGTCAACGGTCGAGATCGTCAGCCAGGTCGTCGAGACGCGTGATCCCTACACTGCGGGTCATCAGCGACGCGTCGCGGAACTCTCGGTGCGCATCGCGCAGCAGATGGGCATGTCGGCCGCCGAGGTCGACGAGATCCACAACGCTGCTCTTCTCCATGATGTCGGCAAGATGTCGGTCCCGGCGGACATCCTCAGCAGACCGGGCGTCCTGTCGCCCATCGAGTTCGAACTGATCAAAGGACACGCCGAGGCGGGCTACCGGATCATCGCGTCGGCCCACATGGAAGGGCCGACCGCCGAGATCGTGTACCAGCACCACGAGCGCTGCGACGGCTCGGGTTACCCACGCGGCCTCTCCGCCGACGAGTTGCTCCCCGCGAGCAAGATTCTGGCGGTGGCCGATGTCGTCGAAGCGATGGCATCGCATCGCCCATACCGCGCGGCGCTCGGCGTCGATGCGGCGCTCGCAGAGATCGAACGGGGCGCCGG
>JBAXEO010000071.1:0-10008 GCA_037140395.1 Coriobacteriia bacterium
CGACATCGTGCTCATGAAGCTCGTCGGCATCAATCCGGTCATCGTTCACGGCGGGGGTCCCGAGATCACCGCGTACATGAATCGGCTCGGTCTCGAGGTCGAGTTCTACAACGGACTGCGCGTCACCACCGACGAGGCGATGGAAGTCGTCAAAATGGTGCTGGTCGGCAAGGTCAATCCCGAGTTGGTCGCGGCTATCAACCAGCATGGCCGGCTCGCTGTTGGGGTGTCAGGCGACGACGGCAACCTCGTGACGGCGACGCAGCGCGACGAGCGTCTCGGACGCGTCGGGGACGTCACCAAGATCGACACCACGGTCATCGACAACCTCATCGAGGACGGCTTCATCCCAGTCGTCGCAACGGTTGCCGCAGGCGACGACGGTGGCAGCTTCAACGTCAACGCCGACCTCGTCGCAGCCGAACTCGCCGCCGCGCTCGGCGCCGAGAAGGTCATCTTCCTCACCGACGTCGATGGCCTCTACGCCGACTTCGCCGACAAGTCGTCGCTCATCAGCGTGCTGACACCAGCTGAGGCCGAGGAAATGATCGTGAACGACCAGCTCGAGGGCGGCATGGTGCCAAAGGTCGCCGCGTGCGTGCGCGCCCTTCGCGGCGGGGTGGGCCGCGCCCATATCCTCAACGGCACCGTCCCGCATGCCCTCCTGCTCGAGGTCTATACCGACGAGGGCGTCGGAACCATGATCACCGAGACATCTGAGGAGAACTAGGCCATGAGCGAGCGTTTCGACACAGAGGCCGCACTCGATCGCGAAGTGATCATGCACACCTACGCGCGCAAGCCGGTACTCTTTGTGCGCGGCGAGGGGATGCGCCTTTACGACGACGCCGGCGGCGAGTACCTCGACTTTGTCAGCGGCATCGGAGCCGTAAACCTCGGCCATGCGCACCCGGCTGTCACCGCTGCGGTCGCCGAGCAGGCGGCCAAGCTCGTCCATGTGAGCAACCTGTTCTACGTCGAGCACCGTGCAGAGCTCGCTCGCGACGTCTCCCAGTTGCTCGGCGGCGGCTGGCAGATGTTCTTCGCCAACTCCGGTGCCGAGGCAGTCGAAGGCGCCATCAAGCTCGCGCGCCGCTGGGCTGGCGAGCACAAGCCGGGTGCCTACAAGGTCGTGACGCTCGAGCGGAGCTTCCACGGCCGCACGCTCGCGGCTCTCGCGGCGACGGGCCAGCCGAGCAAGCAGGAAGCGTTCGCGCCGATGCCCGGCGGCTTCGTCCACGTCCCCGCCAACGACATCGAGGCCCTCGAGGCTGCCGTCGACAGCACCGTCGCGGCCGTCATGCTCGAGGTCGTGCAGGGCGAAGGCGGCGTGTGGCCCCTCACTGCCGAGTACCTTACTGCCGCGCGGAGCATCTGCAACGAACGCAACACACTCCTCATTGCCGACGAGGTCCAAACCGGCTTCTTCCGTACCGGCCCGGCCTTCGCACACCAGGCCTACGGCGTGACTCCGGATGTTGTTGTCGTCGCCAAGGCGCTCGCCAACGGCCTGCCGATCGGTGGCTTCCTCGCGAAAGGGGACGCGGCAAGCGCGCTGCAGCCGGGCGACCACGGCTCAACCTTCGGAGGCGGTCCGGTTGTCTGCGCCGCAGGCCGCGCCACCATTGCCGCGCTGGTGGAGATCGACGCCGGTGCCAACGCCCTAGCGTCCGGCCACTACCTGCGAGAGCGTCTCATCGAGCTCGCCAACAGCACCAGCGCCATTTCTGACGTTCGCGGCGCTGGACTCATGGTCGGCGTCACTCTCGCGCGACCCGTTGCTGCCGAGGTGGCAGCTTCGGCCCTTGAGCGCGGAATCGTCTTGAACAACATCGGAACGGATATTTTGCGTTTTCTTCCGCCGCTCGTGTGCACAAAGTCCGACATTGATACACTTCTCCGGACGCTATCCGACATTCTTGAGGAACTGGATACCTGACATGGACAACCCCCTGAGGGGCAGAGATCTGCTCTCGCTCGGAGACCTGACGCCCACAGAACTGATTGGTGTGATCGACGCCGCCGAGGCGCAGAAGCGCGCGTGGAATCGTGGCGTACGCACCGCCCCGTTGGCGGGCAAGTCCGTCGCACTCATCTTTCAGAAGCCGTCGATGCGCACGCGCGTCTCCTTCGAGGTTGCGTGCTACCGGCTCGGCGCGCATCCCGTGGTCATGACCGGCCCTGACGGCGCCTTCTCGCGTGGCGAGACCGTCTACGACACCACCAAGGTGCTTGAGCGGTACTGCGACGCCATCGTGATTCGAACCTTCGCACAGTCGATGGTCGAAGAGATCGCCGAGTACGCGTCGGTGCCTGTCATCAACGCGCTCACCGACGACCATCACCCCTGCCAAGGACTCGCCGACTTCCTCACGATCAAGGAGCATCTCGGAAGGCTTGCGGGTGTGCGGCTGGCCTACGTGGGCGACGGCAACAACATGGCCAACACCTACCTTCTCGGCGGCGCGCTGCTCGGCATGTCGGTTTCAATCGCCACGCCGCCTGGCTTCCAGGCTTCACCCGGAATCGTCGAGCAGGCCTCGGCGATTGCCGAGCAGACCGGCGGGCGGGTTTCGGTAACCTGCGACGTCTCCGAAGCGGTCACCGGCGCCGACGTCGTTCTAACAGACACGTGGGCGTCGATGGGCCAAGAGGCCGAGCGGGACGCCCGCATTGCGGCGTTTGCGCCCTACCAGGTGAACTCGGCCATGATGGCTGCCGCGAATCCTGGCGCGCTCTTTATGCACTGCCTCCCGGCGCATCGAGGCGAAGAGGTGGCCGACGCGGTTATCGACGCACCGTGCTCGGTGGTCTTCGACGAGGCGGAAAACCGTCTGCACGCTCAGAAGGCCTTGCTCTCGCTCGTGCTCGGTTAGCGAAAGCTCTGACGATAGAGAAGATTGGGCGCAGATGAGGAAGCGAATCGAACGGCAGGACGCAATCAAGCGGATCGTTCGCAATGAGCGCGTCAAGACGCAGCGCGCGTTGGTCGAAAACCTCAAGGCCGAGGGATTTGTCTGCACCCAAGCGACGGTTTCGCGAGACATCACCGAAATGGGCCTCAAGAAGCTTCCCGAGGGTGTCTACGTCCTCGCCGAGGACCTGCATCTGCAGCGCATGGTGTCGGACTTGGTCAAGGACGTGAAACGCAGCGAGAAGTTTGTGCTGGTCAAGGCATCCGCCGGCACGGCTCCCGGTGTGGCAGCGGCGCTCGATGCTGCCGAGATCGACGGGATTCTCGGTTCGGTCGCGGGAGATGACACCATTTTAGTCATCACCGTGAGTGAGGAAGACGCCGTGTTGCTTGTCGATACGCTGGACAAGTTTCGAGGGGTCAGCTAGCGCATCGTGTTGCCTCGACGCACCTAGCCCGAGGCGCGGGAACAGCAATTCGCGGCGGCCGCCCTGCGGTCTTGCCGTCCGACTCGGAAGGACGATTCATGGCTCGGGACAAGGTAGTGCTCGCATACTCCGGAGGTCTGGATACCTCGGTGGCCATCAAATGGCTGCAAGAAAACCACGACGTCGATGTCATCGCACTCGCGATTGACGTGGGTCAGGAGCGCCAGGACCTCGAATTTGTGCGCCAGAAGGCACTGGATATCGGTGCTGTTGAGTCGATCGTCAAAGACGTCCGCGAGGAGTATGTCGAGGAGTTTCTCGCCAAGGCGCTTCGCGCCAACGCTCTTTACGAAAACAAATATCCACTCCTCTCGGCGATGTCGCGCCCCATCATCGTGAAGCACTTGGTCCAAGAGGCGCACAGTCATCAAGCGAAGTACATTGCGCATGGGTGCACCGGCAAGGGCAACGACCAGGTGCGTTTTGAGGTGGGCATCGCTTCGCTCGACCCGGACCTCGAGGTGCTCGCTCCAGTGCGCGAGTGGGAACTCAAGACTCGCGAACAAGAGATGATCTACGCTGCGGAACACGGCATTCCGGTTCCCACGACCAAGGCGAGCCCGTACTCCATCGACGACAACCTCTGGGGCCGCGCCATCGAATGCGGTGTGCTGGAAGACCCATGGGTCGAGCCCCCCAGCGACATCTACACGCTCACCAACGACGCGCGAGGCAGCGAGTGCGACACTGCCGAGTACGTCGAGATCAGCTTCGAGCAGGGCCTTCCCGTCGCGCTCAACGATACTGCCATGAGCTTCCACGAGATCATCAACGCGATGAATGAGCTCGCGGGCAAGCACGGTTTCGGCCGCATCGACATGATCGAGAACCGGCTCATCGGCGTGAAATCGCGCGAGGTCTACGAGGTTCCCGGTGCGCTCACCCTTATCCAGGCGCACAAGGCGCTTGAGGACCTCTGCCTCGAGCGCGAGGTGCTGCACTACAAGCTCGGCGTCGAGCAGAAGTGGGCCGAACTCGTCTACAACGGACTGTGGTTCTCGCCGCTCAAGGAGGCCCTCGACGGCTTCGTCGACACGACTCAGAAGCTCGTGACTGGCGACGTTCGTCTGCGCTTCTTCAAGGGCAGCTGCGTGGTCGTCGGCCGCCGCAGCCCCTACTCGCTTTATGACTACAATCTCGCGACCTACGACGCTGCCGACAGTTTCGATCACAAGGCGGCCAAGGGCTTCATCGACCTGTGGGGACTTCCCACCAGAGTCTGGGCGCGTCAACGCCGCAAGGTCGGCAAGGAAGGCGAGGTCTAACCCGTATGTTCGGCACGGGATTGCCCGAGTTCATCATCATCCTGATCGTCGCCCTGCTGTTGTTCGGGCCGGCGGCTCTGACGTTTTGGCTCGGGTACACGATGGGCCAGAACCGAACGGCTGACCCCGAGACCAAGCCGGACGTCCGTCTAGACGACGCCGGCGACACAGATCCAGAGAAGAGCGGCGATGAGTGACACCAAGACCCCCTGGGGCGGTCGTTTCGAGAAGAGCCCGGCCGCTTTCCTCGCCGATTTCGGCAATTCCCTACCTGTCGACAAGCGCCTGTGGGCCGAGGACATCCGCGGGTCGATCGCCCACGCCCGCATGCTCGCCAAAGTGGGAGTCATCACAGAAGCCGATGCCGACGCAATCGAATCCGGCCTCAGCCAGATCTACCGAGAGGTGGGTGCTGGCACCTTCGTCTGGGATCCCGCCGATGAAGACGTCCACATGGCCGTCGAGCGTGTTTTGACCGAACGCATCGGGCCCGCGGGCGCTCGCCTGCACACAGGACGCAGCCGAAACGACCAGGTCGCCACCGACACGCGGCTCTACGCCAAGGCCGCCAGCGTCGATCTCGGCCACCGAGTTCTTGGCCTGCGTCGGGTCCTGCTCCGCCTCGCCGAGGACAACCTCGGCGTCATCATGCCCGGCTACACGCACCTGCAAAAGGCACAGCCGGTCCTCTTGAGTCATCACTTGCTGGCCTACGCCCAGATGCTCACCCGCGACTTTACGCGGCTGCGTCACGCCCACACCTCGGCTGACGTGCTTCCTCTCGGTAGCGCGGCGTTGGCGGGCACAACCTATCCGCTCGACCGCGAGTACGTGGCGGCGCGTTTGGGCTTCTCGGCGGTGAGCGAGAACTCAATGGACGCCGTCAGTGACCGCGACTTCCTTCTCGACCTCACCTACGCGTGCGCCGTGTGCCAGATGCACCTCTCGCGCTTCGCCGAGGAGCTCATTTTGTGGTCGAGCGACGAGTTCGGATTCATCACCATGGACGACGAGTTCTCCACCGGCTCGTCAATCATGCCGCAAAAGAAGAATCCCGATTTCGCCGAGCTCGTGCGCGGCAAAACTGGGCGCGTTTTTGGGGATTTGCAGTCGCTGCTCGTCACGCTCAAGGGTCTCCCGCTCGCCTACAACAAGGACATGCAGGAGGACAAAGAGCCGGCTTTCGACGCGATTGACACCCTTGCCCATTCACTCCGCGCGATGGCTGGCATGGTCGACTCGATGCACATAAACACCGATCGCATGGCCACCGGCGCTAGGGGTGGCTTCATGGCCGCGACTGACCTAGCCGACCACCTCGTCGGCGCTGGGGTGCCGTTTCGAGAGGCACACGAGATCGTCGGCCGGCTCGTGCTTGCGTGCGAACGGGACGGCATCACGCTCCAGGACCTCACTGCCGAGCAGTTCGCGACGCACGCCGAGCAGTTTGGGCCAGATGTGCTCTCGGCAGTCGACATCGAAGCAGTCGTGGCTCGGCGGGTCACTGCCGGCGGCACCGGTCACGAAGCCGTAAGCGTGCAGCTCTTGCAAGTTCGAGATGCGCTCGAGGCCGACCACGCGTGGCTCGAGTCGCTGGCGGAGTGAGTGTTCTGACCGTGCCTCGCCGGGGTTTCGCGATGGCGCAATCTCGGCCAGCTGCCTCGGTCGTATCGAGCAGCATTGTCTGCGATACGGCTAGGGAGTTCCGGACGTCGGGACCGAGCCACCGCTGTCGCTGTTGCCACTTCCAGTCCCGGAAGAGCCTCCGCTGCCGGAGGAGGGTTTGGGTCCCTTAGAGACCGTTAGTGTGGTCCGTCCGTTTCGAGTTGACTGGTCGATAACGGTACCTTTTCTCTTTGAGGACCAGTCATAGGTGACGGAGACCTTTCCGCCGAGGGCATCTTGCGCGCTGCTCAGGCTGTCGCCGACCACGTCTTGGGTTGTGCTGCTTGAGTCGCCCTTTGGGATATCAAACTGCGCGGTATCCCAAGTTGGCTCACTGGCCTTTGGGAAGTCACTTGCGTTCCTGCCGGCCAGAGCGCGCTCCATGAATGATGCCCAGATTGGAGCCGCTACGGTTCCGCCATAGCCCAGAGAACCGTCAATCTCCACGGTCCTCTCGGTTGGGTATCCAACCCACACAGCAGTCACGAGCTGTGGAGTGTATCCGACGAACCATAGATCACGGTTGAGCTGGCTAGTGCCGGTCTTGCCAGCAGCCGGGCGGCCAATATTGGCACGAGTTCCCGTGCCCTGAGTAATGACTCCTGAGAGTATGTCGGTGATCGCGCGTGCTACATCCGGCTTCAAAACCTGCGTTCCCTGGGGTGCCGACTCGAAGACCGTTTGCCCATCGCGATCGATCACTTTTGTCACGACCGTGGTAGGGAAGTGCGTGCCACCTGTAGCGAGCGTGCCATAGGCCGATGCCATTTCGATAGGCGTTACATTGGATGCGCCGAGTGCTATTGAAGGGTAGTTGGGCAGTTTGGTCTCTATGCCCATCCGCTTGGCCATCTTGACGACGTTCTTGATGCCGATTCCGTAGGCCAGTCGGGCGAAGACGGTGTTGACCGAGCTGTGTGTCGCGCTCTCCAGCGACATCATGCCCGAGCCCGAACCCTCACTGTTGTCTACGATCCAAGGGTTGGGTTTGGCCGGAATCTCAGCTGGCGATGATGAATCGATGTCGTACCAAGGCGGCATCCCCTGTTCGATTGCGGTTGCAAGCACAAACGTCTTGAATGAGGAGCCCGGCTGGCGGTAGCCCTGGGTCGCGAGATTGAACTTGTTCTTGGCATAGTCGCGCCCACCGACGAGTGCCTTGACGTAGCCCGTCCGAGGGTCGATGGATACGAGAGCGACCTCAGGATCCTTGGAATTGGTGAAAGTCTCTCGGCTGGCCTTCTCGGCGTAGCCCTGGATCTTAGTGTCGAGCGTTGTGTAGACGGTGAGCCCGCCCTTGAACACTACGGCTGGAGTGAACTGTTGCTGCAGGGCCTTCTTTACGTGCGCCACGAAGTAGGGGGCTGAGTAGACACCGTCTACTGGCTCCTTTATGCGCATCAGAGCGAGTGGTTCAGCTTTGGCCTGCTCATACTGCGCAAGATTGATCTTGCTGTTGTAGAGCATGCGGCCGAGCACTTCACTCCGCCGTGCCGTGGCACCCTCGGGGTTGTTGTACGGATCCAGCCGACTCGGCGACTGGAGAAGTCCAGCTAGTAGGGCGCCCTGCGCAAGGGTCAGGTCCTTCGCGCTCCGGGCGAAATATGTCTGGGCAGCGGCCTCTGCGCCATAGGCACCCTCACCGAAATAGACGGTATTCAGGTACATTTCAAGGATCCTGGTCTTGCTGTAGCGCTTCTCAAGTTCCATCGCGAGGTATGCCTCGCGAACCTTGCGCGTTGCGGTCATCTGGGTACGCTCGTCCAAGAGCAGGGTGTTGCGGACGTATTGCTGAGTGATGGTCGAAGCACCCTGTCGAGTTCCGGAAGCGGTCTTGAGAGTCGCTCGGACGAGTCCGATGGGGTCGATGCCGCCGTGATCGTAGAAGCGCTCATCCTCGATGGACACGACGCCATCGGTGAGCGACGTTGCAATCTGAGAAATCGGTACCACTTCGCGGTTTTCCAAGTACAGCTTGGCTAGGAGCTTGCCGTCAGCCGAGTAGATCTTCGTCGGCTGTGCTACCTCGAAGGCGGTCTTTGACTTGTAGTCGGGCAAGTCCTTGAGCCAAGACCGCACGAGCGCATATGCCGAGGCGACGCCGACTACTGAGAAGAGCAGAAGTGCGGAAAGCAGGACCGCGCCCACCCGCAGCGCGATGGACGATGCGGATATCTTGTTGGTGCGACGAAGTCGCGCGCGCCGGTTGGACATGCCCCTCCGATGATCGAGGTGATGGTACATTGTGCCTCACGAGGGGCGAACGGTGTGCCAACGGCCCTCATCCGTCATCACCTTGTCATTCAGTGTAGGAGCCGCTCAGTGCCGCCTAACAGGCCAGTTCTTCCAGAACTCTTGGCGCCCGCCGGCGGGCCTGATGCGCTCAGAGCCGCCGTGGCCAATGGCGCCGATGCGGTGTACTTGGGGGTCGAGAATCTCAACGCCCGTCGCGGAGCCGAGAACTTCACTCTTGCGGGTCTTGCCGATACCTGCCGATATGCCCACCTCCGAGGCGTGAGGGTCTACCTGACTGCAAACGTCGTGGTGCTGGAGAACGAGCTTTCGCAGGCGGTCGAAATGGTTGACAGTGCCTGGGAGGCCGGCGTTGACGCCGTCATCATCCAGGATCTCGGCCTCCTTCATGCAGTGCGATCTCTCCTGCCGCATGTGCGCGTCCACGCTTCGACGCAGATGAACGCACACAACACGGCCACCCTTCTGGCGCTCGCCGCGCTGGGCGTGTCGCGCGTCACGCTGGCTCGGGAGGTCTCGGTCGAAGAGATCGCTCGCTTCTCTCGTGAGGGTGGGACCGAGGTCGAGTCATTCACGCACGGGGCGCTCTGCGTGTGCTACTCGGGACAGTGCCTCATGTCGTCTCTCATCGGGCGCCGAAGCGCCAATCGCGGCCTGTGCGCACAGCCGTGCAGGCTGCCCTACGAACTCGTGGATAGTGCCGGTAGCGTGCTTGAGGCCCCAGGTGCGCATCTTCTGTCGCCCAAGGACCTCGCGGGCATAGCGGTACTGCCGGATCTCGTGCGGGCCGGAGTTTCCGCGCTCAAGATCGAAGGCCGTATGAAGAGCGCCGAGTATGTCGCTCTCGTCACCGGTGTATATCGTGCCGCTTTGGATCGTGCCGTGGATGCACCGGATGACTTCTTGGTGCGCGACGGCGAACTTGCCGTGCTCGGGGAGTCGTTTTCTCGGGGATTCAGTGAGGCCTACCTGGTCGGCGAGCGAGGCAACGACATGATGAGCTACCAGCGGCCTAACAATCGTGGTGTGCCCGTGGGGCGAGTCGTTGCAACTGCCTCGGGAAGGGCGACACTCTCACTCGACGCGCCGCTGGACAGTCGTGACACCATCGAGTTCTGGACTTCGGCCGGACGGTTCGCGCAGCCCGCAGGGCCGCTTGAGCACTCCGGCGCGCAGCATAACGTCGCGCCCGCGGGCGTGAAGGCGACCGTTGCGATCGAGCGATCGGTGACTACGGGGGACCGGGTCTTCCGAGTTCGAAACGCCGCGCTCTCTGATGCTGCTCAGCGCACCTACTCCGGCGAAACGCACAGCACCCCACTCGCATTCGACGTGCGCCTCGTGGTGGGCGAGCCACTCCACATTCGCGTCTGCGACGACCGGGGAAGGTCCGGTGATGCCGCCGGCGACGTCGTAGAGAGTG
>JBAXEO010000072.1:0-9987 GCA_037140395.1 Coriobacteriia bacterium
AACCACTCTCGTCGAGTTCCTCACCGAGGCAGGGGGTGGACTGTCCGAACGGGAAGACCGACTCTGCCGACGTCGCTTGATCCTTGATCAGTGAGCGCGCGCGAAGATACCGCGGTAGGCCTTTGGCAGATCTCGCGGTCTTGCGCAGGTCGAGTCCAAAGGCCTCGAGCATCCTATTCATGCTGCGAAACAACTGTCTCATCGAAAGACCTTTCCTTGTTGCACGCCGAAGGTAACGACTTCAAAGCGACCGGACCCGGTCCCACGCGTACCCGGGCGCCTTGCGGAGCTTCGTCACGAACGAGCTTCGCCGCGGTCCGCCAGGTGGCAACCAGCCGCGCACCTCGTGCGGCACTTCGATTCCGTGCTCAGCGAACAGGCCCTCGACTATGCTGCGCTCCCACTGTCCGCGGACGATTCCCGTCGGGATGTAGGGGATGACCTGCTTTGTCGTCTCGCTGTACACGTCGCGATTGACCGCCCAGATTCGTCCGTCGATGCGTGCGGCGCGCTTGGAGCCCCAGACCTCCATCTCCCACGGCGACTCGTGCGAGCGGAGGTATCGGCGCATCCCAGTTTTTGTCCAGAGTGCGGCCTGCAGCGAGATCCGGTACCGGGCGGTACGCGATACCGATAGCAGCGACGAGTAGTCCGTCGGCTCGTAGGGGCCAGCGCCACCACACTCCATAAGGCGCAGACAGTCGAGGTTCTCGGCATGGACGATGCGTGCGGCCTCATCGACGAGCTCGGTCAGGACCGGTGCGTTGAGGAAGTAGTCGTCTTGCAGGTAGACGAAGGTTTCGGTAGGGATGTGGTCCAGGGCCCGGAGCATGCACTCGCCCCACGGGACGCGCGTTTCACCGTCGCGAGCGACCCGGGTGCACTCAATCGGCACGTCGGGGTACGAGAACGACTTGGTCTCCGTGTTGAGAATCACAGGCCGAGTTTGCGGCCAGAAGTCGTTGAGGAGGTGGAAGAACGGCTCCCAAGTGTCCTCGAAGCTGTCGGTGCTGTTGACGAAGATGGTGTAGGCGGGGGTGTCGGTCACTTCAGCTCTTCCGGCCAGTCGGTGCGTCGAGACCCGATCTGGCGCTGCCAGAGGCCTCGCTTCATGTGTGCCGATGGAGTGAATGCGACACGATCCGTGTGGACGCGTGGGATGAACAGCGCCCCCATCACCCGCTGGCGTCGGTAGAACGCTGAGCGTTGGCCGTCGAACTCGGGACCAAGGCGAAGGTCATACATGGGTGCGAGTCGCTCAAGATCGGCGAAGTTGACGTCCTTGATAGTGGCGGACTTCCGCCCGAGCTGGTGGCGATCCACAGAGAGAATGCGGTTGATGCGCCCGAACCGACGCCCTTGCGATGCGAGCCGCAGCCAAAGTTCGTAGTCCATGGCGAAGTGGAAGGAGGTGTCCAGCATCGGGTCTGCAAGCGCCCGACGACGCATGAACGTGGAGGGCTGTATCTGGATGTTGACCGCGCGCTGCAGGTCAGCGTCGAATTCGGGCGCCCAGAGCACTTGGATCGCGGTGCCTTCACCCGTGATTTGCAGGCAATGGCCATACGCGACGTCGACATCCGGATGTCCCGAGAAGTATGCGACGACGTCCTCGACAACGCGACGGTCGAAGTACGCGTCGTCGGAGTTTATCCAGCCGACAATCTCGCCGGATGAGGCCGCAAACGCCTTGTTGAGCGCACTTGACTGCCCAGTGTCGTGCTCGCTACGCCAGATGACCTTCTCGCCCGCCGCCCGCAGGATGGCGCGCGTACCATCGGTCGAGCCACCGTCCATGACGAGGTGCTCGATTTGGGCGTAGGTCTGGCATGCCACCGAGTGAAGGTTGTCGGCGAGCCACGCGGATTGGTTGAGCGACGGTGTGAGTATTGAGACGAGGGGTGTGGAGCAGCTCATACAGTTCCCATTCTCGAGTCTTCAGCGTTCACAACGACCGCACCCGGTCCCACGCGAACTTCGGCAGCCGAGCGAGATTGCGCCTGAACGCACTCGGCGGTGGCCCGCCCGGCGACAGCGAGCCTTGGGCCTCAAAGCCTGGGGGTAAACGAAAGTCTCGTTGGGGATGTGGTCGAGAGCGCGGAGCATGTATTCGCCACACGGGATGTCCGTCTCGTCCTCGCCAGCGATCTGAGTACAGGTGATAGGCACGTCGGGGCGCGAGAACGACTTCGCCTCGGTGTTGAGGATATCGGGGCGCGACTGCGGCCAGAAGTCGTTGAGCAGGTGGAAGAACGGCGCCCGCATGTCCGCGAAGCTGCCGGTGCTGCTCACGAGAATCGTGTAGTCGGGCGATTCGATCACCGTGTACGCTCCGGTCTCGAGTAGTCGTCGCGATGCGGCCGTGCTCCCAATGAGCGTGGGATGGCGTGCACCAATGATAGCCGTTCTTGCCGTTCACGCTGTTATGCTTCGAGATGCAGCGAGCGCTGGGAGGAGTGTCGTGGGACTACGTTCGGTAGCGAGTTCGGCACTGGCTCGGCTGTGTTTCGGCGCCAAGGCCTCCGAGGCGCAGTATGGGCGACCGGTGCGCTGGGCCGAGGCGGGCAATGCCGTCATCGCCGAGACGCTCGCGACGGGCGAGCCATGTATGGTCACTCGGCTCGGATCTTCCGAACTTGGCGTGCTGTCCTACTTCGTGCGCTGGCGCTCCGGCGCAGTGAAGTTCCCATACCCGACGGCGGTCAGGCGCGCGATCACGGTGAACGCCGGGTTCTTTCCGTCAGACGACCGCGCGATCGACGCCTTCGCCGCGATGTACCTAGAAGTGCTCCGCGATGCCGATGTCCTCGGTGTGTGGTTCAACCCAGGCGAGCTGGCCATCGTCAGGGACTACTGCGCGAACGCGCAGCTCATCGAGCTCACCTCGCTGATCGGGATGCTCTACGACGCGCCGTGGAGCTCCCAGTTGGCGGGCAAGCGACTTCTCGTCGTCCACCCCTTCGCCGAGACGATTCGGTCGCAATACACTTGGAATCGAAAGCGCCTGTTCGCCGACGCGCGCGTGCTGCCCGAGTTTGAGTTGCAGACCATCACCCCGCCTCAGACCATCGGTGACAACACGTGTGACTTCGCAACGTGGTTCGATGCCTTGGCGGACACTCGCGAGCGTATCTCGGCGCTCTCCTACGACGTCGCCCTGATTGGCGCGGGCGCCTACGGGCTGCCGCTGGCTGCGTTCGTGAAGGAACAGGGCCAGCAGGCGGTGCATGTCGGTGGCGCGACCCAGCTCTTCTTCGGCATCAAGGGACGGCGGTGGGAGGTCGAGTCCGAGGACGTGGTCGCGCTCTTCAACGAGTACTGGGTACGTCCTTCGGCGCAGGAGAAGCCCCCAGGCGCGAAGCAGATCGAAGGGGGGTGCTACTGGTAGACCCGTCTGTGCCTCTGGACCAGCGCTGTGCTCGGCCTAAACTGGCTAGGGCAGCTCGTGCGCCGAGAGTCGATCTGCCGCTTCCAGATTGCCGACTTGAAGTGGTCGGAAGGCGCGAACACAGCGCGGTCCGCGCGGATTCCGGAATCGGAAGCACTCCGCAAAGCCCTTGCTGGCTGCAGAACCGAGTGCGCCGAACGGCGAATTCGATTGCGAGGTGGAGGCGGTGCATGCGGTCTCCCGTTTGCGGCGGGGGTCGAGGAGATGAGCCGCTGGAGCGTTCAACTCGGTGGCGCGACGCAGTTGCTTCTAGCAGTCATCGAGCGCAGGCGGGGGCGAATCGCCGGATGATGTCGCTATCCTGGTCAACGAGTGCTGGGTCCGTCTGTCCGTTGAGGCGACCCCCGAGAGCAGGTCGCGTCGAAAGAAGCTATCACTAGTTGCTGAGCGCATCGCTGCGAACTGCGATAGGGTAGTGCTCGCGAAACCAGCGCACTTCACCTTGGTGCAATAGGAACTGCGTTTGGCCCCTGCCGGGAAGTGACCTGAATCGAGACACTTGAGCGAGATTGTGCAACAGCCGGCGCACACCGGAGTACCGGGTGAAAAGCGGCGCCTCGTGGCAAACACGTTGGCGAACGGGTTGTCGCAAGTCGCGGCGATGCTTGCTTCGCTGGTGTTCATGCCCTTGCTCATTCAGTCGTTCGGGCTGGAGCGCTACGGGCTGTACATGCTTGCTTCGTCGGTCGCTGCGTACGCGGTTCTCTTCGACTTTGGGACGGGTGCTGCGCTCACCAAGATGGTTGCGGAGCATCACGCCACGGGGAGTCGCGAGGAGCTAGCAGGCTCGATTTCGAGCGCTCTGTTGTTCTACACGATCGTCGGTGCTGCGGTCGCGCTTGTCATGGTCGTCGTTGGGCTCTTTTCTCGACAGCTGTTTCAGGTGGATGCCGACGGCGCGAAACTCGTTCGCTACATGCTGTGGATTGGCGCCGCTTTACAGCTGTGGTATTGGCCCGCGGCGACGGCAAGGCACGTGCTTGCCGGACTGCAGCGGTTCGACCTGCTGTCGGCCGTAGGGGTAGGCGCTACTGTTCTCGGCATCGGTGCTACAGGATGGGTGCTCTACTCGGGCAGCGGTCCCATTGCACTTGTATTCCTCACCGGTACGGTGACCGCGCTCGCTGGAGCAGCCAATGTCTTTCTCGCACGACGGTGTCTCGGGATGCCGATCATGTCTTATCAGGCAGCGTCGCGAGCCTACCTCACCGCGATCTTCGCCTTCAGTTGGGCGGTGTTCGTGATCGACCTTTCGGACGTGTTGTTCTATCAGCAGACCGACAGAGTCATTCTCGGCATCTTCGCTGGCGCGGCAGCGGTAGGTCTCTACGAAGCGGCAGCGAAGTTCAATTCCCTCGTCTCGTTTATGTCGGGGCTGGCGGTGAGCGCGGTGCTGCCACTCGCTTCCAGACTCGGGGCGGAGGGGCGCCACGTTTCGCTCAAGTCGCTGCTCCTTCGCGGAACCAAGTACATCGCGGCGCTGATTGCGCCGGTTGCGCTAGTGCTCTCAGTGTTGGCGACCCCGATCATCGCCAACTGGCTTGGGCCGCAGTTCAGCGGGCAAGGACGAGTCGCGCAGGTGCTGATGCTCCCACACGTGCTCGTGTGCCTGGGTGTGATGGGCGACGCGATAGTCATAAGCAAAGGGCGGCTGGCGGGGCGGGTTCCGTTCATCGTCGCGCAGGCCGTGCTCAACGTGGTGCTCTCGGTGGCCCTGGTGGGGCGTCTTGGAGTGATGGGCGTCGCGTTGGGGACCGCAATCGCGCACCTGATTGACTTCCCGCTCCACATGCGGTGGCTGATGTCGGAGACGGGGGCACATCTAGGGGAGTACATGCGCTCCGTCATCGTGCCGATCTATCCTCTCTTGCTCGTGCCGGTCGTCATCAGCCTCGGTCTATGTCGCACCCCCCTTGTCGACACCCTCCTCGGCGACGCGGTGATCGCGGCGGTCGCGATTGCGAGTTACTGGGTAATCGTTTATGTGCTCGGGTTCAACCAGGGTGAAAAGGACCAGCTTCGCGCCTTCTTCTCTGCCGCCGGTGGTCGCATTGTGCGCGGTCTGACCCCGTGATCCAGGCCAGCTGCATGTCATGGTCTGGATCTGCGAGCCGGGCCTGTACAATCGTCGCATGAGTAACTTCGTAGACCCTTCATCGCGAATCAGACGCATGGCCCGTGCGGTCCTTCCCGTGAAGATGGTCGATCGCGTCCGCGAACTGTACATGCGGCGCTTCTACCGCAATATCAGTATGGTTTCGCGTGAGCCGCGATTCGTCGTCTGGTTCAGGCGCGCGATCCTTCACAAGAAGCCGGTACTCTACCACTTCGAAGTGCACATCACTGACCACTGCAACCTCAACTGCAAGGGCTGCGCACACTTCTCGAATCTGTGCCCTCCGACCTTTGCGGACATCGAGGAGTTTGGCGCCGAGATGGACCGAATGGCTAGGTTGTTCTCGTCGGTCAGACAGATCTACCTCTTGGGCGGCGAGCCACTCCTACACCCACAGGTCGCCGAGTTCGTGCTGGCGGCGCGCGGGGCGTTTCGCGAGTCGCGCATCTACCTCATGACCAACGGGGTCTTGGTCACGCGAATGAACGAGGAGTTCTGGAAGGCGCTTGCAGAGACCGACACAGTGCTGCTGTGCGACTCTTACCCTATCAACCTGCCGATCGACGAGATCAACCGACTCGGCGAGAAGTACGGTGTTCGCATCGAGTGGACCGAGAAGCGCGAGCAGTTCTTCAAGATCCCGATCGACCCCGAAGGAGGGCACGACGCGGCATCGTCTTTCAAGCGCTGTCAGGGATTCAACAACTGCCCCATCATCCGCGGGGGGCGACTCTACCCCTGTGCCTATGTCGCATTCGCGGACGTGTTCCGAGAGCAGTTTGACATCGACAGTCTGGCACCTGGGCAAGGCGACTCGATCTCGATTCGCGACAACCCCGACCCGGAGGACGTCATCGAGTTCTTGCGCAACCCGGTGGGTTGGTGCTCGTACTGCGACATGGATATGCGGGAGTTCTACGCTTGGGGCCGCTCGAAGCGCGATATCTCGGAGTGGACCAAGTCAGCCTAGTCAGTGTCGAGATGTCAACTCGCGGTACCACTCGAGGTACGCCTCGGCTTGCCGTTCGAGCGCGAAGCGGGCTCGCGCCCGTGCGGCGCCGGCCTCACCGTACGCGCGGCGGCGCGCGTCGTCGGCGAGGAGCGCTTCGATCGCGACGGCGAGCTCATGTGAGTCGCCTGGCTCTGCAAGCAGACCGGTCTCCTTGTGCAGGACGATCTCCGGCACCCCTCCCACCCGGGTGGCCACGACCGCAGTGCCGCATGCCATCGCTTCGATGAC
The DNA here is from genome assembly GCA_037140395.1 of Coriobacteriia bacterium. Taxonomy (GTDB): domain Bacteria; phylum Actinomycetota; class Coriobacteriia; order Anaerosomatales; family JAAXUF01; genus JBAXEO01. Next base: position 6,805 of record JBAXEO010000072.1, read on the forward strand.
GGCAAGCGGGAGGTTCTCGGCGCGTGCAGCGTGCACATAGAGGTCGGCTGCGCGGTAGTACGAGGCGACAGTGGCCGTGTCGTCCGTAAAGGCCACCGGTATCACGAGGGCGCCGCCCGGGAATGACTCCGACACGCCGTCAGCGCCAAGCGCGACGAGGACGAGCGGACGCTCGTGATGGTTCTGACCAGCGATCTTGATGGCCTCGACGAGGGTTGCGAAGTCCTTGAACGGGTTTGTGCGCAGTCCTCTTCCTGAAATCACGATTACATGCGCGTTCTGAGGAAGGCCAACGGCCTTCCTCGCGGCCGAGCGGTCGCCGGGAGAGAATGTCGCGAGGTCGATCCCGTTGGGGATGACCCGCGCGTCGCCGGTTTCGCTGACGACCCCGCTATCGACCGCCATGTCCATGAGCCACTGGGACGGCGTGGCGTACGAAAGCATGCTTGCGCCGAGCGCCGTTCGTTTGATCTCGAAATTCCGCGCGCTCGCGTCCCGACGAATGGGCACGTAGCGGCCCAGATCTGGACCATCACCACAGCCGGTGCGACATCTGGGACAGTCGATCGGGTGTGCGCAGTGGCCCGCAAGCGGCCAAGGGTCGTGCATCGTCAGGATGGTTGGCTGAGAAGTCGAGAGCCTCGGCAGGGCGCGCAGGTTGAAGTAGTATCCGTGAAGGTTGTGCAGGTGCAATACGCCCGGTCTTGGCCCTGCGAGGTCGAGTAGGCCGGTGGTCGCTGGGTAGTCGAAGTCCTCGAGGCCGGCGGCGATCGCCGTGTAGCGCGGTAGGTCGGCTGTGAGCAAGAGCGCTCGGCTCACGCCGCGTCGCAGCCCTCTCGGGTGCGGGCCACCAGCAGTTCTGTTCGAGAGGTCTCCGAGACTGCGCGCCCAAGAGCTGCGACTGGCCTCATTCGGGATGCCGATCACACCGGGCGCATCGCCCTGCTTGTGCCCTACGGCAAGGTGTGCGTCGACGCCGCGCGCTAGGTAGGCTCTATGAAGGCCGAGTGCGACATTCTCCGCGCCACCGCGGATGTCAGCCGTGTTGACCTGCAACACCCTCGGCGTCTTGCTCATGAGGCTGCTCCTCGGACCGCGGCCTCTAGCGCCGCCGCCGTGCGCTCCCACGGGAATTCAGCGGCTCGCACGAGGCCCCGCGCGATGAGGTCGGCGCGGACTCTGGAATTGGTCGCCTTGCGCATGGTGCGAATCATATCTTCGGCGTCGTCCTCGTCCACATAGAGCGCCGCATCTCCGGCTGCCTCGGGCAGCGCGGAGTTGCGGCAGGTTATGACTGGGCAACCGCATGCCATCGCCTCAAGCACCGTCAAGCCGAACCCCTCATAGCGCGAGGGATACAGCGTGGCGCGTGCGCCAGAGTAGGCGACTCTCAACTCGTCGTCGTTGAGCTGTGCGATGCGGACGGGCACGTGTGGGGCCAGCGAACGGAAGTGCGGCTCGAGTCGAGGACTGCCACCGACAAAGAGGAGCGCGAAATCGGCATCGCCATTCGCGAGCGCGGCGGCACGGAAGACGAGCTCTGCGTTCTTGTGGGCGCCCCGATGCCCAACGAAGACGAAGTAGTCGCGCGGTAGGTCGTATTTCGCCCTGAACGACTCGACCTGCTCATCAGGTGCTGGTCTGAACGCCGCATTCACGCCGAGTGGAGCGAGCGTGACTGGGCGTGGAATAGAGGCAGGGTACAGGCGGCGCAGATCGTTCGTCGTGCTTCTTGAGTTGCACGCGAACGCCGATGCGCGTCCAATCGCGCGCTCCTTCTCCCTCCACATCGGCTGGTGCAGATCCCAGCCCATGATCTCAGGGATGAAGTCATGCACGAAGACTAGCGAGGGCGTCGACATGGGGGTCGTGTACAGAGTCGAGACGAACAGGTTCGCGTGCACGATGTCGCAAACTGCCTGCAGCAAGCGTTGCTGCTCAGGCGAGTCGAATGCGCGTACCAAGGGTGCGTCCAGATAGGTAAAGCAGCCGTGCCGCGGCGCCGTTCTTCCCCGGTCGAGGACGACGGCCTGTTTTGCAAACCCGTTTGCCGACCAGGCGAGCATCACCTCGCTCCACACCCGGGCTATTCCGGTCACGGGGTCCTGGAAGCAGACACCGTCGATCAGGATGCGTGGTCCGGCGACCGGAAGCCCGTCTTTCGACCATCGGGCGAGTGCGCGTGCGAAGCCGCGTGCCTCGCGATGTTCGCGCCATAGGTCCCATGCGCGCCTAGCAGTGCGTGCTGCTGGCCCGACCACGGCATAGAGCCGCGGGGTCGAGTCAGAGAGGCGTTGCCCGGCGCTCGGCCGCCGCTGATCACCGCGGCTCACGGAACCAACCCTCCAGTAGCTCTGCGAACGCCGACGCTTCGAGGTCTCGCACGGTGACGCGCGGCAGACGGTAGATATCCGTCCACGGCTTGACGACACCCAGATGGTTGGAGCACGCGCCCGAGAAGCCACTCTCGCGAACGATAGACACGGTTTCGTCCGTGTAGTCGCTCAGGCTGCCGTAAGGATAGGAGAACAACGCAATCGGGTGGCCGCAGATCTCCTGAAGCGCCTCTTTGTCGCAGCCGATCTCGGCGCGCTGCTGGGCAGTGTTCTTGGCCGAAAGCACCGCGTGATTGACGGTGTGCGCACCGACCTCGACGAAGGGGGAGGAGTCCAGACGCGCGACATTCTCCGCTGTCAAGGGCCGATGCGTGGTGCGCACCTCGTCGTCAGCATGGGTGGCTTCGCGAAGCTGGGCGAGCGCAGAAAGTCGATCGGCCGGTTCGAGCGTGCGGTAGAAGTCGCACAGCCTGCGATAGAGCGTATGACGCCGCTCGGCGTCGGGGAGCAGGAGATTCCATGACCGATCGAGCGCCTCGTCCTTGGCGGTGCGCTCGTGTTGGGTCTCGCGTCGATAGGAGAACTTCGCTTCCGGTGTCTCCAGCACCATGGTCTCTGGAAGGGTGCCCGGTCCAAGCACGATCCGCTCGACCTCATCCCACCAGAACTCGCGACCGGACTGGACGTAGCCACTCGATACGAATACGGTCGCGGGAACAGCGTGCTTTGCGAGCAGAAGCGCTGCCTCGAGGAGGTTGTCCGCGTAGCCGTCGTCGAATGTGACGCAGACGCTTCGGCGGGGAAGTCTGTGCTCTTTGGATGCTGCGACCAGATCAGCGAGTGCAAT
>JBAXEO010000073.1:0-9981 GCA_037140395.1 Coriobacteriia bacterium
GTCGAGGAGTACGTGCAGGGGTAGGGTTGGGGGCGTGTGAGGCGGACGGCTTTGCCACGATATTGCAGTAACCTGCCATATATGGCATCTTATTGCTATGAAATGGAATGAACTGGTAGACGCTGTAGGCGCAGAACCCGTGTTTGAGACTGGACTGCTGCTGGTTGGCGACGTTAATCGCGCCGACGTGACACGCCAGCTTTGTCGCTGGGTCCAGTCGGGCAAGCTTCTTCAGCTTCGGCGCGGTCTGTACTCATTTGCCGGCAGTCACTCCCTCGCGCGGAGGACCTTGAGCCCGGACGAGATCGCGAATCGGTTGGTGCCGGGTTCGTACGTTAGCCTGACCTCGGTCCTTGGCCGCGCTGGGCTAATTCCGGAGTATGTACCGGTCACGACATCGATCACGACTGGGCGTCCCCAACGATGCGTCACGCCGCTTGGCACATTTGTGTATAGGCATGTGAAACCAACGATGTTCTGGGGATTTGAGGCAGTCGTTGTTGGGCCGGGAGTTCGCGTATTCACCGCAGTACCCGAGAAGGCCTTGATCGACTTGCTCTATCTAGAACCAGATTCTGCCCACCCTGCCTATCTCTCTGAGCTGCGGATTCAGAATCTGGATAGATTGAGTTTCGACTTGCTTGCGAGCATGGCTGCGCGCTGTGAAATGAAGCGTGTAATCCATTCGGTTTCACAAATCGCAGCCATGGCGGCCGACGAGGCCGAATCGTACCGTCCGTGGACGTCTGCAAAGGAGGATGAGTTGTCATGAAGCGTGAACTCGCAGACTACGCCGCGCGGGCTCCGGAGGGCTTTGGATACGCTGTGGCGCGGGAATATCTCCAGGCCCGAATTCTCCAGCACATCGGACTCTCGGGACAGATGATGTCGCTGGCGTTCATGGGTGGTACGGCGCTGAGGTTTCTCTATGCACTGCCTCGCTATTCGGAAGATCTTGATTTCGCGCTTGATGCCGGCAAGGAGAACTATGCGTTCGATGATGTGCTCGCAGTTATTGCACGGGGATTCGAGCGCGAGGGATATACCGTCGAAATCAAGTTCAAACGCTCCCGAACAGCGGTCGACAAGGCATTTGTGAAGTTTCCCGGCCTACTGCACGAGGTCGGTCTTTCTCCGCACGTGAGCGAAGTACTGAGCGTGAAAGTCGAGGTGGACACCAATCCACCCGAGGGCGCTGTGCTAGCGGTCAGCGAGGTTCGCCGATTTGTCCTGATGCGCATCAATCATCACGATCGCGCGTCGCTGCTTGCCGGCAAGCTTGCAGCAGTTCTGATGCGCGAGTACACCAAGGGCCGCGATCTGTACGACCTGATGTGGTATCTCTCGGACCCGTTGTGGCCGCCCCCCAATCTCGCTCTGCTGCGAAACGCCGCACGCCAGGGCGGATGGGATGACCCTGAGGGTCTCGATGAAGGCACCTGGCAAGCGGCGGTGCTGCGACGCCTGGGTGACGTGGACTGGGCCAAGGTGCGAACCGAAGCAGTGCAGTTCTTGGAGCGGCCGATGGAGGCCGACCTGCTGGAGTTGGCAACGTTCGAACGACTGCTTTCGATCAAATCGCATAGCCGCGAGGATCTGCACTAATGCAGAGCATGCGGCCCATGTCCGCACTGCATCCCGCCAATTTGCCCGAGCCTGCCCCACCTGCGACAATCGTCGGCAACCTCGCGCCCTGACTGCGCGGCCATACGACCCGAGGAGTCCTCGTGGACTACGAAGCGCTGATCAGAGCCGAGCTGGGGCCGATGCGCGCCTACGCGCCCGGGCTGCGCGCGAGTGAGGTGCGCGAGCTTTCAGGCCGGGACGAAGTCCGCAAGCTCTCAAGCAACGAGAACCCCTACGGGCCTGTGCCGGGTGCGATCGTCGGCATGCAGGCGGTTCTCAGCAGGCTCAACGTCTATCCCGATGGATCCGTCCGCGCGCTCAAACGCAGACTCTGCCAGCACCTCCACGTCGTGGACGAGTGTCTCGTCGTTGGCAACGGCAGCAACGAGCTACTGCGCCTCATCGCGCAGGCGGTTCTGACTCCTGGCGACGAGTGTCTCTTCGCGTGGCCAAGCTTTGTGGTCTACCCGATGGTGTGCCAGCTCATGGGCGCCACCGAGGTCAGAATTCCGCTTACGCAAGGTGAGGTGCACGACCTCGGCGCGATGGCCGACGCGATCACCGAGCGCACCAAACTCATCTTCCTGTGCAACCCTAACAACCCCACCGGTACCATCTACCCGCGTGCCGATTTCGAGGCCTTTCTCGACCGGGTTCCCGAGGATGTCCTCGTCATCATCGACGAGGCCTACTTTGAGTACGCGACTTCCGATGAGTACGTCGACGGACTTGCCTACTTCGATGGGTTGCGAGGTCTTGGCGTACTGAGGACCTTCAGCAAGATCTACTCTCTGGCGGGTGCGCGGGTTGGCTACGGCGTGCTCCCGGCCCCGATTGTCTCGGCGCTGAACAAGATTCGCGAGCCGTTCAACGTCAACACCGTCGCTCAGGTCGGGGCGTACTACTCGCTGGATGACCAGACCGAGGTCTGTCGCCGCCGCGACGAGAACCAGGGCGAGAAGACGCTTCTGTACGAATGCTTTGACCGGCTTGGCGTGTCATATGTGCCATCGCAGACTAACTTCGTCTACGTGCACACGGAGAAGCCGGTCGAGGTGTTTCATGCGCTTCTATCCCACGGGGTTATCGTGCGTGATCTAGGTACTGCGCCGGCGCTCAGGGTCGGTGTCGGCTCACCTGATGATACAAACGTCACTATCGCGGCCTTTGAAGCTGTTGCAGCGAAGTTGGGTTCGATCTAGGGCTCGTTGTCCTGGTGACGAGTCCGTCTACATGACCACCAAAACGCGCAATCCGATTGAGGAGAACACGCCATGCTGGTAGTGATGCGAGACCATGCGACACAGGAGACGATCGACCACGTCGTCGATCTATTACATGAGGCGGGAGCCGAGTCGCACCTGTCTCAAGGCTCCGTCAAGACGATCATCGGCGTTGTCGGCGAGAGGGAAGTCGTCTATGCGCTGGATCTGGAGGGTCTGCCTGGGGTCGAAAAAGTCATCCGGGTTCTTAAGCCCTACAAGCTCGTTACGAGGGAGTTTCAGCCGCAGGACACCGTCATTCGGGTTGGTCGCGCCACCATAGGTGGAGGAGCATTCGCCGTCATGGCCGGGCCCTGTTCGATCGAGTCCGAGGATCAGATGCTGGCAGTGGCGCGAGACTGCGCCGCCGCCGGCGCGACAATGATTCGCGGTGGCGCTTACAAGCCGCGCTCGAGCCCGTATGCCTTCCAGGGGATGGGGCTGGACGGGTTGAAGCTTCTGCGCGCGGCCGGCGACTCGGTGGGCCTGCCGGTTGTGACCGAGGTGCTCGACGTGCGCGATGCCGAGACGGTCGCCGAGTGGGCCGATGTGCTCCAGGTGGGCGCGCGAAACATGCAGAACTTCATGATGCTCGAGGAACTCGGCAAGATGCGAAAGCCGATTCTGTTGAAGCGCGGGCTTGCAGCCACCATAGAAGAGACGCTCTCGGCAGCCGAGTACGTGCTCAAGGGTGGCAACCGCGATCTGATGCTGTGCGAGCGCGGAATCCGTACGTTTGAGACCTACACGCGCAATACCCTGGACCTTGCGGCCGTTGCCGCTCTCAAGACACTTACTCACCTGCCAATCATCGTCGACCCATCGCACGCCACCGGGCGCCGGGACTTGGTCTCGCCCATGTCGCGTGCGGCGATCACGGCTGGCGCCGACGGCATCATGGTCGAGGTACACCCCAACCCCGAACGCGCCAAGTGCGACGGTCCTCAATCGCTGACTCCGCCTGACTTCGCCGAGATGATGACCAGGATCGATCCGCTCATGGTTCTTGAGGGCAAGCATCTGGGAGTTGAGTGATGGCCTCCGCGGGTTTTCGAACCGTCGCGATAGTGGGCGTCGGGCTCATTGGCGGCTCAATCGCTGCGGCGCTCAGGCGGCTTGATGATGCGCCAGACGTGGTGGGCGTGGATGTGGACCCGGTCGCACTCAAGTACGCGATCGAGAACGACATTATCGACGATGGATCGCTGCCCGGCGGACTGGGCGCCCAGTCGTGGCTTGCTGACGGCGGCGTGGATCTGGTGGTGCTAGCGACGCCCGCTCACCTAGCTGGAGAGTGGCTCGAGGTCCTGGGTCGACAAGGTTACACCGGCACCGTCACTGACGTTGCGTCTACCAAGTCCAGCGTCTTGGCAGCCGCCCGCGAGCTTCTCCCTGACCCGTCGCGGTTTGTCGGAGGCCATCCGATGGCCGGCAGTGAGCTATCGGGCGTGAAAGCGGCGCGGGCCGACCTGTTCGACGGCGCTTACTGGCTGCTGACTCCCGCAACCGACACGGATCCGGGCGCGTACGCTGCGGTCCACGCCCTGATAGGTTCGCTTCGCGCGCGGGTCATCTCGGTCGACGCTGTCTCGCACGATGAGGCCGTGGCTATCGTCAGTCACGTGCCCCATGTTGCCGCCGCCGCGCTGGTCGATCTCGCGGCGGCGCACTCAGGTGAGCGCGGCGAGCTCATGCGTCTTGCCGCCGGCGGATTCAAGGATACGACCCGCATAGCTGCAGGGAGCGCCGACCTCTGGACAGGCATCTGCCTGGATAACGCCGATGCGCTGGCCGAGGGGCTACTCGAGCTTCGCGATCGTCTCGGCGGGTTCGAGGCGCTGGTGCGATCGCGCGATGCCGAGGGTATGCGCATCTGGCTCGAGCGAGCGGCCGTTGTCAGGCGTTCGCTGCCGGCACAGTGGGTTCCCGCGACGACGCAGCTCTCGGAGCTCGTCGTCCCCATGCTCGACCGCCCCGGTCAAGTCGCCGAGATTACCGCTGCCGCAACGCATGCTGGCTGCAACATCGAGGGCATCGACATCGATCACCAGAGCGAGGACACAGCGGTGCTGGTCCTGGTGCTTACCGACGAAGGCGACTTCGATGCGCTTGTCGCTGACCTTGTCGGCAGGGGATACGATCCGCGGCTTAAGCCGCTTGAAGATGTTGGTGATGCGTCGTGAAGCCGACGATCTTTGGCCCGGGTTGCGATTCTCTGGTAGGGGAGGTCCGACCGCCGGGCGACAAATCGCTCTCGCATCGGGCGGTTCTATTTGCGGCAATGTCGGAGGGCACCACGCACATCACCGGAGTGCTGGATTCCGAGGACGTTCGAGCCACAATCGCGGCTGTGCGGGAGCTTGGCGCTCATGTGGATCTCAGCGTGGGGCCGGACGGCTCACTCACCGGGAAGGTGCGCGGCTGGGGAGACCTGGGCCCGCGCTCGTACGACTCCACCATCGACTGCGGAAACAGCGGCACAACCGCGCGACTGCTGATGGGCGTGCTTGCAGGATGGCCGCTTGAAGTCACGCTGGTCGGCGACGAGTCCCTGTCGCGGCGTCCTATGCGTCGCGTCACCGGCCCGCTCGAGCTGATGGGAGCGCGATTCGAGGCCACGCCGAGCGGCACCCTGCCCATCGTCGTTCACGGCACTGCCGCGCTGACGCCGATAGAGTACGACTCGCCGGTTGCCTCGGCGCAGGTCAAGAGCGCCGTTCTGCTCGCTGGTCTCCGTGCACAGGGCTGCACCAAGGTCACCGAGCCCGCAGCCAGCCGAGACCATACCGAACGGATGCTCCCCGAATTCTGCGTACCGGTGACGCGCGACGCTGCCACGCACACTGCAATCGTCGAGGGTCCGGCTGTGCCGTGTGCTATCGCGAGTTTCGCGGTGCCGAGAGATCCATCGTCGGCGGCGTTTCTCGTCGCGGCGGCGCTGCTAGTACCCGGCAGCGCCGTGCGATTGTCAGGCGTCTCGCTGAACCCGACGCGCGCTGGCTTCCTGCGCGTGCTTGAGCGTATGGGTGCGTCCATCCAAGTAGTGCCGTTTCCGGAGGCGGAAAGCGAGCGCTCCGGCGAGATTGATGCCAAGTACACAGGGCACCTCTCGGCGACGACGGTCACCGCCGATGAGGTCCCTTCTCTAGTAGATGAGGTGCCGATACTCGCGCTCATCGCGTCTCAAGCTCACGGCGAGACTCGATTTGAGGGTGTGGGTGAGTTGCGAGTCAAGGAGTCCGACCGGCTGGCGGCGATCGTCGATGGGCTGACTACCTTGGGGGCGACGGCGGAGGTTGAGGGTGACACTCTGGTTGTGCGCGGTCCTGCGCCGCTCCGTGGAGGGACGCTTGATTCTCTCGGCGATCACCGGCTTGCAATGACGTGGGCAGTGGCGGGACTGGTCGGAGGGGCGGCTGTGGGGGTACGGCGCTTCGAAGCGGTTGATGTGAGTTACCCCAACTTTGTTGGCGACTTGCAGCTGCTCGGTATGCGGCGCTGAAGACAGCTTCGGCGCGACCAGCCTAGGCCGTGTGCCGTGGTACCATTCGGGCGTCCAATCCCCGCACGAAAGTGAACCCAAGACGCTCATGATTATCGCCATTGACGGCCCTGCAGGCTCGGGCAAGTCCAGCGTTGCGAAGAGCGTTGCGACCCGTCTGGGATTCAAGTACCTAGACACCGGTGCGATGTATCGGGCGGTCACCTTTCGGGCGCTCCAAACTGGCGTTGATCCCGCTGATGGCGGAGCAGTGGCCAAGATCGTCGCTTCCTCGCCGATTGAGTTCACGCACGTTGTCGGAGATCCATTTCCCACGGGTGTGCGGATTGCCGGAGTAGATGTGACCGCCGAGATTCGCACGCCCGCTGTCGACGACGCAGTGAGCGCTGTGGCACGACTGGGAGTGGTTCGCGAGGCGATGGTGGCGCAGCAGCGTGTACTGGGCGGCGCGGCAGACATCGTGGTCGAGGGTCGTGATATCGGCACGGTGGTGTTTCCGGACGCCGAACTCAAGGTCTTCCTGACCGCCAGCGCCGAGGAGAGAGCGCGCCGCCGATCGGCCCAGCAGGCCGAAAGTGGGATTGACTCCGTCTCGGCTGATGTTCGCGACGCCATCGAGCGCCGCGACACCGCAGACTCCACGCGCGAGCTCTCGCCTTTGGCATCGGCGCCGGACGCGGTTGTTCTCGACACTACGGAGCTGACATTTGCTCAGGTCGTGGATAGCGTTTGCGAGATGGCCGCGGAGCGCGGGGCATGAGCGGTCCGCCTATCGCGGCTCCCGCCCTGGGACCAGACGCGCCCAAGTGGCCCGTGGCAGCCTTCATGCGAGTCGTAGTCGCCCCGCCTCTCCTCGCAATCTATCGCACGCGCATTCAGGGAGCCGAGAACTTCCCCAAGACTGGTGGATTCATCCTTGCCGGAAACCATGTGAGCTACCTCGATCCCGCACTCCTGTGGGCGTGCGTCCCGAGGCCCACGCACTTCTTCGCTAAGCAGGAGCTCTTCGACACTCCTGTGTTGGGATGGCTGTTCTCTCGCGTCTACGTGTTGCCGATCAACCGGGGGAGTGCCGATCGCGTCGCCATCCAACGCGCGACGGATCTCCTAGCCTACGGCGAGCCGATCGGCATCTTTCCCGAGGGCACCCGACAGGTCCCGGGCACGGCTGCCGATACTCCTGCGGATGCTCACGCCGGAGTCGCCTTCATCGCCATGCGCGCTGGCGTGCCAGTGGTCCCGGTCGGCATCGCGGGGACTGAGCTGGCGCTGCCCAAGGGAGCCAAGTTCCCGCGCTTCCCTCGCGTCACGATTCGCTACGGCGAGCCCGTACGTCCCGAGGATTTCACCCAGGGTGGTCGCAAGGAACGCACGCAGGCGATGACCGCCGAGATCATGCGCCGCATTGCGATCGCGCGCACCGGCGCCGAGAAGGAGTAGCCCATGCGAGTCGAAGTCGCCCGGCATGCAGGCATCTGCTACGGAGTTGAGCGCGCCCTCAAGCTCGCCGAGCAGGCCGCTGAGAGCGGCGCCGACGTCCACACGCTGGGACCTCTGATCCACAACCCCCAAGCAGTGGCTGCCCTCAACGATCGCGGCGTAGTGGTCGCTCAGAACCTCGACGAGGTGCATACCGGAACTCTTGTCATTCGCTCCCACGGAGTTGATCCGGCAATCATATCCACCGCGCGTGCAAGCGGCCTGGATGTCGTAGACGCCACCTGTCCCCACGTCAGCAAGGCCCACGAGGCCGCCGAGGAGCTCATGCGAGGCGGCTACCTCGTTATCATCGTCGGTGAGGCAGACCATCCCGAGGTCGAGGGCATTATGGCGCACGCAGGAGGAGACGCGGTGGTGGTCTCCTCGGCGCTGGAACTGCCCGAGCGCTTGGCGTCACGGCGAATCGGCATTGTCGTCCAGACAACGCAGTCGTTGCGCCGTCTCACCGAGGTTGTCGAAGCGGTGCTTCCGCGCGTGAGCGAGCTGCGAGTGTTCAACACCATCTGCTCGGCGACGGGAAAGCGCCAGCAGTCCGCCGAGGAACTGGCAGCTACCGTCGACGTGATGGTCGTGGTCGGCGGTCACAACTCAGGCAATACCACGCGGCTTGCCGAGATATGCGCGGAAGTCAACGCGCGAGTGCATCATGTCGAAACCCCCGACGATCTCAATCCGGAGTGGTTCGCTGGCGCCGAAAGCGTCGGGGTCACGGCCGGCGCCTCCACACCCGACGAGCAGATGAGGGCGGTCATCGTCGCCATCGAATCCATGGGCTGAACCGAGATGCCGGGTCAGAGTCGGTACGGTCAGCACATCCCGATTGCGCAGCCAGGCGGCGTGATTGCGGCACTCGAGCCCGAGGGGCCCGGCGCGCGCGCGGGACTATGCGTGGGAGACATCATTGTGTCGGCCGATGGCCAACTGCTGAGAGACGTCATCGACTGGCAGTGGGCCGCGGATGGCGCGCAGGTCGAGCTGGCGCTTCTGCGCTCCGAGGGCCCGGAACATCACGTGACGATGACTCGTCAGTCAGGCGAGACCTGGGGCATCGCTTTCACCGAGACGGTCTTTGACGGTGTTCGGACTTGTCGCAATCGTTGTGCGTTCTGCTTTATGACCCAGCTGCCCAAGGGCCTTCGTCGGGCGCTCTACCTGCGCGATGATGACTACCGGCTGTCATTTCTGCAGGGCAACTTCGTCACGCTGACAAATCTGAGTGACGGCGACGTCACGCGCATCGCCGAGCAACGCCTTTCTCCGCTTTACGTGTCGCTGCACGCAGTGGATCCAGAGACTCGCGCTCAGCTCGTATGCGCTCATGAGGACCGAGCGCTCGAGCGGTTCGACGAGCTTCTCGGCCACGACATCGACCTGCACGTGCAGATAGTGTTGGTCCCTGGCATCAATGACGGGCCGGTCCTCCAGGAGTCACTGACTTGGCTCGCCGAAAGAGAAGGCGTGCTCAGCGTAGGAATCGTGCCGCTCGGCTTCACCGCTCACCAGCAGCGCTTTGCCAGCTCGTACGGGTCCGACGCGGAGGCGCTCGAAGTGATCGCCGCCGTCGCGCCCTGGCAAGAGGCGATGCGTGCCAGGGATAGCCGCACATGGGTCTACCTTGCCGACGAGTTCTACCTCAACGCCCATCTGGATACGCCGCGGGCTGAGGACTACGACGATTCTCCGCAGTACGAAAACGGCATTGGCATGGTTCGGGACTTTGTCGATGCCATCCGTGCGCAGCGTGAAGAGCTGAAGGCCCTTCTCGCAGGCCTTCCTCCAGGGCTCTCGGTCACCATCGGCACCGGCGAGCTCTTCGCCCCCGTGTTGACACGTGAACTTGCCGCCATAGATCCTGTCGAGAGGGTTACCGTGCTCGGCGTTCACAACAACTTCTTTGGCGGCAATGTCGGCGTGGCTGGTCTTCTGACAACGTCGGATCTCAGGCGTTCGCTAGCCCTCAGCCCTGCGAACGGACTAGTCCTGCTGCCGGACTGTATTGCCAACGCCAACGGCCTCTTGCTCGACGATGTCTCCGTCGCGGACTTGGGTACAGCCCTAGGTAGGGAAGTACGTCTGCTATCCTGTGACGCC
>JBAXEO010000074.1:0-9958 GCA_037140395.1 Coriobacteriia bacterium
GGCTGTAATGTTCGTATGGCAGTCCTCGGTATGGACGCTTTTGTGGCGCGAGAGGACCGCGTGCGGGCATAGCTCCCAAGACAGCGAACTCGATTATGCGATGGTGCAGGGCAAGGCCGATCCAGCAATAGAAGGGGGTATGTGATGGGCTACGGGGACATCATCAAGCGGGCGTGGAAGATTACGTGGCGCTATCGGGCGCTGTGGGTGCTCGGGCTCTTCGCGGGAGTGACCGGGTCGAGTAGCGGAGGAGGGGGCGGGAACTACAATTTTGGCTCGCTCGGCCAGAACTCCGGGCCTGGGACAAGCCGCCTCGCCGGTTTTGACGCCCAGACGTTTCTAAACGCCGTCGAGAAGGTGCTGCCCCTCATCCTTGTCGTGACGTTAGGTCTCGTGGTCATTGGGATTGTCTGGTGGATCTTGAGCGTGGCGGCGCGCGGTGGGCTGGTATTCGCGGTCAACGAGATCCAAGAGGGCCGCCCGCTTACCCTCGGCTCCGCTTGGAACGCCGGTTTCGCTCGCTTCTGGAGCGTCTTCGGACTGTCTGTCTTGCTTGGGCTACCGGTGTTTGTGCTTGCCCTGGTAGTCGTCGCGCTGATTGCGTTGCCGCTCGTCATCCCACTCGCGCGCGGCGGCTCGCCGAGTGCGGCGGCCTTTGTACCAATCTGCGGGACACTGGTGATCGGCGTACCGCTGCTTATGGTGCTCTCAATCGTTCTGGGGCTCTTGAACCAGCTTGCGCTGCGCTTTGTGATGCTCTCCGGTCACGGCGCGGTCAAGGCGGTCGGCGATTCGTGGCGCGCGTTTCGCACTCGGTTCAAAGACACCGCGCTCATGTGGCTCATTGGCGTGGGGCTCAACCTCGCAGCGGGTTTTGTGATTGCGATACCGCTGGTCATCGTCTCAATCGCGATCCTCGTGCCGGCCGTTGTGGCTGCTATCGCCGGCCAATGGGCGGCTTTTGCGGGGGTGTTGGTCGTCACGGTGTTGCTGGTCGCCGCGATCTCGCTCGCGTTCACCGCGGTGTGGGGCACGTTCACCTCGGCGCTGTGGACGGTCTTCTTCCGCAGGTTCACGGGCATGGAAGTTCTACCGGCCATAGCGCAGCCAGCGCCTCCCGCCCAGGAACCGCCCAGCCCGACCATGGCGCCCCCTCCGCCTCCACCCCCGTTCTCGACGGCGCTTCCGACCTCACCCGCCGGTCCGCCAATCGTCTCTGAGCCGACGCCGTGAGCGGACGCCTCATCGTCTGTGCGACGCCGATCGGCAATCTGGGCGACGTGACGCTGCGCGTGCTCGAGGCTCTGCGCGAAGCCGACACGATTGCCGCCGAGGATACCCGCGTGACGCGCAAGCTGCTCGCGCGCTATGAGATTGCGACGCGCATGGAGCGCTGCGACGAGCACACGGTCGAGCGACGGTTGCCAGAGCTCGTGCAGCGCATGGCGGGCGGCGAAGTCATTGCGCTGGTATCCGATGCTGGGACGCCGGGCGTCTCGGACCCGGGGGCCAGGCTCGTTGACGGTTGCCTGGATGCGGGAGTCGCAGTCGAGGTGCTCCCGGGTGCGAGTGCCATTCTCGCAGCGCTCGTCGCGAGCGGATTGCCCACGCACGCCTTCTACTTTGGCGGGTTTCTCCCGCGTAAGGCGGGGGAGCGGCGGCGGGCAATCGAACTCCTCGCTGCCCTCGACGCCACCCTTGTCTTCTACGAGTCGCCCCACCGCTCGGCGGCGACGCTCGCCACACTGGCCGAGTTTCTCCCCGGGCGTGACGCAGCTCTAGCGCGCGAACTTACCAAGCTTCACGAAGAGGTGTTGCGTGGGCCGGTCCAGGAGATTGCCGAGCAGGTCGCTGCGCGCGAGAAACTCAAGGGCGAAGTTGTCTTGCTGGTAGGCCCTCCACCAGCGCGCGAGCGTGCTCACGCCGACAAAGATGAAGTGCGGGCCGCCGTGGAGATGCGCGTCGCGCGAGGCGAGAGCCGTAGCGCCGCCGTCAAGCAGGTCGCGAGCGAGCTGGGGGTCCCCAGAAGCGAAGTCTACGACGCCGCACACCAGGGGCGATCAGATCCGGTCGCTCCGTAGCGCGCTCGCCGGTCTAGGCCTTCTTGATGGCGGTGACGCAGTCGGAGCACACGGAGCGTCCCTTGATCTCGGTCATCTCGGCCTTCGCATCGCCACATACGGCGCACGAGTCCTTATGCTTGGTCAAGATGATGCGTTCTCCCTCGACAAAGATGGCGATGGGATCCTTTACATGGATGCCCAGAGTCCGACGGAGTTCCATGGGAATGACAATCCGCCCCAAGTCGTCAACGTGACGCACGATTCCTGTGTCGCGCATAGCCAATCCGCCTTTCGCGGTGCTGCCCGCGCCTCAATCGTGCGGGAACGGTTAGAATCAAGCCGTGAGAGCGACGGCGCGTCGCCCGTCTTCCAATATATCCCACGGCTACGGAGTGCCGAAACACCATGACACGAGAGTCCTTCTACCTCACTACACCTATCTACTACGTCAACGCCGTGCCGCACCTTGGCACCGCCTACACCACTATCGCCGCCGATGCGCTCGCCCGCTATCGTCGGCTTCGCGGGGATGACGTGTTCTTCCTCACCGGCCTAGACGAGCACGGCCAAAAGGTCGAGCAGGCTGCCGAGGCAAATGGCGTGTCGCCGCAGGAATGGGCGGATCGCATGGCCGCCAAGTTCATCTCGGCGTGGGAGATGCTCGACATCTCCAACGATGATTTCGTGCGCACCACCGAGCCTCGGCATGAGCGCGGGGTGCAGGCACTGCTTAAAGTGCTTTGGGATCGCGGCGATATCTACAAGGGCCTCTACGAGGGTTGGTACTGCGTTCCGTGCGAGACCTACCACACCGAGGAGCAGCTTACGGAGGACCATACGTGCCCTTCGTGCGGCCGGAGTGTCGAGTTCGTTCATGAAGACAACTACTTCTTCAAACTCTCGGCATATCAGGATGAGTTGCTCGCCTACTATGAGGCGAACCCAGACTTCATTCAGCCCGATACCCGTCGCAACGAGGTGCTCTCGTTCGTGAAGGGTGGCCTGCGCGACCTTTCCATCTCGCGTGCGAACGTCAAGTGGGGCATCCCGCTGCCGTTTGATGAAGCGCAGTCGGTGTACGTCTGGTTCGACGCACTCATCAACTACGTCACCGCAATCGGGTACGGCGACCCCGAGCGCGCGGAGAGTTTCGCGAAACGATGGCCCGTGCAGCTTCATTTCGTCGGCAAGGACATCATCCGGTTCCACTGCGTGATCTGGCCAGCTATGTTGCTCGCGGCAGGGCTGCCGCTGCCCAAGCGCGTTTTTGCGCACGGATTCTTGCTCACCAAGGGCGAGAAGATGTCCAAGAGCAAGGGCAACGCGATGGCTCCGGCCGAGCTGGTTGAGAAGTTCGGCGTCGACGGGTACCGCTACTACTTCTTGCGCGATGTGCAGTTCGGCACCGATGGATCGATTTCACTGGAAGGCATGGTGCAGCGCTTTAACAGCGATCTGGCCAACGACTGGGGCAACCTGTGTTCTCGGCTGTTCAACATGGTGGGGAAGTACTGCGCAGGCGTCGTACCCGACCCGGCGGCCTCGCCCATCGAGACCGAGGACGACGCAGAGCTCAAGTCCATCGCGCGCGACCTATATATATGTTACGAGGCGCGCATGGACCGGCTCGACTACGCGGGCGCGCTTGAGGCTACTTGGGAACTCGTCAAGCGCACCAACCGCTACATCGAGGACAGCGCCCCCTGGAACCTCGCCAAGTCCGAGGAGACCATCGGCCGCCTGCATGCGGTCCTCTACAACGCGCTTGAGGCCGTACGAATCGCGGCGCTCTTCACCGCGCCGGTGATGCCGCGCTCATCCGTAGAGGTCTGGAGTCGGCTCGGTCTCGGCAACATCTTCGCGGTGACCGACCTGGCGGCCGAGTGCGAGTGGGGCCGCCTGCCGGTGGGAAGTCCCGTGGTCAAGGGCGAGGCGCTCTTCCAGCGTATCGTCGACGACGCCGAGTAGCCCGTGGCAGACGCTGCCCAAACAAGCTCGCCGGC
Source organism: Coriobacteriia bacterium (assembly GCA_037140395.1). Taxonomy (GTDB): domain Bacteria; phylum Actinomycetota; class Coriobacteriia; order Anaerosomatales; family JAAXUF01; genus JBAXEO01. The sequence continues at coordinate 4,067 of JBAXEO010000074.1, forward strand.
GGACCCGCTGTTCGTCGACTCCAAGGGCCGAGAAGTGCTGCCGCCTGACTTCGGCGGCGTGCCAGTCGCTGACACGCACGCTCATCTCGACATGCTCGATGATCCGGCCTCGGCACTCGCACGCGCAGCGCGCGCCGGCGTGACGTTTGTCGCAACTGTCACCGATCCCAGCGAGGATGCAGCGCGCACCTACCAGTCGCTTCCCGAGTGGTTGACTGAAGCGCGTGGGACGCTGGCTAGCATCGGCGGCAGTGCGAGCACGTTCGAGCCACCAGAGGTTCGCGTGATAGTCGGCGTCCACCCACACAATGCCAAGAACCTTACACCTCAAGTTGAGGCTGAGTTGATACGCCTCGCGTCACATGCGCAAACCGCGGCTGTCGGCGAGATTGGACTCGACTACCACTACGACTACTCGCCGCGTGAGGTGCAGCGTTCGGCTTTTCGGCGCCAGTTGAAACTCGCCGTGGAAATGGACCTGCCAGCGGTCGTTCATTTGCGTGAGGCGCACGCCGACGGTGAGGCGATCATGCGCGAGGTGGGGCTGCCTCGCGCAGGCTGCATTCTCCACTGCTACACGATGGGCCCGGAGCAGCTCGAGCCGTTCTTGGCCCTCGGCTGCTATGTGAGCTTTGCCGGCCCGGCCAGCTTCAAGAAGGCCGACGAGATTCGCGACGCTGCGCGAGCGGTTCCCGCGGGTCGAATCCTCACCGAGACAGACAGCCCGTTTATGACGCCCGAGCCGTTTCGCGGCCGCACCAACGAGCCCGCGTTTGTCGTCTTCACCGCAGCCCGCTTGGCGACTGCGCGTGACGAGAGCCCCCCAGCGTTCGCAGAGCACGCCTACGCAGCCGCTCTCGGGATTCTCGGCAGGCGCGGACTGTGAACCGGGAAGCTGACAGCGCGACAGCCGACGATGGGCCGCTCGTGCTCTGCATCGCTGGGAGCCCTCGGCGTCACGGCAACAGCGAGCAGCTCCTTGACGCGGCCATCCGCGCCGTCGAGCGCGCAGGAGGACGCGCGGTCAAGCTCGTGGCCTCCCAGGCAGATGTTCGGCCTTGCCGCGGATGCAACGCCTGCTCCAAGACCGGCTCCTGCATTCAGCGCGATGCGATGGATGGTGTCAACGCCCAGATCGATGAGGCCGACGCAGTGCTCGTCGCCACCCCCGTGTACTTTGCCACCGTGCCTGCCGTCCTCAAAATCGTGTTCGACCGTTGCCAGCCATACTGGGCGCGACGCCACGTGCTGGGCGAACCGGCACCCGAGCGCAAGCGGCCCGGGGCGATACTGGTGGTGGGCGGTGGTGGGGACCCCTTTGGGACCGCTTGCGCGGTCACAGCAGTCAAGAGCGTCTTTGCGGTACTGGGGGTGTCTGCCGAGACAGTCTTTGAGTGCGTCGGCGTGGATGCTGCGAGCGACATCAGTAGCCGTCCAGAGGCGTTCGGACGTGCCGAGCAAATCGGAGTGCAGCTCGTCGAGCAGGCGGCCGCTCAGCGCTAGGAATGACGACCTGCGGGTTTGACGCGACGACGACCTTGTGCTCCCCAAAACGCCGCAATTCGGCGGTCGACAGAGCCCAAGAATGCCTCACCGCAAAAGCTATTCGTGGCGACCTGCGCGTTTGCGCGCTCCGATTTTCAGCGCTAGCATGTGCACTCCCGTTTGTTACCCAACGGTTGAAATGTCGCCTATCAGAGAGGTCTGAATGAGGTCTCGGCCGACTCGCTCGGCACGATCTTTCCGGACCAACAGCATCATCGCAGCCATCATCCCAGCAGTGTTTCTCCTACTTAGCGTCACCGGATTCGTGTGGGCTCAGAAGCAGGTCACGGTCGTCATTGACGGCCGTGTCTCTCGCATGGGCACCCAAGCCAAAGACGTGGCCGGTGTGCTCAGGCAGGCGCGCATCGGCCTTTCCCGAGGCGACGTGCTCACGCCCCGTGAGGACACGGAAGTCACCAGTGGCATGACCGTTGTGGTGCGCCACGCGACCCCCGTAACTGTCAGGATCGGTGGCAAGGAGACTCGTATCGAGGTGGTCGGCACTACGGTGGCCGATGCACTGATGGCCGCTGGCGCTGACCTCTCGGCCGACGCGGATGTCACCCCATCTCTGGACACCAAGCTTGAAGCGGGCATGCTTATTAGCGCGCCGCAACGCTTCACCCGCGTCAAGACGCAAGACGTCACGGTGCCGTTCAAGACAGAGACATTCGTGGATGGCTCGCTGTCCAGAGGGACGCGCCAGATTATCGTCGCCGGATCAAGCGGCCTGAAGATGCAGGTCACCAAGACCATCGTCACCGACGGCGCCGAAGGCGCTCCGATCATCACTGCCGAGAAGATCGTCACGCCGCCGATGGCTCAGCTCGAAGCGGTGGGACCGGGTGGCAGCGCCGGGGCGAGCGCGAAGCTCATCCCTGCCAAGACAGCAGGCAAATCTTCCAAGGTTCCGACCGGCCACAGGATGCGTTTGGTGTCGACCGCCTACTCACCCAACGAGCCGGGCGGCGGCGGCGGTTCCAGCACGGCGATGGGACACCCGGCGGTTTTCGGTGTTGTCGCCGTGGACCCCAGCGTCATTCCTCTCGGCTCGCGCGTATACGTGGTGGGTTACGGTTACGCGATGGCCTACGACACAGGTGGCGATATCAAGGGTAACCGCATCGACCTGTGCTTTGACACCGGCGGCGAGTGTGAGCGCTGGGGCGTCAAGTCAGTCACCGTTATCGTCCTCGACTAGGGTGGCCCATTCTCGGCTCGCCACTCCCTCGGCGACGATCGAGGTCTTGAAGCGTCACGGTCTTGCCACCAAGAAGTCGCTCGGGCAGCACTTTCTCATCGACGACAACGTTGTCGGTCGCATCCTTGAACTCGCTGCACTGACAGGCGATGAGACGGTGCTGGAAATCGGGCCCGGCCTCGGGACTCTCACCGTCGCACTGTGTGCGAATGCCGGAGCTGTCGTGGCCGTGGAGCGCGACGCGCAACTCCTGCCCGCGCTTGCTGCAACTACCGCCGAGTGCTCGCGGCTTGCTGTCCTGCGCGCCGACGCCGTCGTCGTAGAGCCAGAAACGCTGTCTGCACCGTTCGGCCCACCCTTGGCGCTCGTCGCAAACCTGCCGTACGCCGTCGCAGCGACGGTCGTCCTGCGCTTCTTCCAAGAGTTACCCGAGCTTTCTTCGGCGACAGTGATGGTGCAGTCCGAGGTCGCCGATCGCATGGCCGCCATCCCGGGCAGCAAGCAGTACGGCTCCTACACGGTCAAACTACGACTTCTTGCTGAGCCAGCTGGTCGATTCACTGTTGCGCGCAGCTGCTTTCTGCCTCCGCCGCGCGTTGACTCGGCGGTGCTGCGACTTGAGAGGCGCCCACTTTCTACAGATCTCATCCTTCTGACCGCAGCATCGCGGCTCGCAGATGCGGCGTTCGCCCAGCGTCGGAAGACCGTGCGCAACTCGCTGCGCTCCGCTTTGGGCTGTGACGCGGCGATTCTCGACGATGCGCTTGCGCAGGCGAACATTGATGGCTCGCTGCGTGCCGAGATGCTTGCGCCGGAGCGGTTCTTGGCGCTCGCTGAGACTTTTCCCGACATCCCGAGCTAGACTGAACCCGCAGGTAGTGGGATACGACGGCAGGGCAGGGCCCAAACACACAGATTCTACCAGCGCAAAGTGCCATTTGCGCTGGTAATTGAGGCCGTATTGGGCTATGCTTCCTCACTGAGCAGAGGGAGGTCTCTATGGATCTTGCAAGCCAGGTCGAAGTAGTCGGCCGTATCCGCACGGACCTCGAAGGTATGACCGGCAGTCGTATTCGTGTTCGCGCCAACATGGGGCGCTCCAAGATCGTCGAGCGTGAGGGTGTGCTGATGCAGACGCATCCCGCGCTCTTTGTCGTTGAGGTCATGGAAAAGCGAGATCGTACGGCGCGTGCGTCTTACCAGTACGTCGATGTTCTGACCGGAACGGTTGAGCTTACGCACGTTGAGAGCGGCGAAAACCTGCTGCCCTGGCTGAACTAGCCGCGGGGTGCACGCCGGACGAGAATCAGCGCGGGGCACTTTGTGCTCCGCGCTTTCTCGTGCAAAGGGGAGATGAGCATCATGCGCGCGATTACGCTGTTTGCGCCGGCCAAGATCAACCTGTATCTGGGAGTCGGCGCTCTTCGCGAGGACGGCTACCACGACGTGACCACCGTGCTCCAGACTCTGGAGTTCGGCGATATCGTCCGAATCCTGCCAGCCGACGAGCTAGTGGTGACCACCTCAGTCGATCTGGGAATTCCGGTACACGAAAACCTTGCCTACCGAGCGGCCCTCGCATTTGCCGAGGAATTCTCCGTTGCACCGAGAGCGATCATTGAGATCGAGAAGCGCGTGCCTGCGGGCGCCGGTCTGGCCGGCGGATCATCCGACGCCTCGGCCGTGATCGTCGGGCTGGCACGCTTGCATGGCGTCGACCCCAAGGGTGCGGACTGTATTAGGGTGGCGCGAAGTCTCGGCGCCGACTGCGTGTTCTTTCTGATTGGCGGCGCGGCGCTCATGACCGGTCGCGGCGATGAACTGGCGGCGTCACTGCCATCGGCGGTCGCTCACGTATTACTCGTCAAGCCCGCTGAACCGGTGTCGACTGCTGCTGCTTACAGGCGGTTTGACGCCTCCCCGCTTTCGGCTCCTGGGCCGCATCACGTTGTCGAAGCGCTCGAGACGGGCGACATCGCGCAGCTGGCTGCGTCGCTTTCCAACAACCTCACGGCATCCTCGGCGAATTTGGTCCCGGAGGTCATCGACGCGCTAGCATGGGTGGGCGCGCGTCCGGGCGTCAGGGGAGCGGTGATGGCAGGGAGCGGTTCGGCAGTGTTTGCCCTGTGCGAGAACCCGGAGTCCGCGGCATCGGCTGCTGAAGCGGCGCGCGGTCAGGGATGGTGGGCTGCTGCCACGGTCACCCGTCGGACCGGTGTCGAGATCACTGACGAAGATGAGGGGGACGAGTGAAGGTCGACGCGATGGTGCTAGCAGGGGGAGAAGGCGCCATCATCGACCCCACGGTCGCTATCAAGGGCCTGGTCCCGGTCGCCGGCAAGCCGATGATTGAGTGGGTGGTCGACGCGCTGCGCTCCGCTGAGACCATCGCTGAGATTGCTGTCGTAGTGCCCTCGGCCGAGAACCTAGGTGCGTGGGCTGACAAGGTAGACCGGCTGGTCGTCTCGAATGCGTCCTTCATTGACAACGCTATCGCCGGCGCCGAGCAGTTCAAGAACGACCGCCACGTGTTGGGAGCTACGGGCGATCTGCCGGCGCTCACACCTGACGCCATCGATGACTTTGTGAGGCAGTCCTTAGCGGCCGGAGCGGAGTTCAGCTACCCGCTCGTTCGTGCCGAGGACATGGAGGAGCAGTTCCCCGGCTCAAAGCGCACTTACGTCAAGGTGGCCGGAGGCCCGGTCACCGGCGGCAACATGTGCGTGCTCTCGGCTGACCTCCTGAAACGCAATCGTGAGATCGGCCAGCGGCTCTTTGACACCCGCAAGAGTCCCGTTGGCATGGCGCGAGTCATCGGAATCCCGTTCATTTTCAAGTACCTCACCGGCCGCTTGCGCGTCGATGACGTCGAACGCAAGATGGAGGAGTTGTTAGCAGCGCGGTGTGCCGCGATCTACACCTCCTATGCGTGCATCGGAGCCGATGTGGACAAGCCTATTGACGTGGTGGTTGCGTCGCGCGTGCTGTACCAGCGTGATCACGGGTAGGAATCTCACGACGGTCGCCGAACAGCGATAGTGAGAGCGAACGGCGGCGGGGGCCCGCAACTGGCGAAGAGGGGGAGCGATGCAGATCACCAAGGTCACGTTGCGACCGGTAGTCATGAACAAGGTGTGCGCCATCGC
>JBAXEO010000075.1:0-9910 GCA_037140395.1 Coriobacteriia bacterium
GTCTGGACGGAGGCGTCATCGGCCTGCTCGGCGATAGGTTCCGTGCCGTCGACGGCCTCGATGCTGTCAATACGCAGTTCCCGACCGGTCAGCGGCTCGACATTGAAGCTCCCACATACGGGGCACAGCATCTCAAACCGGTCATGGTCGTACTCTAAGTCGCATTCACGGCAGCGGGAGCTTGGGGCCACCGTGGTGACGACGAGCGTGGCACCCTCGGCCATTGTGTCAGGAGTCAGCGACTGAAACGCAAAGTCCAGCGCGAACTCCTGAATCTCGGTGAGTTCGCCAACAGTGATGCGGATCTCGGTGATGCGTGTCGCGCCGGCCTTTTCGGCGGCCTCGAAGGACGCTGCGAGGATGCCTTGCGTGATGCCCATCTCATGCACGAATAGCCTCCAAGACTGCGGCGGGAGAGCTCTACTCTTCGTCCTCGGCGAGCTCCGCGGCCTTCTGCGCCGCGATACGCTTGCGCAGCGTGATGCGCGCGAGCAGCATGCTGATCTCGTAGAGGAGCACCAGCGCCACATACAGGCCGCCCATGGTCCACGGCGACCAGTCCGGCGTTGCCGCGGAGGCAACGACCATCAACACGACATAGACGACGCGCCAGCTGGATCGGAGCTTGGCGTAGGGGACGATGTTGAAGATGACGAGATAGAAGACGACTACCGGTAGCTCAAAGCCGACTCCGAAGCCGATGAGCATCATGCATACGCCTTGGAAATACTTGGTCGCATCTGGTGTCAACCCGATCGACTGACCGCCTTGCGCGATGATCCACTGAAACGCCGTAGACAGAATCACGTAGTAGCAGAAGGCGACACCCGTGATGAACAGCAGCACAAGCGCGATGAACGTCGGGACTATGTACTTGCGCTCTTTATCTCGGAGTGCCGGGAGGAAGAACGCCATGATCTGCCAGATGATGATGGGAGCACCGACTACCAGCGAGGCATAGAAGGCGACGGTGAACCGCAGGCCGAAGGTGCCGAACGGCGTGAATATCTGCCACTTCACCCCTTTAAGGAGCGGAGTGATAGGCGCCATCACGAAATCGAAGATCTGCCAGCCCCAGACGTAGAGCGCCATCGATCCGACAATGATGGTGACGGCAATGATCGTGATGCGCCGGCGCAGCTCGGCGATGTGGTCGAAAAAGGGCATGCGAGAGGGAGTGATGGGCATGGGTGCGAGAGGAAGCTACTCCTCTTCCTCCTCGTCGTCGTCATCGTTGGCGGCGTAGAGCGTCGAGGCCATGCTTGCCGCATCGGCAGTCGCCGGTCCCGAAGCATCTGGGTCGGCATTGGCGGCTGGGGAATCCAGAGAGAACATCTCGGCCTTGATGAGGCGCTCTGTGTCCTCTTGCACGCGCTTGAACGTCGCGACGGCCTTACCGACCGTGCGTGCGATCTCGGGAATCTTGTCAGGCCCGAAGATTATGAGTGCGAATACCGCAATGAGGACGAGTTCCGTCCCGCTGATTCCGAACACAAGCACGCCCTTTCGCGACGCATTTCATGCGAAGGCACGCAACCACCGTGCCGTTGCGGCGGTGCCGGCCGCCGAGCGGAGGCTACCCTAAAACTCACGAGCCTCCGAAGCGTCGGAGAAGATTGGAAATACCTTGTCGAGCCCGGTGATCCTGAATATCTTGAGGACGCTGTCGCGAGTGCATACGATGCGCACCGCCCCGCCCTTCTCGCGTGCCCGACGCAGAGCTCCCACCAAGACTCCTAGGCCGGAGCTGTCGATGAACGCGACCTTATCCATGTCAAGGATGATGCTAATGCACCCGCCGTCTAGAAGCTCCACGAGCTGCTCCTTGAGACGTGGCGCGGTGTAGACATCGACTTCACCCTCGAGAGTCACGGTACCGACGGTGCCGTCCCGATCAGCGTGGATAGCGAGTTCCATGGATACCGATACTCCCTGTGACGTTGGGGGACGATGGTGGAATTGTAGCGCTTCGCATCGCAGTGCTCCAAGCGGGGCCTGTCTGGGTAACAACACAAAGAGCAACTTCTTGAGGAGGGGCCGAGCATGACGCTCTCGCTGGCTTTGGAACAGAAACCTTTGTACTGGTACCTTTCTCTCTCAGGCGACTTGGACTACGGCGAGTGCTCACAGTTCCGCATGAGCATCGATCGCATCCTGAAATCCGAACCGCGGGACGCGATAATCGACCTGAGCAACCTGGAATACCTGGACAGCTCAGGTCTGGGACTCCTGCTCTCCATGTCTAAGGAGTATCTGGCTGTGGGAGGACGGCTTGTACTGATAACCAATCAGACCGTGGACAACATCTTGTCCCTCACGAGGCTGAACGGCATCTTCGCGACTGCTTTGAGTACGGAAGAAGCCGTCCAGGTTCTCGGGCTCGACTCGCCCAGCAGATAGTCCTATGGCTTGGTGGGCGAGGCCTTGAGCGCCTTGATCTGCTCCTGAGCAAACGCAACGTTTTGACCCTTTGGATCGAGCTTGACATAGCGCTCGAACGCTGCAATCGACTTGGCGACCTGCCCCGAACCGGCGTAGAAGACGCCGAGGTTAAGCCACACCTGCGAGAAGTCCGGCTTGGACTTGGTGACGCGTTCCCCGATCGTGATTGCGGCACTCGTATCGCCGCTGTAGTACGTCACGATTGCAAAGTCGGTCTCCACCGCCGGATCGCCCGGCTGGATCTTGACCGCCTTGGCGTAGGCATCTTTAGACTGAATCCATAGTGGGCCAGTCGCAGCCATGGCGGCCGTCGAAACCTGGCTGGCTCCCTGGGCTGGGGTGGAGAGCGTCTGAGCCCAATCGAAGTACGCGTTACCCAGGTTGACCTGCGCCGTGTAGCTCGTCGGATTGCTCGCCGCGGCGGCGGTCAGAAGGTCGACGCCGCGCTGGTACTGCGCGTTGATCTGCTCGACAGAGGCGGCCGGCGCAACAGGGGTGGTCGCAGTGCCAGCTGGCTGCCTAAACGCATCGACAATGCCGCCGATGCCCATCGTGGAAAAGCCCAAGACGAAGGCAACAATCAGGAAGATGATGAAACCCTTCATCCATGGTGAAGTTCTTGCCTTGTTGATTGCCACGACCTACTCCTCTGACGGTGTCGACACAATGAGGGCCCGGGTCAGCCATTGAGGCCAAACGCCGGGCCCTTGGGTTGCTATCTCGTTACTTCTTGGGCGCTGGGGTGGGAGTCGCAGCAGCTGCGCCACCAACGGAGGGATGACCTGCCGGCAGCTCACCGCTATTGAGCTGATCGGGGGTGAGCTGAGGTGCCTGCTGCGTTGTCGCCGCACCGGCCCCGATAGTACCCGCCACAGACGGGACGGCCATGCTCTTGCCGACAAACAGGCCGATAACCGCACCCAACAGAATGCCGATGACAGCCATAAGGACGGCGATGGTCATCGAAACAGACTGGCCTTGCGCCGAAGCACCCGCACTCGACGCCGTCGACTTAGAGCCTGTGCGCGAAGGAGAGGATCCGGCCTTCTTAGCGGGAGCGTTGCCGCCCGACTTTGCCGGCTTCTCGTCTTCGTCGAAGAAGAAATCTTGGTCGCTCACGTGCGATCCTCCTGGTGTGTCGGACGGGGGCACTAGCCACCCGTGCCTGAGCCTGCGTAAACCTCGCGTAGTATAGCAGACGATTCCCTGGCGCAGGCGCCTCTCTCACGACTGCGGACCACAATTCCGGCCTCCGACGGTATCGGGCTCGACGTCAGACGCGGAGCTTCATCCGCATTTCCTCGGCACGTGAGAATACTCGCTCGTGGTCAACGTTGCGCCACGCTCGACTCTCGTAGACGATCTCGCCGGCGACCATCGTCGCCAAGACGTTTTCCTGGTTAGCGGTGTGGACCAGCGTGCTGTAGGGAAAGTGCGTCGGGATCTGGTGGGACTTGGATAGATCGACGGCGATCAAGTCCGCCTGCTTGCCGGGCTCCAGCGAGCCGAGGCGATCGTCGATGCCCAATGCACGAGCAGCGTCCAGTGTCGCCATCTTGACGAACTGACGGGCGTTCATGAAGTGGTGCTCGCCCAGCACAGCGCGGCGCACGAGCAGTCCGATGCGCATCTCCTCAAAGACGTCCATCGAGTTGGACGCCGCCGGGGAGTCCGTGCCGAGCCCCACGCGAATGCCTGCTCGGAGAAACTTCTCCACGGGAGCGGTTCCCATTCCCAGCTTGGCCTCGCAACGAGGGCAGTGTGCGATGGCGACATCGTGCATCGCCAGAATCTCGATGTCGCTATCGTCGACCTGCGTGCAGTGGACCGCCATGACGTTGGGTACCGCGTAGAGCCCCCATTGCAGCACGTAGCGAACCGGACTCACGCCAGTGGGGAGCCACGCCGGAGCGTCGACATCGTAGGTGTCGCGCACGTCGGTGGCGAGCATGGAGGATCCGTACTTCACAAACTGGTACTCCTCGACACTGCCCGCCAAGTGAATCGAGACCGGCGTGCCGTCCTGCGCATACTCGGCAACCTGACGGAAGAGCTCCGGGTGGCAAGAGTACGGTGCGTGCGGGGCGATGCCAAAGGTCAGGCGGGACGGATCGCTGGTGGCGCGCCACGATTCGATGTCGGCTGCCGCGCGCTCCATAACCTGAGCCACCGCACGCTTCTCCATCGTGGCGACCTCGCGATACACGTGTGCGCGCAGCCCACTCGCCTGCGCAGCGTGTCCCGAAGCGCCGGTCCCGGTGATGTCGGCTACCGTCGTGATTCCTGACTGAAGCGCTTCGAGCGCGCCGAGCATGGCCGAATCGTCCCAGTCCTGGCTAGAGAACAGCCGCTCCTTTTGCATGAGTTGGAGCTTCCACTCCGAGTACGGAAGGTCGTCGACCAGCCCGCGCATGGCTGTGTACTCAAGATGCGTGTGCAGGTCGATGAACCCGGGCATGATCGCGGCCAGCCCAAAGTCGCGGACGGGCTCCTCGGGATACAGCTCGCGGAGGTGCTCGAACTCGCCGACCTCGACGATGCGGTCGCCCCGGACCAGGATGGCGCCGTCTTGGATGTGCGGCGCGGCGACTGGGAGCACGTAGCGTGCGGTGAGCAACATGAAGGCCTCCGAGTTTGTAGGATCGTGACGATTCTACCGCAGCTGAACCTTAGAGGCGCTCATGCACGCAGCGAACCGGGCAGCCGCGGGTGGAACTCGGCTCCGCTACTTGACGGCGGTGTGGAGTGCCACGATGCCGCCGGTGAGGTCCTTCCAGGTGATGACGCTGAAGCCAGCGGTGCGCAACTCGACTGCGAGCTGCGGCTGCGTGGGGAACTGGCGGATTGAGTCGTTGAGGTAGACAAATCCGGCTCGGTCGCCCGTGAGCACTCCGCCTATCGCTGGAATCGCCTGGCGCAGATAGACGTGGTAGACCGCGCGCCACGGAGCAAATCCTGGCGTCGAGAACTCAAGGATGACGTAGCGTCCGCCGGGCTTGAGCACACGCAGCACCTCGGCGAAGTTGCGCTCGCGCTCGGGCAGGTTGCGCACGCCAAAGGCGACCGTGACCACGTCAAAGCTCTCATCGGGAAACGGCAGGTCTTGAGCGTCGGCTACCGAGAACTGGATCGGTGTCTCGATTGAACGCTGCTCGGCCTTCTTCTCGGCGACGGCGAGCATCTCGGGGACGAAGTCGGTGGCGACGACCTCGGCGGGGCGGCCCTGCTCGGCGAGCGCGAAGGCGACGTCGCCGGTGCCGGAGCACAGATCGAGCACGCGCGAATCGGGGCCGAGCTCGCACGCTCGTACGAGCTGGCGGCGCCATCCGCGGTCGATGCCCATCGAGGCCATCGCGTTGAAGACGTCGTAGCGGTCGGCGATTGCCGAGAAGATGCCCTGGACGCGCTCGGTGGTGGGGCGGCCGGGCGGCGGCTGTATGTCAGTCATCTGATCTTCAAGCCTCCGGGGCGTCGGCGATCGAGGTCTTGGGGGCAGGCTGGTCTGAGGTGGCTGGTGACATCTCTCCCCTGCCGCCCGCGAGGATATTGGCGACGTTCTCGCGCACGAACAGACCGGCACACGCCGCGACATGCTTGATAGTGGTCGAGCGCGGCCAGTTGAGCTCGTTCTTGTCGGCAACGGTGGATTGGGAGAGGCGGTCGAACTCCACCTTGAGGCCCTTGATGCCCGGCTCGCGTGCGGCCTCGGGACCGGCCATGATCGCGTCGATGCGAGCCATCGCCGCGCGCGCTTCGCTGATGCGAGCCTCGGTCCGCGTCGCCGTCGCTGGATCGATGATGCCGGCGTCGGCCTTGACCCGGTTGATGCCGATGGCGGCATCGTAGGTGGCTTCGACCATCTCGTCGGGGTTCATCGAGGCGCTCTCGTAGTTCATGATGTGCTTCCACGACGGTAGCACCATGCGCTCGCGGTGCTCTTCCAGCGTCTTGGCGCGCAGCGTGTAGCCGTGGGCCTCTGGATTGTCGAAGGCGATTGATCCCGGATCCAAGAACGGCGCCATGGGACTGGTGAAGCACAGGAGCCGCTTGTCGTGGCCGACAACCTCGTACAGGTGGCGGACGTACTCGGTAGTCTCGCGAACCGAGGCCGCCGTCTGCGACGGGATGCCTGTCATGAAGTAGAGGTCGAGTCGGCTGCAGCCATTCTTGAGCGCCGAGACGACGGTCTTCTCAACCTGATCCATGGTGTAGTGCTTCTTGCCAAAGGCGGCGCGGACACCGTCGTCGTGGCTCTCGACGGAGATCTCGACCGAGTAGTCGTTGAGGTTTTCGTTCAAGAACTCGTAGAACTCCTCGGCGGGTGGCTTGAAGAACTCAAAGCCGATGGGGTTCTTCATGTCGATCTGCTTCAGGCCCCGTACGAAGTCGCGCGTGTACTCGCGCCCTGCCTGCAGGAAGTCGTTTAGGACGAACATGGGACCCGGGATGTACTTCTGGATGTGCTCGATGTCGCGGACCAGGAGATCGGGGTCCCTAAACGCGATCTTGTCGCGGCCAAAGTGCTTGCGAAACGCCGTCGCCGAGCCACCACAGGTCACGCAGTCGTGCGTGCAGCCGCGACAGGTGAGCGAGGCACAGACGGGGTACTGCAGCCAGTCCTTGAACGGGATGGTTCCCATCATGTCGCGGTAACGGATGACCGACTTCATCGCAAACGAGTAGTCGAGCGATATCGCGTTCATGTCGCTCGGGACCCACGAGAGCTCGTTGACGACAACCGCGCCAGACGCATCCTTCCAGGTGACATTGGGGATGTCGGCGAATCCGCCGCCGCCCTTGAGCGCCCGCATGAGACGCGTCATGGGCTCCTCGGTGGAGTCTCCACGCACCACAAAGTCCACGGCGTCGTAGGTGATGAGCTCCTCGTGGAAGTAGCTGGCCGACAGGCCGCCAAAGATGACCGGCGTCTTGGGGTGCAGCTTCTTGACCACGCGCGCAACCTCGATTGAACCGTGGCAGTGCGGCAGCCAGTGCAAGTCGATGCCGAATGCCACGGGATTGAGCTTGGCGAGGTAGGCCTCGACGTCGAAGTTCGGCTTGTTCAGCATCAGCACCGCAAGGTTGACGATCCTTACGCGGATGCCCTGGCGCTCCATGTACTCGGCCATGGTGGTAAAGCCGAGCGGATACATCTCAAAGATGGGCGACGAAGGCACCATGTCCGAAACGGGACCAAACATGATGGAGCGCTCGCGGAAGTCATAGACACTCGGGGCGTGCAGGAGAACCAGGTCGACTTTTTGCATGAAGTGCGTGGCCTTTCGGTGGTCGGTGCGACCCCTCAACAGTACTGCAGCGGCACGGTGCAGGCGCTACGCCCACACCGTGCCGCCTCAACTCGCAGAGTCTACTGCTTGTTCTTGCCCGGACCGTTCACGTGGCAGTTGGCGCAGTAGGTCGGGTTGTGGCACTTGAAGCACGCCGAGGCGCCAACCTGATTGACGATATTGGGATGGTTGATCATCCACGGAACCGCGGTATTGAACGGAACCTTCATCGCCGAGCCATGGTGGCACTCGTTGCAGAACGTCGTCGCGTTGCCGTGGCACTTGGCGCACAGAGCCGGGTTGGCCGTGCCCATCGCGCCGTGCTCCTTTTTGAAGGTTGGCGGGTGTGGCATCGGCAGGCCGTGACAATCGGTGCAGAACTTCTTGGCGTGGCACGTCGAGCACTCGTTGATTTGCTCGACTGTCTTGAGCTCGGGCTCTTCGCCTTCCTTGGCCCCCGGGGCGTTCTCCTTCTCGGCCTCTTTGACCTGAGCGCTGGTCTCGCCGGAGGCGGACTCAAACCACGCCGTGCCCTTGGCCTCGACTACCTTCTTGTCGGCTTCCTTGGCGAGCTCGGCGTGTCCAGCCGGATAGAAGCTCGTGGTCTCGTGGCTGGGAGGCTTGAGCTTGAAGCCAGGAGTGTGGCACGCCTCGCACTTGCCGGTGGGAATCTTCTCGGCGACCGGCGTTCCCGAAGCAACTCCTGACGAGGCCTGTGAGTGGCAGCGGAAACACGCCGTCATCTTCATGAAGTCCTGGTGCTTGTGGCTGGGCGAGCCGTCCGGGTTCTTGAGGGTGAGCGGGAAGTCCTCCACGTGCGCGGTGCGGTTGTGGCAGATGGGACAGGCGACCTTGTCGTCCTCGTGGATCTGATGGTTGATCTTGATGCCGAGGGATGGGGTCACCTTGCGCGTCTTCATGCTGTGACACTGTGTGCACTTGTCCGGAGTCATCGTCAGAGCAACTTCGCTCTCGGGGTTCAGGGGCAAGGTGTAGCTGCCGCTGATCGTCTGAACGAGCTCACCTAAGGCTTCGGCCTTGTGGATGAGGAAGATCACGGGGTTGGCAGCGACCGGCATGTGACAAGCCATGCAGCTTATCTCGGCGTGCGCCGAGCGCTGGTACGCCTTGATGGTGTCGTCTTGCACCTTGTGGCAGCCTTCGGAGCAGAACCAGCGAGTCGAGGTGATTCCCAATACGGGGATCATGACCCCGGCGATCACAAGGACCACGACAAGCGCCCAGATGATGTAGCGGGGACGAGTGACCGGATTCTTGAACCCATTGAACGAGATGCGTGCCATCGAATCGCCCTTCATTAGCCGCTAGTAATAGATGCTCACGTACTTGTGACACTGCAGACATTCGCCGTCTTGTGGAAATTCAAAGTTCTTAAGCATGTAACTATACCTGCTGCCGTGGGGATTGTGACAGGAGGAAGTGCAAGTTAATCCTTTTCTTGAATGAACGTCGAAGAATTGCTGCCGAACCGGATGCTGATTTCCCCCCTCAAAGGTGGCGTGACACCTGAGACACAGGTCGGGATTCGGGGCGATGAGAATGGGGCTGTACGCCGAGCCATGCGGAGTGTGGCATCCGATACAGAGCGTGTTGGAATGAGCCGATGTCTGGTAGAGCAGCTGCTTGTCGCCGTGGCACTGGTAGCAGAACTGGTTGTTCTGGGCATCGATGAGACCAGCGTACTGGGCGGCATGCGGGTTGTGGCACGACCCGCACGTCAGCTCGATGCCGATGGGGTGGTGACTCGGCTCGGCGAACTGGTTCTGGATTGCCGGATGGCACTGGTAGCAGAGCCCCGGCTGAGCCTGAACGAGCAGCGGGGAGTAGTCGGCGCCGTGCGGTTCATGGCAGCCGGTACAGTTGTCGTTCAGGAACGGTTGGTGCTGAACGGGCATGTTTGCGAGAACCCCAACAGTGGGGTGGCAGCGAAAGCACAGCTCGCGCTGGCGCGCCACGAGAATCCCCTTGTTGTTGGATGCGTGCGGGCTGTGGCAGTCAGTGCACCAGCCCGCCTTAGCTGGGGGATGCGCCTGCATCCGGTTGATCTGCGCTCCCATGGGATGACACGTGAAGCACAGCTTGTTGGGGGCCTGGGTGAGGAGCCCGCTGTAGTCCGACGCGTGCGGGTTGTGACAGCTAAGACACTGTCCTGATGTGAA
>JBAXEO010000076.1:0-9891 GCA_037140395.1 Coriobacteriia bacterium
CTCTTCGAGCGGCTGGTCGACGACGGCAAGACCATCATCATGGTGACGCACGACTCTGACATCGCCTCGCGCGTCCGACGCAGCTTGCACGTCTCTGACGGCGAGATTGTCGAGGAGCGCCTCAACACGCTGACCGCCGTGCTAGCCGAGGAACGGCGCTAGCGTCCGTGCCGCTTCCTCCGCGCTGGCACAAGGTCATCCGTGACCTCACATCCCACAAGCTGCGCACGCTGCTCGTGGTGCTCTCGATTGCCGTGGGCATCTTCGCGATTGGCGTGGTTATGGGCGGGCGCGGTGTATTGACACGCGAGTTTGACAGCGACTATCTGTCCTCCTCGGCGCCCTCGGCCGAGTTCATCACCACCGACTTCGACAGCTCGCTTGTGCGCTCCATCGAGGGGCGCAGCGACGTGCGAGGGGTTGAAGGACGCCGACAGTTGCTCGCGCGCTACTCGACGGATTCGGCGCCTGCCACGTCCACGGCGGGCTGGAGCACCATGCAGATCTGGGCGCTGCCCGACTTCGGCAGCATCCAGGTGCAGAAGATTACGCGCGAGGAAGCGAGTTCGTGGCCGCCGGGCGCCGGCGAGATCGTGCTCGAGAAGAGCGTCCAGCAGGTCGAACGGTTCAACATCGGCGAAACGATCACGGTCGAGACCGACACCGGTAGCCGAGCTGAGCTCCGGGTCGTCGGCTTTGCACATGACATCAACGCCGTACCGGCGATGTTCTCGGATATGGTGGTCGGCTACACGTCTATGGGGACGCTTTCGACGCTTAAGGAGCCCGACAAGCTCAACTACCTGGCGCTCAAACTCGATCCTGCGCTCTCTCAGGCCGCCGCGAGCCGGATCGCTGTTGACGTGCGCGAGAAGGACCTAGGGGCCGCTGGCGTACAGGCGTTGCAGACGACCGTGCCCAAGCCGGGCAGCCACTTCCTGGGTGACATCTTCAAGGCTGTTTCACTGCTGCTGCTCGCGCTAGGGGTGCTCTCACTCGCGCTATCGGGGTTCTTGGTGGTCACGACCGTCTCGGCGCTCATGGCGCAGCAAATCAGGCAGATCGGCATCATGAAGGCCATCGGCGGGCGCTGGGGCCAGGTGATGCGCATGTATCTGACTACCGTGGCGCTCTACGGGGTGCTCGCGGTGCTGGTAGGCGTTCCCGTGGCGCTCTGGGCTGGCCGCTGGTTCATCAGCTACGCGTCGGGCCTGCTGAACTTCCGCATCATCGACTGGAATCCGCCGGCCTACGTCATCGCGCTCGAAGTGGCTGTGGGGCTGCTCGTTCCCGTACTCGCCGCCATCATTCCGGTACGCCGAGGAGCCAGGACCAGCGTCGTGTCTGCGCTCAACGCCACTGGCATCTCGCCCAACTTCGGTCATGGGCTCATCGATCGCGGTCTCGGCCTCATCCGGGGGTTGCCTCGGCCGGTGGCGCTTTCGCTCCGCAACACGTTCTTGCGCAAGGGCCGCCTCGCGCTCACGCTTACGACGCTTGTTCTCGCCTCGGCGGTGGTAATGGCAGTTCTGTCAGTGAGGGCGTCGACACTCAAGACTGTCGACGATATCGGCGCGTTTTGGGTCTACGACGCGCAGGTGTTCTTTGGTGCTCCGGAACCCGGGGCCGACCTAATGCGTGAGGCCAAGAAGGTGACCGGCGTGACCGAGGTTGAGACGCGGCTGAACGCGAGCGCTTCGCTCAAGCGCGCCGATGGCAGCGAGAATCAGGGCATCCTAGCTATCGGGCTTCCGCCGGACTCGCGTTTTGTGAACCCGACCATCTCGGAGGGGCGGTGGCTTCAGCCAGGGGACTCGCATGGCATCGTCATCAACGCCGACGTGCTCAAGGATCAGCCGAATCTGGGTGTGGGGGACAGCGTGCGTCTCAAGATTCGCGGCAACGAAGATGACTGGAAGATCGTCGGAGTCGCCACAGGGCAGATGCGCGGGCCAATCATCTTCTTCGACCGCGGTGCGCTGGACTCGGCGACCGGTGTTGGTGGCGGGGTCACGCGTGTGCTGGTCAAAACCAGCATCCACACCGACCAAGAGCAGCAGCGGGTGGCCAACGACCTTGAGAAGCGGCTCGACAAGGCAGGATTCTCGGTCTCGGGAGCTGAGACGCAGATTGCCTGGAAGGACGGGATCGCGAGCCAGCTGGGAATTCTCGTGACCTTCCTTGTCATCATGGCAGCCATTCTGTCGATCGTTGGTGTGATCGGGCTGACCGGCACGATGACCATCAACGTGCTTGAATCCACACGTGAGATAGGTGTCATGCGCTCCATCGGTGCCTCGCACGGATCGATCTTTGGCATCTTCATCACCGAGGGTGTTGTGGTGGCGCTCATGGCATGGAGCGTCGGAGCGGTGCTGGCGTGGCCGCTCTCGGTCTGGCTCGTCGACGCGCTGGGCGGGGCCATGTCGTTGCCGCTCGCCTACAAGTATTCGTGGGCCGGCGTGTTTCTCTGGCTGGTCTCGGTCGTGGTTATCGCAGTGCTCTCGAGCCTGCTGCCGGCGTGGAATGCCTCGCGCGTCAGCGTGCGAGACGCGATCTCGTATGAGTAGCCGTTCTGTCTCGCCGAGGAGGCGTTGATGACCATACTGCCCCTGACTGCGCGATTCCCGGGTACCGCTTCGATTCCTCGCGTCGAGCTGGGCGAGTGGCCTACCCCGGTGAGCGCCGCCCCAAAGCTGTCACAGCAGACGGGTCTGGCCTCGCTCTGGATCAAGCATGACGACGTCGCAGCGCGCGCGTACGGCGGCAACAAGGTGCGCAAGCTGGAGTTCCTGCTGGCGGCTGCTCAGGCTGCGGGCAGCCGCTCCGTCATTACCTTTGGAGCGTACGGCTCCAATCACGTGCTTGCCACTGCGGTCCACGGTGCGCGGCTCGGATTCGATGTCCACGCCGTGGTGATGCCGCAGCCGGTGACGCCGAACCTGCATCGCAACCTGCTTGCCGATGTCGCGGCCGGCGTCACCTTCCACCTCGCCGACTCCTTCGACGACGCACTGCGTGTTGCAGCTCGCGTGCGCTCCGATCTTCGCCGCGCAGGCGACGAACCCGCCGTCGTGCCCTTTGGCGGCACGAGCTCGCTGGGAACACTCGGTTTTGTGAACGCCGCGTTTGAGCTGGCCGACCAGATCGAGGCCGGCGTGCTCCCCGAACCCGACGTCGTCTACGTGCCGATGGGCTCGATGGGCACGGCAATCGGGCTCGCCATCGGTTTTGCAGCCGAAGGACTCCGCACGCGCGTGCAGGCAGTTCGCGTGGTGCCGGCATCACTGCTTGACCCGACCGCGCTCTCTCAGATCGTCGACGAGGCGGTCGCGCTCCTGTGTTCTGCCGACAGCGACTTCCCGCTGCTGTCGCTGTCCGACCTCGGGCTCGACGTGCGCGAGCAGTTCCTAGGCGAGGGCTACGCTGTGCCGACTGAGTCGGCGCGGCGCGCCGTGGCGCTGGCCGCCGAGGACGACATAACTTTAGAGACGACGTACACAGGCAAGGCACTGGGTGCGATGCTGGCCGATGCCGAGGCGGGGGAGTTGGCTGGGAAACGCGTGCTGTTCTGGGACACCTACAACTCACGACCGGTCGAGCAGGGGGACGCGGCGGCGCTTCCAGAACAACTGCGAGGGATAGCGGAAATCTGAAGGCCGCCGCTGGGGAACGGCCCGCGAACGGCCCGCGAATTCACTGGCTCCCAGCGCGCGTATGGTAGCGTGGGAATCTGACTTCCAGGCTCGCGACCGAGAGGACTGGCACCATGGAATCGTGGCGTGGATTCGGGAGTGACAATCATGCGGGAATCCACCCGGAGGTTCTCTCGGCAATCGTCGAGGCCAACGAGGGGCATGCCCATCCCTACGGTGATGATCCTTGGACGGCCAGAGCCACAAGAGCAGTGCGTGCGCAGGTTGGCGACGAGGCGCAGGTCGCTTTCGTCTTCAACGGCACCGGCGCCAACGTGGCCGGTCTCGCGGCCGTGTGCCGACCGTGGGAGAGCGTCATCTGCGCCGAGAGCGCGCACATCATGACCGACGAGTGCGGCGCGCCCGAGCACATCGCCGGGGTGAAGCTCATCCCCGTGGCGACTCCAGACGGGAAGCTGACACCCGAGCTGATCAAGCCGGCGCTAACAGGCTTCGGTTCCGAGCACCACATACAGCCCAAGGTTATCTCGGTATCCAACGTCACCGAGCTCGGTACGGTCTACACGGCGCGTGAGCTACAGATGCTGGCGGAACTCGCGCACTCGAAGAAGATGCTGCTGCACGTCGATGGAGCGCGGATTGCCAATGCGGCGGTCGGTGCCGGTTCGTCGCTTCGGGCGCTGTCAGGGGATTCGGGAGTCGACGTACTGTCGCTGGGGGGCACCAAGAACGGCATGCTCGCCGGGGAGGCAGTCGTGCTCTTTGGCGCGGCGCGCACCGACGACCTGGCCTATGTGCGCAAGCAGTCGGGTCAGCTGGCGAGCAAGATGCGGTTCATCTCGGCCCAGTTCGTCGCAATGTACGAGGGCGACCTGTGGCGTCGAGCGGCGACCAACGCCAACCTCATGGCGACCAGACTAGCCGAGGGTGCGCAGGCCAAGACGATCGATATCGCGTTTCCGGTGCAGGCGAACGAGGTGTTCGCACTCCTGGCCGACGACTCGATTCAGGCGCTGCAGGACCGCTTCCACTTCTACGCGTGGGAGGAAGGACTCGCTCATCAGCACTCGCTGGTGCGCTGGGTCACGAGCTGGGACACGACGTCGGTCGATGTCGACGAGCTGGTTCGGGCACTCTAGCCAATCGCCGAGAGCACGTCCTTTGCATGCCCCTCGACCTTGACGTTGAGCCAGACTCGCACGATCTTGCCGTCCGGCCCGATGAGGAACGTGCGCCGCTTTGCGGTGACGCCGAGCACCTCGCGCGCGCCGTACGCGTCGATGATCTCTTTGCTGGTGTCCGGGATCATCGGGAACGTTAGCCCGAACTTCTCGACGAACTTCATCTGCGTGTCGGGCTTGTCGGCGCTGATGCCCACGACCGTGGCCGAGACCTGCTCGAACTGCGACTTCCACTCCTGGAAGTCCTTGGCTTCATGCGTTCAACCAGGGGTGTTGGCGCGCGGATAGAAGTACACGACCACGTACTCGCCGAGATGCTCGGACAGGTCGAATAGCCCTCCGGTCGCGGTGGCGGAGTGGATAGGGGGAGCTGTTTGTCCGACTTCTGGCGATGGAGACTGGGACATGGGGTACCTCTCTCTAGTCGGTTGGTCGCAACGCGTTGAAGGCGACCTTGGTGATCTGGTCGTGCACGTCTTGCAACGGCTTGTCGGGCTCAAAGGCAAGCCAGTCGAGTGCGACGGTTGCGGTCATCCCAAAGAGGGCCGACGCGCCGAATCCCGGATCGACATCATCGCGAAACACTCCGCTTTCGACCCCTTGCGCGATGGTGTCGCGGATGACCGTCATCAGCTCGCCTCGAAACATCACGAGCGTCTCGCGCCACACTCGATCCTCGCGCCACATCTCGGTAAGCAGCAGC
The DNA here is from genome assembly GCA_037140395.1 of Coriobacteriia bacterium. Lineage (GTDB taxonomy): Bacteria > Actinomycetota > Coriobacteriia > Anaerosomatales > JAAXUF01 > JBAXEO01. The sequence goes on from JBAXEO010000076.1 coordinate 5,541, forward strand.
TTGGAGAACGACTTGTGTTCAAGGAGGAACTCGAGTTCGGCCCGAACTATCGCTTCGATCGCGCCCGGAGGGTCGTCGGAGTTGTTGGCGGCAGCTTCTCGGAAGCTCTCGACGAGCGGCTTCATCCGATCGGCGATGAGCGCCTCGACCAGTTCGGCCTTGCCAGCGAAGTGGTAGTAGACGGTGCCTTTGGCCACACCGGCACGCTCGACGATCTCGTCGACTGACGCGTCCGTGAATCCGCGCTCGCCGATGAGTTCCATCGCCGCGTCGAAGAGCCGCCTTTTGGTCGCGTCCGATCTGGTGGACATGGGAGTCACCGCCTCTGAACTGACCGGTCGGTCGAATTGTACTCCTCGGCGTGGAGCGTCTGCCGTGAGGTGCCGGCGCAAGGGGCGTACGATGTGCGCATGATTCTTCTGGTGGATGGCTACAATGTCACGATGCGAGACTCAGCGACTTCGGGTCTCTCCAAGGAGGGCCAGCGAGAGGCTTTGCTGGCTCGGCTGCGCGTGCATGCTCGACGCCTTGCCCCCGGTGGTGAGATTGTCGTGGTGTTTGACGCTCACGCTGAGCTGGGTCGGTCAGCTGGTTCCGAGCGGCCTGTAAGAGCCGTCTTCGCGCGTGTGGCCGATGACGAGATCCTGCGCCGGTGTGAACAGGCGACGGGACAGGTATGCGTGGTGACCGATGACTTGCGCTTACGCGCGCGCATCAGCCAAGACGTGGGCAGGCAAGTGGAGTACCGTGACGGCGCGAGCGTGTCTGCCGCCGGGTTGGCCGCGTCGTCTCACGCGCCGAGAAGGGCACCGATGGCGCGAGAGGCCGGACTGCCGCCTGGCGCCAATAAGATCACAGAGGAACTGAAAGACCTGTGGCTTACCGAGGACGACTGAGGGGACTGCATCTGTGAGCGGAGTGCTTCTGAACGTCATCACAATCGTGGTGGGAACGGCCATGGGTTTGGCCTTTGGCAAGGCGATTCCCGATCGATTTCGGTCCATCGCGTTTAAGGCCATCGGGTTGTCCACCTTCATCATCGGGTTGTCGATGGCGATTGGCGGACTGTCCAAGATGGGCCAGACGCGCATGGGCGACTATGCGCCGCTCGTACTGGTGGGCGCCCTTGTCATCGGCTCGCTTCTCGGCGAGCTTATCGGCATCGAGTACTGGCTCGAGAAGTTTGGCGAGTGGCTGCAAGACGTCAGCTATCGCATCCCCTGGTTCAACACGGCCCCCAAGGAGGCGTCCGATGAGCCCGGCGAGAAGGGGCACACGCTCGTCGAGGGATTCGTGACCGCGTCGCTGCTCTTTTGCGTGGGCGCGATGACGGTGCTCGGTTCGATCAAGGACGGTCTCGGCGACCACTCGGTGCTCTACCTCAAGTCGCTGCTCGACGGCTTTGCCGCGCTCCTTCTGGCCACGACGCTCGGCATTGGCGTCGGGCTGTCAATCATCCCTGTCATCATCGTGCAGGGAGGTATCGCTCTGTCGGCGCACGCCATCCAGCCGTTCCTGACAGCCGGCGTCATCCCGTCGATAACCTGTGTGGGCGGCGCGCTCATCCTCTGCATCGGGCTCGACCTGAGCGGCATTAAGCGGCTGCCGGTAGGCAACATGCTGCCGGCCATTATCATCGCTGCCGTGGTGGGGGGCATGCTCGGCTGACGACCTCTCCGTGATGTCCGGCCTGCTGCGCCCCCAAAGTGTTGACAGCGTAACAATGTGTTGTTACGCTGTTTGGGAAGGCAGATTCCACGTGGGGAGTGATCCGCGATGTCCGACACGAACTACACACATCCCGCTGCGCCAGATGTGCCGCAGCCCACGCCGCCGACCGTGCAACAGCACGGTCGGCGTAGCGCGACCTTTTGGGGCGTTCTGCTGATCGTCATGGGGGCCGCGTTCCTGGCCGCCCAGTTTGTTCCGTCGGTCTCGTGGTGGATGCTCTGGCCGCTGTTGATCGTCGTTGCCGGTGCCGCCCAGATGGTGACGCCCGAGCACGACGGTTCGTGGACGATCGCACGGGTGTTTGAGGGTCTGGGCACCATGGCGGTCGGCGCGGTGCTTCTCGGCAATACCACAGGCTACGTGGCGTGGTCGGTTTGGATCGCGTTTATCTCGTTCTGGCCGGTGCTGCTCATCGCTCTAGGCGTCACCATCATCGGTCGAGGTGCGGGGCTTGCGTGGCTCAGGATCTGCGCTCGGCTCCTGGTTCTGGCAACGCTGGGCCTAGCCGTCTACCTCTCGCTGACCAGCGCATCTTTCGGCGTGGTCGACCGCGGGAGCGCGGTCTTGAGCATTCCGGGTGCTGGACCCAACGGATCGACCCTGAACATCACCATCGAGCCGGGCGATGTCCCGACGATACGAACCTGGTAGGAGGATTCGATGAGCTCGAATACGCGCAGGTCGGACTGGACCATCTTGCTGGGAGTGACGCTGTTTGGAATCGGCGTCCTCTTTCTCGCCGAGCGGCTCTTAGGTTGGATCGCCTTCCCACTAGCGCGAGTGCTTCACATCATAGGAAACGTCGGCTGGCCCTTGCTGCTGGTCGCATTGGGGGCGCTGCTCATCATGCGTGGCCGATCAGGTGGCCTTATCACGAACGGCAAGCTGCACCGCTCTCGGACTGACCGCAAGATCGGAGGAGTACTGGGCGGCGCCTCAGCCTTCCTGGGAATCGACTCGACACTGCTTCGACTGGGGTACGTTGTGGCCACCATTCTCACCGGCATGTGGTTTGGATTCCTGCTCTACGTCATCGCGATGGCTGTGGTTCCAGAGGAGCAGTTCGCCGTTGGCGTGCAGGGCCCGCCGCCCGCTGCGCCGCCGGTACCGTCGGCACCGGCGACCTACGCCGCACCCCAGACTCCGCCTGCTCCGCCTGCCCCGCCCGTTCCGCCTGTCAATCCGTCTGCGGTATAGGCATGGCTTCTCGGCGGGTATTGAATGCAGGCGGCAGAAGGTGACGGCCATGGATAGCGATCTCATCTCCAAGAAGGACCTGCTTCAGTCGGCCGGGATCAGCTACGGCCAGCTGTACCGCTGGAAGCGCAAAGGGCTTATCCCGGAGGAGTGGTTCGTCCGCAAGTCGACGTTCACGGGGCAAGAGACGTTCTTCCCGCGCGAGAAGGCTCTCACCCGCATCGACAAGATCAAGTCGATGCAGGACGAGGACGCGTCGCTCGACGAGATCGCCGACGCGGTCTCACCGGACCTGGGCGAGGTCAGCATGACAATCGCCGAGATAGGCGAGCGCGGACTGGTATCAGCCGAGGCGCTCGAGATCTTTTCCGCCGAGGCGTGCGACTGCGAGGTGCCGCTCGTCTTCGGCGAGGTCGTGTCCCTCTCGGCGCTGGACATGCTGCTCAAGACGGGCGACGTGAATCTCGACGAAGGTCGAGCGGTGCTCCGATCACTTCAGGAGAACTACCCGGCGTTCGAAGGGCGACCTGCCGACCTCATCTTTGTGCGCCGCATGGGGCTATCGACGTCCTTGCTGGTATCGAGTGCCGCTGAGGTCCGGTTCGAGTCCTCGGCGCGCGTCGTGGCCCGGCTCAATCTCGCTGATTGCGCCGAGGCGCTCAGCACCAGGATCAAGTAGCGGAGGGAACGGACATGGTGGACGACAGCAGGGCGGACGTGAAGATCAACGGCGATGGCAGCCTCTCGGGCGGCAGCTACGGCGACGTGACCATCAACGGCGCGGGTACGCTCAACGGGGATATCGAGTGCGCGAAGTACACCATCAACGGTGCGGGGACGAGCAACGGACGCGTCGTGGCGCAAAGCATCATCGTTAACGGGCAAGGGACGTTTAACGGCGAGGTGCAGTCGGCAGCCATGACGGTCAATGGCGACGTCAGCATCCGAGATGGCGTGGGGATCGGCCAGCTCGCTATCAAGGGCAACGCGACGGTGGGCGGAAGTATCGCTGCACACGAGATCAGCGTTCGCGGCTTCCTGCGAGGGGCCGGCGACTGCCAGGCCGAGCAGTTCTCGGGCGAGGGCGCCTTCACGATCGGCGGGCTGCTGTCGGCCGACATGATCGACTTCAAGGTCTACGGCACCTGCGCCGCGACGGAGATCGGTGGCGAGAAGATCACGATTCGCTCGCCCCAGGGCTTCCAGAGCATCACGCAGATTTTCACCTTCTGGACCGAGAAACGCCTGACCGCCGAGACCATCGAAGGCGACGACGTCTTCCTTGAGGGCGTCACGGCGAAGACCGTGCGCGGGCGCAACGTGACCATCGGGGCCGACTGCAAGGTCGACGTCGTCGAGTACAGCGACAACTACGCGCGAACTGACGGAGCGATGGTCGGAGAGGCGCGCAAAGTCGACGCGA
>JBAXEO010000077.1:0-9822 GCA_037140395.1 Coriobacteriia bacterium
CCTTTCGCCCCGCGCCCATCGAGCCGATCGCCGACAAGCGCGTCTTCTTCGCGACCACCGCGCCGCCCGCAATCATCCCGACTCTCGTGGCGCATCTCGAGTCGGAGTGCGGCTGCGAGGTCGTCGCTGCGAGCGGCAATCTCTCGAACCGCTCGATGCTGCGCCATGACATGACCGCAGCGACCGGCGAGTTCGACCTCCTGCTCACCGAGCTCAAGGCAGCCGCAATCGACGTCGTGGCCGCTGCCGGCGAGGAGGCCGGCGTGCCGACAGTGCTCTGCGATAACGTGCCGGTAGCCGTGGACGGCTCCGACCTGGCTCAGGCAATCGAGGTGGTGGCGCTGACGGCGATAGCTCGCGGGAGCGCCCGGCAAGAGGAGACAGCGTGACGGACTCGGCAGCCAATACCACCATCATCATCACCGACAAGGCCCACGGGCTGCCCTTCTCCAAGGGCCTGCTCGCTCAGTCGTTCACCGCGACAGGACTCGTGCCCAACAAGGCGTGGGCAATCGCCCAGGCAATCGAAGAGGAACTACGCGAGCATCACGAGACCAGGATCTGTTCCCAGCGCGTCCGCTCCATCGCCGTTGAGCATCTGGAGCGCTCGGCAGGGGAGCGTTACGCGGTGCGCTACAAGAAGCTCCGCGATGTCTCGCGCCACGATCGTCCGCTCATCGTGCTCATCGGCGGAACGACCGGCGTTGGCAAGTCGACCATCGCCACGGAGGTCGCTCACCGGTTGGGCATCAATCGGATTTCCTCGACCGATTCCATCAGGGAAGTAATGCGTGGTATATTTACCAAAGACCTCATGCCCGCGATTCACCAGAGTGCTTTTAACGCGTGGCGTGGTCTGAGAGTCCCGGCGCCGCAGGGCGCCAATCCCGTGATCGTCGGCTTTCGCGAGCAGACGGCCGTCGTCAGCACCGGCATCAACGCGCTGATCAAGCGTGCGGTGCTGGAAGGCATGTCGATGGTGGTGGAGGGAATCCACATCGTCCCGGGCTACCTTGACCCCCGAAAGTTCGGCACCGCTCGGGTGGTCCAGATTGTCATAGGAGTCCACGACGAGGAATCCCACCTCAGTCATTTTTACATCCGAGAAGCCCAGACCGACGGCAATCGGCCGCACGCGCGCTACCGCGACAACTTCGCACACATCCGGACGTTGGGTGCCTACATCGAGGATCTTGCTCAGGAACACGACATTCCCGTCATTTACAGTCACCAACTCGATCGCACGGTGGCTGAAGTACTCGAGCACGTAGTGGCATCAGCGCTGGACACGGAGTAGGGCCGGATACCCGGCACACACAAGAAAGGTTGGAGGAAAGACAACGTGAAGTTCTTTCTGGATACGGCGGACATCGCCGAGATCGAAGAGGCAGCAAGTTGGGGTGTGCTGTCCGGCGTCACGACCAATCCCACGCTGTACTCGCGAGTCGGCGGCACACTCGCTGACTTCCCCGCACACATCAAGCGCATCTGCGACATCGTCGATGGCCCCGTTTCTGCCGAGACCGTCGGCCTGACGCGCGACGAGATAGTCCGAGAGGGCATCGAGCTTGCCGCCATCGCCGAGAACGTCGTCGTCAAGGTGCCGACCATGGTCGAGGGCCTGGCCGCGACACGCACGCTCTTTGAGCGCGGCATTCGCGTCAACATGACACTCTGCTTCACCGTGCCGCAGGCGATCTTGGCCGCGCGCTCCGGAGCCGCCTACGTCTCGCCGTTCGTCGGCCGGTTTGACGACATCAGCGAGGACGGCATCGCGCAACTCGCCGACGTCGTCATCGCGCTAGGCAACTACGACTTCGGCCACGAGGTTGAGGTCATCGCGGCCTCCATCCGCTCGGCAAACCACGTCACGCAGTCGGCGCTCATGGGTGCCGACATCGCGACCGTACCGTTTTCTGTACTGAAGAATCTGGTGAAGCATCCGCTCACCGATAGGGGCCTGGAGTCATTCCTGGCCGACTGGGAGAAAGTGAAGAACGCATGAGCGCACGTCCCCGCAAGCGCGGCCGCCGAGGCGGAACTGGCGGCCAGCCGCCGCAGGAGCAGGCTCCACAGCCTTCAATCAAGCGCGAAGATCTCGCACTCAAGACCGTCGCCGAGCTTCGAGCCATGGCGACCGAGATCGGTCTGGACACCAAGCTTCTCAAGAAGAAGGACGAGATTATCGATGCCGTCCTCGAGGCCAAGATCAAGTCCGAGGGCTTCGTAGAGATCTCCGGAATCCTCGACGTTTTGCCCGAGGGCTACGGATTCGTTCGCACCGGCGGCTATCTGCCCGGTGACCACGACATCTACGTCTCCATGTCAGTCGTCCGCCGCAACGAGCTTCGCCGAGGCGATCTCATCCGAGGCCAGGTCCGCCCACCCAAGGAGTCCGAGAAGTACCCGGCGCTCCAGCGTCTCGACGCCGTCAACGGTCGCGACCCGGGTTCGTCCAAGGGGCGTCCCAAGTTCGCAGACCTCACGCCGATCTACCCGGAAGACCGCCTGCGCATGGAGCACGGCAAAGACTTCCTGACGGCCAGAACCATCGACTTGGTCGCTCCCATCGGCAAGGGCCAGCGTGGTCTGATCGTCTCACCGCCCAAGGCGGGCAAGACCACCGTCCTGAAGGACGTCGCGGCTGCCATCAGCGCCAACAATCCCGAGGTCTACCTCATGTGCCTGCTCGTCGACGAGCGGCCAGAAGAAGTCACCGACATGGAGCGTTCCATCCATGGCGAGGTCGTCAGCTCCACCTTCGACATGCCCTCCGAGCAGCACATCGCCGTGGCCGAACTCGTCATGGAGCGCGCCAAGCGCCTCGTGGAGAGCGGCCAAGACGTGGTCATCCTGCTGGACTCCATCACCCGCCTCGCCCGCGCCTACAACCTCGCTTCGCCTGCGTCCGGACGCATCCTGTCCGGCGGTGTCGACTCCGCTGCGCTCTACCCGCCCAAGAAGTTCTTTGGCGCCGCGCGCAACATTGAGTTCGGCGGCTCTATGACCATCCTCGCCACGGCGCTGGTAGACACCGGCTCCAAGATGGACGAAGTCATCTTTGAGGAGTTTAAGGGCACCGGTAACCTGGAGCTGCGTCTGGACCGCGGTCTGGCCGACCGCCGAATCTTCCCGGCCATCGACGTCATCACGTCCGGTACCCGCAAGGAAGAGCTGCTCCTCGACCCCGCCGAGGCGCCCTTTGTCTGGGGCATCCGCCGCATCCTTCACGGCATCGACAACCCCGAGCGCGCCATGGACATGCTCATCAAGGGCCTCAAGCAGACCCCGAGCAACATGGAGTTCCTCGCCAAGATGGCCCGCAAAGCCTCCGAGAAGGGCAACGGCATCGAGTTCTAGCCGGTTGCGAGGCGGATCGGCTGCGTAACTCGCGAGTCAGCGGATCGGCGTGTGACACGCCGCTGTCCTTCGGCGACTCAAGCGAGGCCCAAAACAGCGCGATTGACCGGGGTCTCGGGTCGGCGTACGCTATGCCGTACGGTTACTAGGAGGCCCCAATGACTAGCATCAGCGCTACGGAAGCACGCAAGTCGCTCTACAAGCTCGTCGACGAGGTTCAGGAATCCCATGAGCCGGTGCAGATCACCGGCAAGCGGGGCAACGCTGTTCTTGTCGGCGAAGATGACTGGCGTGCAGTACAGGAGACTCTTTATCTCGTGTCGATTCCGGGGATGCGCGACTCGATAGTACAAGGCATGGCCACTCCTACAGCTGAGCTTTCAGAAGATCCCGACTGGTGAGCTGGCGCCTGGTATACACCAAGGCCGCCCAGAAGGATGCCAAGAACCTTCGCGCTGCCGGCCTGCGCGACAAAGCCCAGACGCTCCTCGACATTCTCGAAGCGGATCCGTATCAATCACCGCCACCGTTCGAGAAGCTCGTCGGTGACTTGACGGGGGCATTCTCCCGGCGCATCAACATCCAGCACAGGCTCGTCTATCAGGTGATCGAAGACGAACACGTCATCAAGGTGCTTCGGATGTGGAGCCACTACGAGTGAGTCGAACAAAGGCGGCACATGACTGGCCAAAGGGTAGCGGCGAGACGTGACAGCGATCCACGCAAGTCGTGCGCGGTGCGCTAGGCGACACAGAGCGGCTTGATGTTCCCGACGTCATCCTTGATGGCGGCTTGCGCGTCCCACAGGTCGACCGCGCGCTGCGTGTTAAGCCAAAACTCCGGAGCGTTTCCAAAGAGCTTGGCCAGGCGTAGCGCCATCTCAGGGCTCACGGCGCGACGCTCGCGAATGAGTTCGTTGACGGACTGGCGCGACACGCCGAGCGCAGCGGCGAGCCCGCTGACGCTCAGGTCGTAGTCGGGCATGAAGTCCTCGCGGAGGATCTCGCCGGGATGGATGGGGCGGCGCTGCAGCGGCCTGTCATTTGGAATACTCATGTCATTTCACCCTCGTCACTAGTGGTAGTCGCAGATCTCGACGTCGTAGGCGTCTCCGTCATCGAACCGGAAGCAGATGCGCCACTGGTCATTGATAGAGACTGAGTATTGTCCAACACGATTGCCTTCGAGCAAATGCAATCTGTTGCCCGGGGGCACCCTCAGGAACTCGACCTGTTGGGCGTGCTCAATTGCGGTGAGCTTGCGCAGCGCACGTCTCGCGATGTCCGGTGGCAACCGGCGAGACTGGCCCGTCACCCAGAACTGCTCAGTCTGCTTGTCCGCGAACGACTTGATCATATACCCAACGTAGCGTGTCACGTGACGCGCGTCAAATTTGAGACTTCGGATCCGAGACCTGCAAGCGCTTGCTAGTCACGCTCCGGCTCATCTGGACGGTCAGGAAGCTGCCGCGCATGCCAGACTCCTGCAACCCACACGGCGTCCGCCGCGACGCGATGGAAGAAGCGATACGGCACCACCGGCAGTTCGCGATGCGGGAGTTCTGGGAACTCCGGAATCGCGTGTCCAGACTGCGGATGCGCGCGAAGTTGAGCCACAGCCGAATCCGCTCTCTGTTGCATCTCGGCCGCGGCGGCCGGGCTGTGCTCGAGCAGGTAGCGTAAGGCGATGAAGTACTGGCGCTCAGCGGCCGGTGTGAACCGTACCTGCATCTGGGCTACTCGCCAGCCAGGAGTGCGCGGGCCTCAGCCATCACGTCCTCCGCGTTGCGACCGATACCTGCGGCGATGTCGGCGTCACCTTGCGCGAGGATGCGTAGAATCGCGTTCTCGTGTTGCGTGCGTTCGTAGGCCTGCGCGCTCACGAGCACCGCAGTCGCACGGCCGCGCTGGGTGATGACGACGGGCTCGTCACCGGCAGACACGCGCTTGATGATGCCGGCGGTGTCCTGACGCAGATCAGAAATGGGCACAATCGCAGGGAGACTACTCATTAGACGCACCTCCTAAGGTACAACCAATGATACTACACCCCATACGGTGTCTGACGTGTTTGGCTGGAGCTGTGAGCGCAGCGAATCGCAGCGAATCAGCTGTTGCCCTTGGGCCCGGGGAATACCTAGAGCGGGATGTAGACAAGCACGCCGAGCAGTGGCAGCCCTATCCCGCACAGGCCACGTCGGTCGAGTGCGACGTCGACTTCCCGGCGACGCTTAATGTCGCGCTCTTGCGGCTGCGAGGCTTTGGACTCACGACAATCTGAACGTCACGACCAAGCGCATTCAGATAGCGAATCAGCCGTTCGATGGAGAACCCGCCGAGCTTACCGGCGAGCAGTTCTGACACCTTGGGCTGGCCGGTCCCGAGGATCCCCGCCGCCTCCTTCTGAGTAAGATGGCGATGGCCGATGATACTGGCGATCTGATTCGCGAGGGCGGCCTTGGCCAGGAGTTCATCAGAGCCTGGCAGTCCGAGATCCGCGAACACGTTGCCGCTGCTCTTGGTGTAATCAGGTGTGTTGGCGCTCATCTTGATTTGCCTTCCTTCCGATCCGCCGCACCCCGGTGCGACTCCTGAACCATCCGAAGACGAGACCGGACGACGTCCATCTCATGTTTCGGGGTCGCAAGCCCCTTCTTTGACTTCTTCTGAAACGCATGCAGCACGTAGACCGCGTCCGCGAAACGCACCGTGTACATCGTGCGGAAGGTGTTCCCATCGAAGTCCTCCACGACCTCGAGGACCCCAGCACCCTTGAAGCCCTTCAGTGGCTTGGCCTGAAGGTGCTTTCCGCCGCACTGGGACTGGAACAGCGCGAAACCCATCATTTGTCTGACGGAATCCGGGAACTGCTGCAGATCGTTCAGGGACGATGAGACCCAGATGATGTCTTTGGGAATGCTCGCTGTCATGGAAGCAGTATCCCCCAATTGGGATACCGTAGGCAAGGTCTTGAAACGCTGCAAGGTTGGGTTGGGCCGAACGTGTCTGGCGCGACCTGCGGGCTAGGCGAGTCAGCAGCTCGTTGTGTGAGTCCCGACCCTACACGGCAACTGCGCGGCCATGGACCTCGCGGTCGAGTCTCCCGCCGAGCTCGTCTCTGGCGACATCCAAGTCATAGTCGGCCTGAAGGCCGAGCCAGAACTGAGGCGTCGTATCGAAATAGCGGCCGAGCCGAAGCGCGGTCTTAGCAGTGACACGGCGCTTGCGCAGAACGATCTCGTTGATCCGCCGTGGGGACACGCCGATGTTCAAAGCCAACCTGTTCTGGCTAAGCCCGAGCGGCTTGAGAAACTCCTCGAGCAGTACCTCACCGTGGTGCACCGGTGCGAGGTCAGCGAACGACGTGATCATGAGTCGACAGCCTAGCGCGACACGTCATCCGTCAGACGTCTCGGCCCCCACAGCCAGACAGCGTTCTGGCTTCAAGCGTTCCAAGTGATTAACCGAGTCAAAAAGAGGGGATTCAACAAGCAGACGGACCGTCGTCGAGTCTCGGAGGCGCTTCGTGACCGACCTGGGCACACCACTCGATCAGCCGAAAAGACGCCCCGCATGGTGGGTGCGTCCGCGCGGCTCGATCTGGGCGTGGCAAGGGTTCGTCGCGGCCTTCCTCTTCGTGGGGATTGCTTCTTTGGCTCGCATCTGGCCACTCGGGGGGCTCGAAGACAAGCTCACCTACGTGACGTTCTACCCTGCGGTGATCTGCGTCGCGCTCTACGGGGGTGTGGTGGCCGGTGCCCTGGCTACCTTGCTGGTCGGCGTGGTGGTGGTCTTCCTCGGACCGGCACTCATCGGGCACTCCCTCATGACCTCCGGGGCGGACGCTCTCGGCTTGGCGGTCTTCCTTGGGACGGGCATCGCGCTCTCCTTCGTCGTCGAAGGAATGCACCGCGCCAACGCGCGCTCGGCACAATCGCTCGCAGAGGCGATCGAAGCCGAGCGAGCGAACCGCGCCAAGAGCACGTTTCTGGCGAGCATGAGCCACGAGCTACGCACTCCGCTCAACGCGATCCTGGGCTTTTCTCGGCTGCTCGCAGGGTCAGCGGGGCTCTCGGACGAGCAGGCCTCGGACTTGAGCATCATCACGCGCAGCGGCGAGCACCTGCTGCAACTCATCAACAACGTGCTCGACATCTCCAAGATCGAGGCAGGGCTCGCGACGGCGGAGAACCGCGATACGGACCTGTACCGGCTCCTCGAGGAGATGGAGTCGATGATGCTGGTCACCTGCGCCGAGAAGGGGCTGAGCTTCACGCTTGCGTACACGCCGGATCTGCCCCACTACGTTTCGCTGGACGCGGGACGGCTTCGGCAGGTGATCATCAACCTGATCGGCAACGCCATCAAGTTCACCGACAACGGCGGGGTGCGACTGAGTGCGGCGACCATCAAGGGCGGCGACCAAGAGCATGTGTGGGTGCGGTTCGAAGTGAAGGACACCGGCCCGGGAATCGCCGAGAAGGACCGCGAGCGCGTCTTCGAGGCGTTCAACCAAGTGGGAGGTCGGCCCACCAGCGATGAGGGGACGGGACTCGGGTTAGCGATCAGCAGAGAGAACGTGCGCCTCATGGGAGGGTCCATCGGCCTGACAAGTCAGCTTGGCATCGGCTCGGTGTTCTTCTTCGAGATCCCTGTCAGGGCGGCGGAGCGCCGGACCGGCGAGGGGTATGAATCGGCGTCAAAGGTGACCGGGATTGCCCCCGGGCAGCCTGCCCATCGCATTCTCATCGTGGAGGACAATCCCGACAACCGCGTGCTGCTACGCCGCACGCTCGAGTCGGTCGGCTTCGAGGTCCGCGAGGCGGTCAACGGGCAGGAAGGCGTCGAGCAGTTTGAGTCCTGGCGGCCCGATTTCATCTGGATGGACATGCGGATGCCGGTCATGGACGGCCGCGCCGCCACCGAGGCCATCCGCGCCTTGCCGGAGGGGGCCTCGGTGAAGATTGCGGCGCTCACTGCACATGCGCTTGAAGACGAGCGTGCCGAGATGTTCGCCGCAGGATGCGACGATGTCATCGGCAAGCCGTTTCGGGAGAGTGAGGTGTTTGGAGCGCTCTCGAACCTGCTCGGCGTGCGTTTCCTCCACTCCAGCGAGGGCGACGGCGGTCCCGAGGAGTGGGCGGCCGTGAAGCCTGAGGAGCTCGGTGCTTTGTCTGGCGCGATTCTCGCAGACCTCCGTTCAGCCGCCGAGCTTTTAGACGAGCAGGCATGCAGCGAGGTCATCGGTCAGATCGCCGAGACCGACGACGGGCTCGCCAATCGGCTCTACGGCATGGTGGAAGAGATGGAGTACCAGCGGCTCCTGGACGCCATCGACCAGGCCGAGGAGGTGTCGGGCGCGTGATGACTGCTTCTCAGGGCAAGTTCCGCGGCGACATCCTCGTTGTCGACGACACCAAGGCCAACCTCAAGCTGCTCATGGCGGTCCTCGGCGGCGCGGGTTATCGCGTCAGGCCCGCAACGGATGGCGAACTTGCGCTGCGTAGCGTGCGCGCCAAGCGCCCCGACCTAATCCTGCTCGACGTCAAGATGCCCGGCATCGACGGCTACGAGGTCTGCCGACGGCTCAAGGCCGACGAGGACACCAGCTCGATCCCCGTCATCTTTATCAGCGCCTCGGTGGACAACAACGGCCGGGTCATGGGCTTTGAGGCGGGCGGCGTGGACTTTATCACCAAGCCGTTCAGTTCCGCCGAAGTGCTCGCGCGTGTGGATACGCACCTCTCGCTCAGGCACGCACAGGTCGAGCTCGAACGCCGCGCAGTCGAGCTCAGGGACATGGCCGAGACCGACGAGCTCACCGGACTTCTCAACCGCCGGGGCTTCATGCTCCTGGGTGACAACGCGCTTCGAGCAGCCGCGGCATCCGGCGTGTCGGTGGCAGTGATGTACGCCGATATCGACGGGATGAAGGAGATCAACGACACGCACGGGCATTCCGTTGGCGACGAAGCTCTACGAGAGACCGCGGCGATACTGCGCGAGTGGTTCAGGTCATCTGACTTGCTGGGGAGGATGGGCGGCGACGAGTTTGCGGCGCTCGCCGTCGGAATCGGTGAGCGTGGGATGCACTCGTTGCTCTGTAGGGTCGACGCAGGCTTCTCGGCTCGTGAGGCAGAAGGCGGCTACCCGCTCGCGCTCAGCACCGGGGTCACCTATTCCGAGACTGATGCTGGCGCCAGTTCGCTCGAGCAACTGCTCGAGCTCGCCGACGAGCGCATGTACGCGGCGAAGCAGGCAAAACGCGACAAGAAGTAGAACGCTGCGACAAACGCCGCGGCAGAGGTACGCTTTTCTCAGCCGAGGGAACATACTCTGCACACGGCGTGTAACCAGCGCCCTGTAGGTGCGGCCAGGGGACTCGGGGCGACTTCTGCCAGCTCTTGGCGTTGCCGAGCAGGGACGATTCCTGATTGGGGCTTTCATGGCGACCGAAAAACGC
>JBAXEO010000078.1:0-9729 GCA_037140395.1 Coriobacteriia bacterium
GCCCAGCAGCACGATGGTCGCGATCATCGCTGCAGACTCGAAGTACGTCGGCCCACTGCTGGTCAGCGTCGCCCACAGGCTGTAGAGCCACGCGGTCCACGTGCCCAGCACCACCAGCGTGTCCATAGTCGCGCGCCTCACTCGGGCTGCGCGCCATGCTCCGATCAGAAACGGCCATCCTCCGTAGACCAGCACCAGCGCCGAGAGCGCGCCCGTGAAGAGCTCGTACGTCTGAACGCCCGCATACCCGCCGACCGCGAACGCCGGCCACAAGACAAAGAACGTCGGCCACATGACCCACATTCCGATGACGCCCGAAACGAACAGCCGCAAGAACAGCTCGTCGGTGTCGGCTCGAGCTCGCGCGGCCTCGCGCGCCGGGACCGCCGAGTAGCCCAGCAGCGAGATGCGCTCCGTGATCGTCGCAAGCTCGGTGGCGTCTGGCTCCCATGTCACCCGCGCAAGCGAGGCCGCGTAGCTTGCCTCGGCGTCGAGCACTCCAGGCAGCGCCATAAGCGCGTCCTCGAGCACCAGGCCGCACGACGCGCACCACATGCCGTCCACCCGCAGCGTCTCGCGTCGCGCCCCTGCGGCCATTGCGGCTGCGGTCTTGCGCTGCGCGGCGCCAGAGCTTCGCGCTCGCCGCGCTTCGGGTCCCGCTAGCAGGTCGGAGATGCCGGCGTCCTCGGCGGTCACCCAGACACGCCGGCAGCCCTCGCAGCAGAAGTCGTGATGGCGGTCTCGAATCGGACGACCCAGAACTGGTAGTCCGCACAGGTCGCAGGCGCTGGACTGAGGCGCCATCTCGACGCTACAGCGCTCCGGCCGAGGCCAGGCCCTGCGCGACGGTCACGGCGCCCAGCAGTATCACGATCGCAGCCGCAGTCGGCGCGAACCACCCGCGCGCTTTGCCGCCGAGTAGCCCGCTTGCCGCACCAAAACCGGCCAGAGCCGGTACCGTGCCGACACCAAAGGCGAGCATGATGATCGCTCCGTACAGCGGCTCGGCGGTCGCTAGAGCCGCAAGCTCGACCGGCAGCAACGGTGCGCACGGCAGCAGCCCCATCATCGCGCCCAGCGGAAGCCCCCACCAGCCGCCCGACTTTGCGAGCCTCGCCACGGTGCGGCCAAACCACGGCAGGGCGGCAATCGCCGCGGTTGGCTCGGGCAGTCGGGCACGGCGGCCGCGAATCCACGCGACGAGCAGCAGCACGCCCATCGCAAGCAGCATGATCCCTGCGGCGAGCTTGAGGAATCGGCTCACCGCCACCGGGGAGAACGGCCCAGCGAGCGTTGCGAGCAGACCCGCCTCGCCGAGCAACCCCAGCAGTGCGCCCAAGAACGCGTACATGCTCAGCCGGCCCACGTGGTAGGCCACCTGGAATAGCCCGGCGCCGCGCGCCGCCGCACGGGTACCGACGCCGTCGTGGGAGCGTGCGCCACAAGCCGCGCCATCAGTGAGGCTTGCGGCCGCAACCAGCGGCCCGCACATCACCAAGCAGTGTCCGAAGCCGCCCGTCAGGCCCAACAGGAAGGCACCCCAGAGCGAAAGAGCCCCGAGGTTGGCCGACAGTTGGTGCCCCATGTCCACGTCACGGCCTCCGGAAAGCTAGCTGAACGTGAATCCGCGCTGCACAAACAGCACTACATAGCCCACGGCCCACACCACAAAACTCACCATGATGACCTTGACGATGAGAGGCACCGGGCCGTGTGCCTCGGAGATGCCCTCGGGGTAGTCGTGAATCGGCGGCACGGCCTCGGGCGCTACGTTCTCACCCTCGGCGCTCAGCATCGCTCCAGTTCGCCGAGACCATCCGCCTGCAATCACCGCCCAGATGGCAAAGATGATCGCGGCGCCGACGCCCAGCCCCCACCATACGGCCTCGATCTGTTCGGCCCACGGCATCAGGACACCTCCCTGTTCTCGGCGATAGGCGCAGGATCGTCGTCGTCGAGCACGACGAGGGCGGCCCGGTCCAGGTGTTTCCATTGACCGTCAGCAACGGAGTACCACAGCGCGAATGCTGCTCCGACGGTGAACGTCGCGACTGTTGCGGTGAGCAGATAGACAGCCATGTCCATCACTGATCGCCCCCTGGTCCGCCCTTGGCCCCGACGAGCTTGCGGGTGTAGAAGATGACAGCCCACTTCTCTTGCTCGGTAAGGATGTTGACCCACGCAGGCATGGCCGTCGGATGGGCGACGAGCTGTCCCTGAGGCTGCCCGTCGATCTTTGCCGGCGGGTCCGTTCCAACGACGCCCTGGTCGACACGCCAGTACCAGAAGTCGATACCTGCCGAGACGGCCGGGTCTTCTGTGAGGTTGGCTGGCGTTGGCAGCAGGGCCGCCCCGTACTCCCCGTTGCCTAGGGCCTTTGCTCCGTGACATCCCAGGCAAAGCCGCTCGTAGATGCCCTTGCCGGCTTCGATCGTTTCGGGAGTGGGCGCGCTGGGAGCGGGATTGAGCGCGGTATAGGCGGGCGGCACTTCGTCGCTCACGTCAGTCGGTTCGCTCGGATTGACGAACGTCGCCTTGATGTACTTGATGGCGGCCCAGCGGTCCTCCTCCGACAACAGCAGGTGCCACTGCGGCATGGCCGCGTTGCCAATGCCGTAGCTGACCTTCCAGTACCACTCGGAGTCGGGGAACTTCTTGGGGTCGGGCTCGGTGAAGTTTGCGGGAATCGGCGCTAGGTGTGCGCCGTCAGGGCCTTCGCCCTGACCGGCATCGCCATGGCACATCCAGCAGCGCTGCAGGTAGACCTGTCGGCCTCGCATGAGGTTCGTGTCGGGCGGCATCGTGAGCGACTCAGCGTTCTTGGGAATCTCGGGATCCACCGGCTTGTTGGCAGGGTCGGGGAATATCAGCATGTTCCTCGCGTAGCCGGCGACGAGCCGGATCTGCTCGGGCGTGAACCACGTGTGCCACTGCGGCATCGCGCGCATGGGGAGAGAATCGCTCACGCGCCAGAAGTAGTCGCCCGGTACCCAGCTCGTGTACGTCGAGGTCTCGGCGAAGCTCGGCGGGGCGGGGAGGAGACCCGCGGCGTCGGGACCATCGCCGTTGCCCGCGTAGCCATGACAGAAGGCACAGTTGGCGACGAAGAGCGCCTTGCCTGCGTTGATGTTGTCCAGCGTCGGCTCGGCGAGCGTCTCATTTGTGTACTTGGCGGGCAGGTCCCCTTCGTCGTTGTAGTCGGGGACCATGTTGATGAAGGCCTTCTCCTCAAAGAGCATGACGAGCCAGATCTCGTCGGCGGTCATCGACTGCTTCCACATGGGCATGACCGTGCCGGGCACGCCCTCGGAGATGCGCCAATAGAAGAAGTTCACCGGCTGGTTTTGGTACTTGGTGTCACGGAAGTTGGCGGGGCGCGCGTTGTTGAGCATCGCGTAGGGCCCATCGCCGGATCCGGAGCACCCGTGGCAGGTCAGACAGCGCTTGCCATAGATCTCGCGACCCTTGTTGAAGTTCTCAATAGTGAGCGGGAACTTGTTCTTCGCAAAGCCGGGCCCGAGAAAGCGGACGGGCACCATGAGGTCGGTGGATGCGTTCTGCTGGTTACCGAGCGTGTTGAGATAGGCCACGATTGCCCGCGCCTGAGCTTCCGAGAGATAGCTGAAGTTCGGCATGACCGAATTGGGCGTGAAGTCGCGGGGCTTGAGGAGGTGATTGACCTCCCACTGGTCGCCGCGCTTCAGCCCGATGTTTGCCAGGTCGGGACCGGTGCGGATTGTGCCGAGCTGGTGTGGCTGGTCGTAGGCGAACTGTCCGGCCTCGCTCGGCCGAGAAGGAGTCACGTCGCCAGGGCGCGTGAACTGGCTGTGGCAGTACATGCAACCATTGGAGACGTAGAGGTCTCGGCCGAGCTGCTCCTCGGCGGTGTAGGGGTGAGTGATGATCGTCGGTGCTGGCTTGAACACCACTGCCGGCAGAAAGACCACGAATGCCACAACAGTCAGGACTACGGCCAGTCCGCCGATGATGATGAGGCGCGGTGTCATCTTCATGGTCGCGTCTCCTCTCTACACGCTCGCCGCAGCGGGCGCGGCGTCGGCGGTCGCGGGCTTGGTCGCAGGTAGTCGTCGAGCAGCGAGCGCAGTTCTCACAATGTTGTAGGCGAAGATGTACTGGGCGAAGATGATGACCGAACCGCTCGCGGCGCGGCCGATCCACAGGGGCCTGATGCCCGGCAGGATCTGCACGATCGGGATGCCTTGCGCGAACCCGCCCGCCTGTACGAGGCCCGCAGCAGTCAACACCGTGAAGAAGCCGAGGAACCCGACCGTGGTGAGCCACCAGTGCGTCCAGGCGAGCTTGTCGGAATACAGCGGCACGCCGAGGATCCTCGGCATCATGTAGTACACCATGCCCCAAAGCGCGAAGGCGACGAAGCCGAGCAGCGCGAGGTGCGCGTGCGCGACCGGCCAGTTGGTGAAGTGGATGAACTGGTTGAAGCCACGTAGCGCCTGGAACGAGCCCTGCACGCTCACTGCGAGGTAGAACGCGGTGCCGGTGAGTGCGAAGCGCAGCGGGATTGAGGTGTAGGCGATTCGCCACGAACCGCGCATC
Organism: Coriobacteriia bacterium; assembly: GCA_037140395.1. Taxonomy (GTDB): domain Bacteria; phylum Actinomycetota; class Coriobacteriia; order Anaerosomatales; family JAAXUF01; genus JBAXEO01. The sequence goes on from JBAXEO010000078.1 coordinate 4,576, forward strand.
GTCATGAACATGTTCACCACGAAGGCACTCACTGGAATCAGTAAGCCAAGAGAGCAGATGATCGAGATGGTCTTGAGCCACTCAGGCACGGGCGCGCCCAGGATGTGGTGCGTGCCCACGGCGGTGTAGAAGAACGCGATGCCCCAGAACGCGATGAGCGCGAGGGCATAGCCGTAGATCGGCTTCTTGATCTCGCGTGGGACGATGAAGTAGATCAGTGCGACCGTGCCCGTTGTGAACCATAGTCCCAGCACGTTGTGGCCGTAGAACCAGTTCCAGATCGCGTCGTTGAGTCCCATGAGCGCACCGGTTGGAGGAGCCCAGATCACGTTGCCAATCGCGTAGACGATGGGAAACCAGATCAGCGTGCCCATGATGTACCAGAGCGAGACGTAGAGCTCCGGCTCCTTTCGCCGCGCGATTGTCATGAACAGGTTGAAGGCGGTCAGAATCAGCACGATCATGATCGCGATGTCTATCGGCCACGCCAGCTCGGCGTACTCGCGCGCCTGTGACCATCCCAGCGTCAGGCCAACCACGCCGACCGCGAGCGCGATATTCCACATCCACGCCACCACGACGCCGAGCTTCTCGGAATAGATTTCGGTCTTGGTCAGCCTCGGCACGATGTAGTACCAACCGGCCACCATCGCCATTGACAGCCAGCCAAACGCAAGCCCGTTGACGTGTGCCTGCCGGATGCGCGGAAAGACTAGCCACGCGATTCCCGTGAAGCTATCGGGCGCGATGAACTCGATGGCCTGGAACAGCCCCAGCGTAATCGCCAGCACCAGCCAGCAGATTGCCGAGTACACCATCACCCGAGTGGTGTCGTCCTTGTGCTGCGCCATCAGCGTTCCCCCTTGCTCTCCCCGCGGAGCCGCTCGGCTCCTTCGCGTTACCCTCATCGCTATTCTAAGCGGTTGTAGGGGTGAATCGCAGTATCTCCGGCCTGAGAATCGGGGTACTCCGACGACAGATTGCACTGTGTCATTCAGCCTGCAGAGTTAGCTCGACGCCTCCCAGATCGAGAACATCACCCGGAGCTATCTGCGTCGCGTCGCCAACGACCACTCCGTTTACCTTCGTTGTCGCAGTGTGACTGACAGCTTTCACGCTCCAGCCCGCGGGGCTTGCGGTGATGGCCGCATGACAGACCGCGACATCAGAGCCCTCGAGTACGATGGCGTTCTCGGCGCCTGAGCCGATTGTTGTCGCCCCCTCGTCGAGGAGATAGCGCTCGCCGGTGGGAGAGAGCAGCCACGCCCTTGGCGCACCGCCGGCATCTGCCAAATCGGCATCAGGAGTCGATTCTCCCGACTGACTCGCCGTGCGAGCGCGCACAAGGAGTAGCGCTGCCACTGCGGCCGCAAGGACCAGTCCGGCCAGTCCGAGTCGCACTGCCAGCCCGCTCGACGACCCAGAGTCACTGCCAGTCGAAGCAGTAGATGGGGTGGATACTGCAGAGGACGCGGTCGATGATGACTCACCGGCGGCGACTGGTGTGGATGCGGCCACCGCCGTCTGGAACGGGTCGATCACTTCTTGGGCCAGTGGATCGGTGGCGAACTCGACCTCAGCGAGATAAAGGTTGTGGGGGGACTTGGTGCCAGCATAGGACTCGAGGACGGTAACCTTCGCCCATTGGGCATTCGCATTGACGGAGAAGAGCTGCAGACTCGGCACGTCCTTAAGAGTGATTTCTGTCTTGGTCCCGTCGGAGAACTCGACGGCCAGCCGCTTAGGTCGACTGTTGGCGTAGAAGGCTTCCGGCGACGTCGCTTCGCCAGGCACAACTCTGATCTGACGGACGGCCCGGTCACTGTCGAAGGGTATGCGGACCCACGCTCCCCGTCCCGCACTCGCGTTGCTCACCATCCATCCGCTTGAAGGATCCCCATTGGAGACCCACTGCCCAGAACCGTCCTGAGTGTCCCCCGAAGCCGTCACCGGCTTGGGCTCTTTGCCGTCGATGAGACCTGGTATCAGGTAGGGAAGGGCGATGTCATGGTCTTCGTCGGGCTCGAAGTCGGTGAAGGTCCACTCGTATACTCCGGGCTTCGGCTTCTTGACGCTCTTGAGGTTGGCCACATAGGCCTTGGTGAACACTTCGTCTTCCGTTGTCGTGTCGGCGATACGCTGATCGATTCCCCAGCCGTTGAACTCGGGAGTCACGGTAAACCGAAGCACGGTTTGATGGATGGTGTCCTTCCAGCCTGCGCCGGAGTGAACCGTGTAGGGGTAGTTTGCCTCGTAGCCTTTGGATCCAGCGAGGCGCGCGGGCGGCTCAAGCTCCGAGGTTGTGGTCCACCAGCCGGGCTTTGCCAGGTACAGGACGGTTACGGTGGACTTGCCTGTAGGAAAGGTGACGTCGTGTGTGAAGAATGTGACTGGGTTTCCGAGATCCCAGCCATCCTGCTTCTTGACAGGGAGAGCTGCTCCATCTTGCCACGCTTGGAACGCGGCTGCAGTTGTGCCGTCTTCCTCTCCGATCTTGGGGAACGGGAAGCCGAGCTTCACCCGCTGCGGCGCCCCCGAGTTCACGAAATGGAAGTTGACTTGGTAGACGGCGTAGTCCCTAAGTATGGTGACCTGAACCAATTCGCTTTCCATGCGGACGTTCGAGCTGGGGATGAACGTGACGGATCCGCCAGCCCCGCCGAGTATCCCGTCGTTCGCGAAACAGACTGGGGCCGCAAGAACCCAGAGTAGGGTTGTGAGGAGCAGTAGAACGCGCCCGCGACATCGACTCTCGTCGAACACTCGACAAAGCGTCTGTGCGTCCATTCGGCTGTCTCCCATCGTCAGCGAACGGGCTGAAATCTCCCCAAGAGCACTATGTGCGGCGATCGCCCCTTCACGCCAGCCGCTGCATGCATCATGTCATACCTCTGCGCCGAAGAATGCGGAGGGCTATTGTGCAGGTGTGGCTGCGTACAGGCCGGTCTATGGTTTGCCGCTGTTCGGGTAGATGATGTGGGGGAATGAAGCTGAAGCGCAGTGACTCCTGGGGAGGCGATAGCCGTGGCCAAGTGCTCGGTTTGTGGTTCTGAGCTTGCGCGCGGTGAAACATACTGCTCGTCGTGCGGCAGTCCCGTCGGGGGGATTGTGCCGTTGACCAGCGGTGCGCAGACTCAACGCAGGCCTGAAGCGGGCACCCAGACGATTGTGATCGTGGCGGCTGTTGGTCTACTGGCCATCGTGGCGCTGCTCTTGGCATCGTCGACGGGTCTGGGTGGTGGCGGTGGCGGAGCCCTCATCGTTGGTGGGGCAACAACCTCAACCGCAGCAGCGACCAGCACCGCGACTCCCGCGCCGTCACCGGTCGTGCCCCCCGTTATACCGCCAGCCCCAGCCAAGCCTGCCGCACCCAAGCCTGACACCAGCGAGGACGGCAAGTTCGCGACACTAGTGACCGAGGCAGAGTACGGTCCTGGGGGCGCTCAGCAGATCTCCTTCGACTACATTCAGTTCTTCACTGGGGCGGCTGCCGAAAAGGAAGCAGCGAAGCATGGGGACATCGCCGAGAACGGCTACTACGTACTCAACGACAATCCCAAGATCAGGACCTACGATTTGAAGTCTGGCACGAAGATCCTGATTCACTCGATGGGCGATCCCAATATTGAGCACCTGTTCACCTTTGACGAGTTCAGGGACCTCCTCAGTGGCGCTACGCTGACGTACGGGGGCGACGACTACACGGCCACGAGCGGTCTGTTTTGGGTGACCATTTCGAATCACCAGGTCACTGCGATGGAGGACATCTGGCTTCCGTAGCAAGTGAATGGTGTCGGCGCGACCTGCCAGTCACGGCGCGGACTTCGGGGGGACACCTGACCACCCGTTGTCCCAGCGAGCGTGAACAAGTAGTCTGAGCCAGGGGAAGCAGTTCTGGGTGTTCGGGACATGCGAATCGGGGAGGGCTAGTGGATATTGGTCGTGCTTTTGCCGCACCTTCGAAGGATCAGAAGTGGCTAGGCAAGGTCTTGCTGGGAGTGCTGTTTACGTTCATCCCGATCGTGAACCTCGCAGTTCCTGGTTGGGGTATCCAGTACATCCGCAACGCTGCCCACGGGCGTGAAAACGAGATACCGCCGTGGAATGATTTCGGTGCGCATTGGGTGAAGGGCATCGCGTTTGGCTTTGCGAGCCTCATCTACTTCTTGCCGACGATTGTCATTGTGATTGCTTTCGGGATTCCAGGTATCTTGGCGGCGGGAGTGTCGCGCGGGAACCCTCTCGCGGGTTTGGGGGCGGCCCTCAGCTCCGTTCTGTTGGGAATCTTCGTCGCGCTGCTGTTTGCGCTCGCCGTCTCTTTCCTGCTTGAGGCCGCACGAGTCAACTACGCCGTGTACGGCAACTTCGGCGCAGCATTCGACTTCAAACAGATCTTGACGCGTGTCCGAGAGAACCTCAGCAACTACTTCGTAGCGTGGTTCATGGGAATCGTCGCCGTTTGGGGAGCACAAATCATTGGCTTTACAGCGGGTGCCGCATTTGCATGGATTCCTTGTGCGCCGCTACTGATCTTCCCGGTGGTAGGCGGCGTCGGTGTCTACCTGGGCATGGGCGTCAATGCGTTGCTCGGTCAGTACGCGGCGATCGCGTACGGTCTGAGCGGAGCAACGCCGGGCGGGTTTGCATCGGGGATGAATCAGTATCCTGCGTCTTCGGATGCGGCTCTTCCACCGACTCCGAGGCCTTCCGTGGTTGCCTCGCCTGCGACTGAAGGGACCGTTGCGGGCACGATGCCAGGCGTCGGCACCTCCAACCCTGCTGCCGGTCTTACGGGCCCGGCCGCAGTAGCAGCTGCCATTGCGGCGCTCTCGGCGCCAATGACCGCCGCTGTGGTCGCACCATCGGATTCACGGCTCGACAGCGCCCGCGGCGAACAGGCCGCAAGCGAGACCGTCTCGTTGGAGCCGGGAGAGCCTGTCTTGCTTGGCGATAGTGAGTTCACGACCCCCCTGCCCGTCGTGCTCTCGGCCGACAAGGTGAACGAGCTCGAACTCCATTCGGAGGCGGCACCCGTAGTGCTACCCGAGCCGGCACCCGCGCTGGAATCGGCACCAGCACCCGCGCCGGCACGTACACTCGAACCGGAACCGGAACCGGAACCGGAACCGGAACCGGAACCGGAACCGGAACCGG
>JBAXEO010000079.1:0-9628 GCA_037140395.1 Coriobacteriia bacterium
AGCCGTTGGTGGACTGGCTTACCGAGGAACTCGCCGGACTCTATCCACCGGACATGCGGCTGTAGGCAAGCTAGCCGCTCGTTCCCCGCATGATCCCCGCAATCATGCCGCCAAGGTAGGGAATCAGCCAGATCGACCAGACCACGATGCTGTAGCGGTGGAAGCCGGACCGGGCCTCATCGCTGCCTCGCGCGAGGACCCACGTCGCCCACACGGCGTGGATCGCCATCAGCCCAAACGCTGCGAAGCCAGTGACGCCGTGAATCAGGCCCGGCTTCTCGCCAGCGATTCTCATCAGTTCCATCATCCTTGTTGCGAAACCATCGCACGCCAGTCCCAGCCAAAAGGCGACGACGTGCCAGGGCAGCAGGTCGCGTTGGATGCGCTCGGCCCAAACGCCGCTCGTGTAGAACACGAAGGCGAGGGACATGATGGTCGCTGGGACAATCAGTTCACGTGGCATGCGGCCATGGTACCGCGAGAGCGATTCTGCCGTGCAGAAGCGCCCGCGCCGCGCCTTCACCTACCAGTCGACGATCCGGCGGCTACCCGACAACGACCGCACATGCGTCGCGTCGTGCACGACCTCGAGGCAGCCTCGATATGCGCCGCCTTCGTCGCGCAGCGCAAAGTAGCGGATGTGGACGAACTTGGGCCCCATCTCAATCCAGAATTCGGCCTCGTCTTTGGTGCCGGCCTTGAACTCGGCGAGGATCTTCTCGACCTTGTCCAGGCTCTTGGGCGGATGACAGTTTCGGACTTCTCGGCCGATGGCGCCAGGGGAACGCGGAAAGACCCGATCGCCTTCCGAGTAGAACCGAACGCGGTCGTTCTCATCCACGTATGTGACGTCAAAGGGCAGCGCGCGGAAAAGCAGGTCGAGTTGCGCGAGCGTCAGCGCGCCGGTGGGCAGCGGGAGCAGCAGCTCGCCGTCGGTGGCCGTCGCGACAGCTGTCGCCGCGACGCGCGCAGCCTCGCCGGCCGGCCCTTCGACCCACGCGTACCCAATCTCGCCGTCCCCTGCCGAGATAGCCGCCCACTCCTCGGCGCTGAGCACTCAGAGGGCGGTGGGAAAGAGAATCTTCTCTTCCTTGTAGATCATGTCGTCGATCATCGTCAGCGTTTCGGGCAACGTCGCGGCCAATGACCGAGCGTCGTTCGCAGAAACAAGGGCTCGCGCGGATTTGATGCGGCCGCGAACGTCGTCGTCCAGCGCCCACATCACCTTGGTAGGGCCGACCACGTCGTGGGCCTCGAGTACGGGAAACAGCTGATTCTCCTTGCGGGTGTAGTGCGTGTCGATCTGGGCGAGTTGGCCGAGCCCCTCGCCCAGCGCAGTCAGCGCGGCGTTCTGAGCCTCTGGCGTGGAGGAGGTCTCGAGCGTCGAGAGCGCGGTACGCAGCTCACTCACGATTCTCGCGGCTACTTCGTTTTCGCGCCGATAAGCGTCCACAGGATGGTTTCCGTCGACCGCGGTTTCTTCGGCGACATCGAGCGAGTCCTTAAAGACCGACACGTGGACGTCGCACAGGCGCTGGACCTCCTCGATCGGCATACCCTCGGCGATGAGCGCCTGCTCCATCCGGGCGATCTCCACGGAGTCGATTCCCTGCGCCAGCGCATCGAACTCGGCTTTGACCGACGCGACAGACGCGCCGTCGTGCAGCTTCTTGATGATGCCCTTGAGGACCTGGGCGCGTCGTGCCGATTCGTCAGCGTCGAGCACGTCTCCGGAGCCGGTGCCAGTGGACGTCTCCTCGGCGACGATATCGTGCTGTGCGATTGCAGTGCGGACATCGTCGACAAACTGCTCCTCCGAGACGCCTGCGACAGTCGCTGCGGTCTTGAGCGTGGCTGTCCGTGCCATGGCGTTGTAGAGCACTGGGTTGCTGAGGTTATCGAAGTGCGCATTGTAGGCGGTGAGCCATTCCCGCAGGTAGGGGTGCGATTCGATGAGGTCGAAGATAGTGGTGTCGGCGGTGATGGGCATGGCAAGTGCTCCTCTCGCGGGGTACGTCACTAGTAGTTGTACCCGCGGGTCTGGGCGAGAGCCTTGACGTGCGTCAAGAAATCCTGACTGACTTTGTCGGGAATGACCCCGCAGTCCGGCTCAGGCCTCCCGGTCCGAGGAAGTCACCGTCTTGCCGACACTGTAGGCGTCCGCCACCTTACGACCGATCGAGCGATACTCACGTGCCCCGGCGATGTAGGTGAGGGGGTCGAGCGCGCCCATCTCGACGACGTCGGTTCCCGCCCGCAAGACGCGTTCCTCGGCATGCGTCTCAACGATCTCACCTAAGACGAGGACGTACTCGCCGAGGGTGGTTTCGCTGGTCACTCGGCATTCGAGGTTGTAGGGACACTCGGCGATGATCGGGGCGGTGACGAGCGCACTCGGAGCGAGCGTGAGGCCGGCGTCGGCGAACTTATCGGTCGCGCGCCCGCTCGTGATGCCGCAATAGTCGACGGCCGCAACGAGGGCGGTGTCCGGGATGTTGACGGTGAAGTCGCCGTTCTCTCGGATGAGTTCAAGCGTTCGGCGGGTCTTGCGCAGGCCCATCGCGATGGTCGGGGGCGTTGACGCGATCACGTTGATCCACGCCACAGTCAGCGTGTCGGCAAGCTCAATGCTGCCGCCGACTACGAGGACGCATGGCATCGGGAAGAGCCGTTCGAGTGGTCCAAGGCTTCGCTTCATGTCTGGTTCCTTTACGTCGTGCGGTCGTTGCTGGATGGCTGTCGGGTCGTGTCTGCCGCTGGCTTCTCAATCATAGCGTTGACGCTTCGGGCCGGGCCGTGTGCGTCGGTCACGTCGCCTTCAACGCACCCTGTGCGTGCGGATTGTGCCCTTGACCGACCCGCGAATCGCAGCCAGTATGTGCGAAACGCGATGGGCGCCGATGGCGATCCGTCACCAGCGGCCGACCTCGTCGGCCACGAGTCAAACGCAAGGAGGTGTGATCGAGCAATCATGGTTCGCCCGTCTGAGTTCGTGATGATGATGGACATGATGATGACCCAGCCCGGGTCTATCGGCGTATACGCCGGATCCGGGCGGCCTTCGGCCGACAACCGCGTTTAGCGCAAAGTCGGGTATCGTCCCCATCAGACACAAACCCAGAAGTGAGGCTTGATTACCATGAGCGACTCGACCACTCCGCGTTTCGACACCATCGCCGTCCACGGCGGCGCCGCACCTGATCCCACCACCGGCTCGCGCGCTGTCCCCATCTATCAGACCGTCGCGTACAACTTCAAGGACACCGACCACGCCGCCGACCTCTTTGGCCTGCGCGCCTTCGGCAACATCTACTCGCGCATCATGAATCCCACCAACGACGTGCTCGAGCAGCGCATCGCCGCGCTTGAAGGCGGCAGCGCCGCGCTCGCCGTGTCCTCCGGCCATGCGGCTGAGGTACTGGCGCTGCTCAACGTCGCCGGGACCGGCGACAACATCATCTCGTCGACGTCACTCTACGGCGGAACCTGGAATATCTTCCTGCACACATTCCGCCGCCTCGGCATCGAGGTGCGTTTCGTCGAGACAACCGACAACGACGGCTTCGCTGCGGCCTCCGATGACCGCACGCGCGCCTGGTTCGTCGAGACCATCGGCAATCCGCGTCTCGACGTACCCGACATCGGCGGGCTTGCGGCGGCCGGCCGTGAGATCGGCATCCCGCTGTTTGTCGACAACACCTTTGGAACGCCGTATCTGTGCCGTCCGATCGAGCACGGTGCAGCGGTCGTCATCGAGTCGCTCACCAAATGGCTCGGCGGTCACGGCACGTCCATCGGCGGCATCGTGGTCGACGGCGGCAACTTTGACTGGGGTAACGGACGATTCCCGTTCTTCACCGAGCCCGACGAGAGCTATCACGGCCTGAAGTTCTGGGACGTTTTTGGCGACTTCCCCGGGCTGGGCAACGTGGCCTTTGGGATTCGCGCTCGCGTCAATTTGCTGCGAGACCTGGGCAGCTCGCTGTCGCCGTTCAACGCGCAGCAGTTCCTTCTGGGCGTCGAGACGCTCTCGTTGCGCGTTCAGCGCCACAGCGACAATGCGCTTGCTGTTGCGAAGTACCTTGAGAGCCATCCCAAGGTGGAATGGGTTGCGTATCCGGGTCTCGAGAGCCACCCCACGCATGCCAATGCCAAGAAGTATTTGAGCAACGGTTTTGGCGGGGTTGTGGTATTCGGCGTCAAGGGCGGCTTGGATGCTGGCAAGAAGGTCATCGAAAGCGTCGAGCTCTTCAGCCACCTCGCCAACGTGGGAGATGCGAAATCGCTTATCATTCATCCCGCATCGACGACCCACAGTCAGCTGTCCGCCGACGAGCTCGTCAAGGCGGGTATCGGGGACGACTTTATTCGTGTGTCGATTGGCATCGAAAACATCGAGGACATCATCGCCGACCTCGAGCAGGCTCTGGAGAAGGTGTAGCGCGTGTCCCAAGAGGCACGAACTGGCGCGGCGGCGGCAACGCCGTCCGCGTTAGGAACACAGGTGTGCTCACTGCCGGACGGCCTTGACCTCGTGTCGGGCCGCCGGCTTGAGCACGTCGACATTGCGTACGAGACCTTTGGTGCGCTCGATGAGGGCGCCACCAACGCCATTCTCATCTGCCACGCGCTCTCGGGCGACGCCCACGTAGCCGCCGGACCTGACAAGCACGGTGCCGAGAAACCCGGCTGGTGGGAAGTCATGGTCGGTCCGGGGCAGGCCATCGATACCGATCGCTACTTCGTGATCTGTGCCAACGTGCTCGGTGGCTGCTCAGGCACCACCGGCCCCGGCTCGCTTGATCCTGCAACCGACACGCCGTACGGGACGCGCTTCCCGCTGGTGACCGTGGAGGACATGGTCGCTGCCCAAGCGGTGCTTCTGGATCGTCTGGGTGTGAAGAAGCTGCTGGCGGTGGTTGGCGGCTCGATGGGCGGAATGCAGGCGCTTGCGTGGGCGAAGTTCTATCCCGAGCGGGTCCGGACCTGCATCGGCGTCGCGACAACGCCTCGGCTCGCCGCCCAAGCCATCGCGTTTAACGAGGTTGGACGCACGGCAATCCTCGGCGATCCCGATTTCGCGGGTGGCGACTACTACGGCGGGGCGCAACCTGAGCAGGGCCTCGCAATCGCGCGCATGGTCGGCCACATCACGTACCTGTCCGACGAATCGATGCGCGCCAAGTTCGGGCGGCGGCTACAAAACCGCGGCGATCATGCCTTCGACTTCGTGACCGAGTTTGAGGTAGAGAGCTACCTCGCCTACCAGGGCCGCAAGTTCGTCGAGCGCTTCGACGCCAACACGTACCTCTACATGACCAAGGCGATGGACTACTTCGACCTCGCGAGCGGCGCAGACTCGGTCGCCTCGGCACTTGCCGAGACACCCGTGCGCTTCTTGCTGCTCACGTTCACCAGCGACTGGCTGTTCCCGACGTATCAGACGCAAGGGTTGGTCGACGCCATCAGAGTTGCGCGCGGTGAAGTCAGCTTCGCCGAGATCGAGAGTCCGTACGGCCACGACGCGTTCCTGCTTGAGCCCGAAGAGCAGCGCCGCTACATTGAGCCGTTCCTGGCCCGGGCGCTTGCCGAGGCGCGCGGCGAGATTGCTCCGCACACTTCCGGGGGTGATGCACAGTGACCGCGGCCAACCTCTTGCGCGCCGATCTTCAGCTGGTCATCTCGCTTGTTGCACCCGCCAGCCGCGTTCTTGACCTAGGTTGTGGCGATGGTTCGCTCATCGCTCATCTTCGCGACGAACGCGGCTGCGATGTCCGCGGAATCGAGCTGCTGCCGCAGGAAATCTCGGCAGCAATCGCCCAAGGGCTGTCCGTGGTGCAGGCCGACCTCGACGAAGGGCTTGCCGGCTATCCCGACGGGGCGTTCGACTACGTGATTCTGTCCCAGACACTGCAGGTCGTTCGCAATCCATCTCTGGTCTTGCGCGAAATGCTTCGGGTGGGGACGCACGCCATTGTGACCTTCCCCAACTTTGGCCACTGGCGCGTCCGAGGCTATCTGGCGCTCAAGGGCCGCATGCCCGTGAGCGACTCCATCCCGTTCTCGTGGTACGACACGCCCAACATCCATCACACGACGCTCAAGGACTTCCGGGACTTTGTCGCGGCCAACGGCGGCGTGATCGAGCAGGAGATTCCGCTGATCGCGGGGGAGTGGCGCGAGCGCGTACGGCGCGTGAGCTTCGCGCCCAACCTCTTCGCCGACACGGCGGTCGCTGTGGTGCGCGCTCGGGGGTAGGCGGGGTTGCTGCTAGAGAAGAATGCGGATCTCGGCACTCGTTTCGATGTCAGCGAACGCCTTGCGATCGGCAGATACCAGCGGGCATTCGAGCTCCTCGGCCAGCGCAAGGAACAGAGCGTCGTAGACTCCCATCCCGGTCTCAGCTGCCCTCAGCGCCGCATGCCTAACTCGTTGGGGAGTCGGATCGAACAGCACGATGTGCATCGCCTCAAAGTCGTCGAGGAATCCGAGCGCCTCGTGCGGATTTGGAACCACATACCGAAGGGTGTTGGCAATCTCGACAAGCACCGTCGAAGGCGCGATGAGGGTGACCTCGTCGTTGCGGTGCGCTTCAAGCAACTCGACAGCCTCGTCCAGGCTTTGCTCTCCATAGGCGACGAACCACTTGAACGCGACGGACGTGTCGACCACAAGCCGCCGGGCTACCATATCCGTCGCTCCTCGCGGGCTTTGCGGATGGCGGCCACATATTCGAAGTCCCGCGGCAGCTTCTTTCCGCGCTCGCGCATATCGGCGATGGCGCGGTCGATGTCGCGCTTGCGAAGATCCTCGGCGGAGAGGGTCCGTAGGTCCGCCAAGTAGCGCGCACTTGCCTCGGCGATGAAGCCACTGCGCGAAAGACCGCGCTCGGCGACAACGGCATCGATCTCAGCCACGAGGTCTGGCGGCAGAGAGACGTTCACTTTGTAGACGGCCACGGCGCTCACCTCATCGAAAGATACACCAAACGGATACACCACAAGTGTATCTTCATTCGACGGGATTCGCAATGTCAAACCGCGCATCCCCGCTCGCGCTATCCTGTGGTCGTGCCTAACGCATCCCACAGCGCAATCCCAACGCTCGCCGACCTCGGCTGGACCGCGCGCGAGCAGGCCCTCTTTGGCTCACTCGCCGAGAGAGGTCTCTTCCCCGGCCGCGTGTCACGGGTCGACCGCGAGTTCCCGCTTGTTGCAACCGAAGCCGGCGCGGTCCGGGCCGAGCCCGCGGTCCATCTGGTAAAGACGCGCGGAGTGGGCAGCCGCGCTGTCGTCGGCGATTGGGTCGCGCTGTCGCACCCGGAGGGGCATGACCTTGCAATCATCGAGGCGATTCTGCCGCGCGCGACCGCATTCGCCCGCAAAGACCCAGCCGAGACCACCGTCGAGCAAGTGCTCATCGCCAACGTAGACGTGGTCTTTGTCGTCCAATCGCTGTCGGGGCGTGGCCTGAATGTGCGTCGGCTTGAGCGCGAACTCGTGCTCGCTTGGGAGAGCGGGGCGACGCCGATCGTCATCCTCTCAAAAGCGGACGTCGCCGAGGATGTGGACTATCAGCGCAATCTCGCCTCGGAGTCAGCGCCTAACGTCGAGATCATCGTGGAGAGTGCCGTCACCGGGCTCGGGCTCGACGAGATTCGCGATCGCATCGGTGTCGGGGTGACGGCAGCGCTGCTCGGCGGGTCGGGTGTGGGCAAGTCGACGCTCGTGAATCGGCTGATGGGGACGGATGCGCAGGAGACTCGCGCCGTCCGCGAAAGCGACGACAAGGGGCGCCACACAACCGTGGCGCGCGAGATGGTTCTGCTGCCAGGCGGTGGCGTGCTGATCGACACGCCCGGCATGCGCGGCATCGCACTTTGGGATGCCAGCGACGGGATTGCGAGCGCATTCCCCGACGTCGACGTGCTAGCCGAGAAGTGTCGCTTCCGCGACTGCACGCACGTATCCGAGCCGGGATGCGCGGTCACTGCAGCGGTGGAGAGTGGGACGCTGCCTCTTCGTCGGTTGGAGAGCTATCGGTTCCTACAGGCCGAGCTCGTCGCGCTCGCACACCGCCAGGACAAGAAAGCTTGGGCGGCCAAAGAGCAAGTGAGCAAGGACATCAGCAAGTCCGCCAAGCGCTTCTTCAAGGACAACCCAGGGAAGAAGAGCCGCTGAGCGAGGGGCTCAAAGAAAGTTCTTGGCAAGACTCCGCTAAGGGTCGCCCGCTAGCATCTCCTACGAGCCCGACACGTGTCGGGGCGTGGCGGTTGCCGACGAGACGGAGGGCGCGTAACTTCATGACCATGACGGTTTTCAAACCCATGCAGGAAGTGCAGCAGGAGCTGTCGGAAGTCCTCGACATGATCGAGAGCACTGACGAGCGCGTTGTCGTTATGCGTCACGATCGGCCGGCGGCCATCATGATGAGTTACCAAGAGTATGAGGGACTTATTGAGACGCTCGACATTCTTAGCACGCCGGGAGCTCGCGAGGAGATCCGCGAAGCTGAGGCACGCTACATGGCCGGAGAATACTGCACGGCCGACGATATCCGCGCCGACTTGGAGCGACGTAGGCGGGAGGAATAAGTGCACTCGTATGAGTTGCGCTTGGACCCCTCTCCAAGACGATCACTTGAGAATCTTCCGCTGGGAGCTGCCACGGGGGTTGCCGAATTCATGCTGGGACCGTTGTGCGCGAATCCGCATCGGGTCGGCAAGCCGCTCGCCAGAGAACTCCTCGGCTGTCACTCGGCACGCATCCGCGAGTATCGAATCGTCTACCGGATTATCGAAGAGTCGCGCGTCGTGCACATTGTACGAATCGAACACAGGGCTGACGTCTATCGGACGCGGTAGGTGGCTTCCTTCTGGGCTCGGCATGGCGCTCGCGCAGCTGCTCTGTGGTAGAAACCTACATGAAGCATCTTGAGCCGCAACTGATTCTGCAAGAGGAGAGCTCTCCGTGAGCGATACACCGCCAACCGCCGCGCCCCTGATACGCATGACTGACGTGGTCAAGACGTACGACACCGGTGAGGTTCCCTTCACCGCCCTGCGCGGCATTGATCTCGACGTGGCTGCTGGCGAGTTCATCGGGCTTATCGGCAAGTCGGGGAGCGGCAAGACGACGCTCATCAACATGATCACAGGTATCGACCGGCCCAGCTCGGGCACGGTGATCATCGACGGCACGCCGGTCCACAAGCTCAACGAGAACCAGCTCGCCGTGTGGCGCGGCAAGACCATCGGCGTCGTCTTCCAGTTCTTCCAGCTTCTGCCAACATTGACCGTCGCCGAGAATGTCATGCTTCCGATGGACTTCTGCAACGTCTACACCACCGCCGAGAGGCCCGAGCGCGCCCTGCACCTGCTCGAGCAGGTCGAGATGGCCGACCAGGCCGACAAGCTCCCATCGGCTCTCTCGGGCGGCCAGCAGCAGCGTGTCGCCATCGCCCGCGCGCTCGCCAACGACCCGCCGATTCTGGCAGCCGACGAACCTACGGGCAATCTGGACTCCAAGACCGCCGAGTCGGTCTTCAGTCTCTTCGAGCGGCTTGTCGACGACGGCAAGACCATCATCATGGTGACCCACGACTCTGACATCGCCGCGCGCGTGAGGCG
>JBAXEO010000080.1:0-9613 GCA_037140395.1 Coriobacteriia bacterium
CACGGTGCCGGGCGGCTCCATAATGCGCCGGATTCGGACACCCGTTGGCCTGTATTGTGCGGCCCTTACCTAGTGTGACTGGAAGAACTCGATCGAATCGCCCTCTTTGAGGCTTACAACGGCTTTCTTCCAGTCGCGCGTCTTACCCTTGGCAACGCGTACGCGACGCGGCTTGCCGTTGACGTTCATGGTGTTCACCTTGGTAACGGTGACACCGAAAATCTCCGTGATGGCTTGCGCAATCTGGGGTTTGCTAGCGGTCTTGGCAACCTCGAACGTGTAGCGGTTCAACTCGATCATGTCGTAAGACTTCTCCGAGATGACCGGTCGGATGACGATGTCGCGAGGATCGTTCATTAGGACAGCACCCCCTCGAGCCACAGAAGGGCCGGCTTGGTGAACAGCAGTGCGGTGTTATCAACGAGGTCATAAGTGTTGGCCTCGGAAGCGCCGATAACGCGAACCTTCTCGAGATTGCGCAGCGAAAGCATGGCGTTGATGTCGTCATCAGCGACGATGACAGTGACGCGGCCCGCGATTCCCAATGACTTGAGCGTGGCCGCGGCCTGCTTTGTCGCCGGCTTGTCGTAGCCGAAGTCGTCGATCACGTAGAGAACCTCTTCGGCGAGCTTGGCGGAGAGCGCCGAGCGCATCGCAAGCTTGATGACTTTGTTGGGAACCTTGAACCCGTAGCTACGGGGATGGGGTCCAAATACGACGCCACCTCCAGCCCACTGCGGCGAACGGGTCGATCCCTGACGGGCGCGACCGGTACCCTTCTGGCGCCATGGCTTCTTGCCACCGCCGGAGACCTTGCCGCGAGTCAGTGTTGAGTGCGTGCCCGCTCGGCGAGCGGCGAGCTGGCTGCGCACGACCTGGTGCACAGCAAACACGTTGGGCTCGATGCCGAAGACGCCGGCAGCCAGATCCGCGCTGCCCACCTTCTTACCGGCGGTATCTTTGATTTCGATCTTGGCCATCGTGACTAATCTCCTTCAGGTGTCTCTCGAGCAGGGCGGCTTTACGCCATGCGGATGGTCAGCAGGGCGTTCTTGCCACCCGGAACCGCGCCCTTGACGAGCAGAAGGTTCTGCTCGGCGTCGATTCTGATGATATCGAGGTTCTTTACCGTCACGGTCTCGTCGCCCATGTGGCCAGGGCCCTTCATGCCCTTGAACACGCGGGACGGCGTGGAGGCCTGCCCGATGGAACCGGGAGCGCGGTGGAAGTGCGAACCGTGCCCACCCGGGCCACCCTTGAAGTTGTGACGCTTCATGACGCCGGCGAAGCCCTTGCCCTTGCTTGTGCCGGTGATGGTGACCGCCTTGACGTCGGCGAAGTCCTGCACCGTAATCGTCTGACCGAGCTTGACCTCGTCACCCTCGCCCAGGCGAACCTCGGTGAGGTGACGCATCGGCTCGACCTTTGACTTGGCGAAGTGACCAGCCATCGGCTTGGTGAGCTTCTTGGGCTTGATCTCGCCAAAGCCGATCTGCGCGGCGCGATAGCCATCCCGCTTGTCGGTCTTGAGCTGAGTGACCACGCAGGGACCGGCCTCGATGACGGTGACAGGCAGCAGCTTGTCGTCGTCACTCCAGACCTGTGTCATCCCCAGCTTGCGGCCGAGTATCGTCGTAACCATAGCTTCGTCCTTCTCTCACGTGCGGTCATGGGACCTACCGGATGCCCCTTGGCATCGTCCCCAGCGGACCGCGTTTCTCACGACGCCATACCCCTCGAGGCACGGACCGCCGATTGTACCAGAGTCCCTTAGAGCTTGATCTCGATGTCCACGCCAGCCGGGAGGTCAAGACGCATGAGCGAATCGACCGTCTTGGGCGTGGGCTCGAGAATGTCGATGAGGCGCTTGTGCGTCTTCATCTCGAACTGCTCGCGGCTGTCCTTGTTCACGTGCGGCGAGCGGATAACGCAGTAGAGGCTGCGCTCGGTCGGCAACGGGCTGGGACCCGATACCTTGGCGCCGGTCTTCTGCGCCGTGTCAACGATGAGCTTGGTGGACTTGTCCACGATCTCGTGATCGTAGCCCTTCAAGCGGATCCTGATCTTCTGGTTCGCCAACTCTCAACCCTCCGTCAGATGCGGTGCCCCGGTGCGAATCCCGCCCGAAGCCCGTTCTCCCAAAGCCTGCTCTAGGCGTTGCCGCCGACCTTGCTGATGATCTCTTCAGCTACCGACTTCGGTACCTGCTCGTACGCCTTGAACTGCATGCTGTAGACGGCACGCCCCTGCGTCTTGGAACGCAGGTCCGTCGAGTAACCAAACATCTCCGACAACGGAACCTTGGCACGCACGACCTGCGCGTTGCCGCGGGGCTCCATGCTGTCGATGTGACCGCGGCGACGGTTCAGGTCGCCGATGACGTCACCCATGAAGTCCTCGGGCGTGACGACCTCGACGGCCATCATGGGCTCGAGCAACACGGGTGAAGCCTTGCGCAGGCCTTCCTTGATCGCCATGGAGCCGGCAATCTTGAATGCCATTTCCGAGGAGTCAACCTCATGGTATGAGCCGTCGATAAGCTCGACTTTGATGTCGACGACTGGGTAGCCCGCGAGAACGCCGGAGCCAAGTGACTCCTGAATGCCCTTATCAACCGAGCCGATGAACTCCTTGGGAATCGAGCCACCGACGCACTTGTTGTCAAATGAGTAGCCGTCACCCGGCTGCTGCGGCACGACATTGATGACCACGTGACCGTACTGGCCGCGGCCACCAGACTGACGCGCGAACTTCATGTCGACCTTGTCGGCACGCTTGCTCGCGGTCTCGCGGTACGCGACCTGCGGCTTGCCGACATTGGCCTCGACCTTGAACTCGCGCATCAGGCGGTCGACGATGACCTCGAGATGTAGCTCGCCCATGCCGGCGATGATGGTCTGGCCCGTCTCCTTGTCCGTGCGGACGCGGAAGGTCGGATCCTCTTCAGCGAGCTTCTGCAGGCCCACGGAGAGCTTGTCCTGCTCGGCCTTGGTCTTGGGCTCGATAGCGATGTCGATAACCGGATCCGGGAACACCATGGACTCGAGCAGCACCGGCGCGTCATCGGAGCACAATGTGTCACCGGTGGTGGTGTTCTTCAGGCCAACAGCGGCAACAATGTCGCCTGCCGAGACCATGTCGATGTCCTCACGGTGGTTAGCGTGCATCTGCAGTAGGCGACCGATGCGCTCTTTGTGGCCCTTCGTCGAGTTCTGGACGTAGGAGCCCGAGCTCAAGGTGCCCGAGTAGACACGGAAGTAGGTAAGCTTGCCGACAAACGGGTCGGTCATGACCTTGAACGCCAGTGCCGCAAACGGGGCGTTAACGTCGGACGGACGAGCAACAGACTCGTCGGTTTTCAGATCGATACCCATGATGGCGGGCACATCGAGTGGCGACGGCAAGAAGTCGACAACCGCGTCGAGTAGCGGCTGGACGCCCTTGTTCTTGAAGGACGCGCCACACACAATCGGGGTGCACTTGTTGGCGATGCACGCCTTGCGAAGCGCAGCCTTGATATCGGCAACGGTGATGGGCTCGTCCTCGAGCACCTTCATCATGAGCTCGTCGTCGGCTTCAGAGGCAACCTCGATGAGCTCCTGGCGCCAAATCTCGGCGTCGTCAGCGAGCTCGGCCGGAATCGCTCCGGTGGTCGGGTTGATGCCGTTGTCGTCCTCGTTGAAGAAGCTCGCATTCATCTCGAGCAGGTCAACGATACCGATGAAGTCTTCTTCGGCGCCGATGGGGAGCTGGATGGGCACGGGATGCGCATCCAGACGGTCCTTCATCATGCCGACAACGTTGTAGAAGTCAGCACCCGAGCGATCCATCTTGTTGATGTAGGCGATGCGAGGCACGCCGTACGTGTCAGCCTGGCGCCAGACCGTCTCGGACTGAGGCTCGACGCCACCGACCGCACAGAAGACGGCAACAGCGCCGTCGAGCACGCGCAGCGAACGCTCGACCTCGACGGTGAAGTCAACGTGACCCGGCGTGTCGATAATCTGAATCTTATGATCCTTCCAAAACGCCGTGGTGGCGGCGGAAGTGATGGTAATCCCACGCTCCTGCTCCTGAACCATCCAGTCCATGGTCGCGGCGCCGTCGTGAACCTCACCGATCTTGTGCGTCTTTCCCGTGTAGTACAGGACGCGCTCAGTCGTTGTGGTCTTGCCGGCGTCGATGTGGGCCATGATTCCGATGTTTCGGGTCATATCGAGCGCATATTGCTTAGCAGCCATGAAGCTACAGCCCTCTATCTCGTAAGTAACGGGTCGGGAGTACTACCAGCGGTAATGCGAGAACGCCTTGTTGGACTCTGCCATCTTGAACAGGTCCTCGCGCTTCTTGACTGAAGCACCGGCGCCGTTGGCGGCATCCATGATCTCGCCAGCAAGACGCTCTGCCATGACCTTCTCACGACGCTTGCGCGAGAAGCCGACGAGCCAGCGGATCGCGAGCGTGGTCGAGCGACGGGAGTTGACCTCGACGGGCACCTGGTACGTCGCGCCACCGACGCGCTTGGGGCGAACCTCAAGCGTGGGGCGGACGTTGTCCATGGCCTTCTTGAAGGTGGCCAGCGGATCACCGGCCGTCTTCTGCTCGACGATATCGAATGCACCGTAGACGATGTTCTCGGCGGTGGACTTCTTGCCGTCCAGCAGGATCTTGTTGATCAGCTGCGTGACGAGCCTATTGTTGTAGACGCTGTCGGGGGCGATGTCTCGCCGAACAGCAGGTGCGCGCCTTGGCATACTAGTTCTCCTCTATCCCTGGGCAATCAAAGTGGGATGAGCTGCGGCGCCCTTCGCCGTCTGCTCGATCCCACGTGCCAAAACGAGTTGAGCGCTTCGCGCTCAGGCTCATTTTGGCTTCTTGGCGCCATAACGCGAACGTGCCTGGACACGATTGCTTACGGCAGAGCAGTCGAGCGCGCCACGAACGATCTTGTAGCGAACACCCGGAAGGTCCTTCACACGGCCGCCACGCACGAGCACGATGCTGTGCTCCTGCAGGTTGTGGCCGATACCCGGGATGTAGGCCGTGACCTCCATGCCGTTGACGAGTCGCACACGTGCGACCTTGCGCAGTGCCGAGTTCGGCTTCTTGGGTGTGGTGGTGTACACGCGCGTGCACACGCCCCGCTTCTGCGGGTTTCCCTTGAGCGCCGGGGTCTTGCTCTTCTCGACGGCCTGCTTGCGGCCCTTGCGGACCAGCTGATTGATGGTAGGCAACGCTGCACTCCTTCGTTGGCATCGTGCGGACACTCCACTCGGTCGATCCGTCTCGCAGACCACCAAGCATCAAGTCACAAGGGGGAACTCTACCTATCGGGAGGCGGTCTGTCAAACGCAACGCCCCCGGGCGTGTCTACTCGCTTGAACCGCTTCCGGCTCCCGCCGAGAACACACCCGGGCGCCCGCGCCAATGTGCGGCGTGAGCGCCCGGTGAAGGTACCTTCTTACAGCAGGACCGAAAGGTGGTGCGCCTCCAGCCCCGCCTGAACCTCGTCGACCGCCTTCTGGCCTACACCAGGCAGGCCGAGCAGGTCGATCTCGGACTTGCCCTTCAGGTCGGCGACACACTCTACGCCGGCCTCAGCAAACTTGTTGACCCAGCGGGTCGAAACACCGAGATCGGTCAGCGTCATCGAGGAAGGATCCTCGGCTGCCGACATTTCGATCTCTTCGATCACAACGACATCAGCCTCAGAGAGAAGCTCGGCGTTGGGATCGAAGGTGATACCCGCGAAAGCACTGACGTCCAGCTCGCTGTCCTCTAGATCGAGGTCGGCAAACGCGCTTTCGAAGTCGGCCTCGGAGAGGATTGACGGCTCGGGGAGCACCGGCAGCAGCGCCTCGATCTCCTTGAGCTCGTCTGGCGCCCAGTCCGGAAGCGGACCCTCGGCAGGTGAACCCGACTCGATGTTCTGGCCCTTGTAAGTAAGCTCGACGTTGCGGTAGCGCTTCATGCCGGTCGCTGCCGGGATGAGCTTACCGATGATGACGTTCTCCTTCAGGCCCAACAGGTTGTCTTCCTTGCCGGCGATCGCAGCGTCAGTCAGCACACGCGTGGTCTCCTGGAAGGAGGCCGCCGACAGGTAGCTGTCCGTGGCGAGGGAGGCCTTGGTGATCCCGAGCAGGGCGGGCTGGCCGTTGGCCGGCTCTCCCTTGTTGGCAAGTACCGCATCGTTAGCGGCGGCAAAGTCCAGACGGTCGGCGAGCTGGCCGGGCAAGAAGTCCGTGTCGCCGGGCTCCATGACCGATACCTTGCGCAGCATCTGGCGGCTGATGACTTCGATGTGCTTGTCGTTGATGTCGACGCCCTGTGAGCGGTACACGTCCTGCACCTGCTCGACGATGTAGCGAAGCGTCTCGTTGGGGCCCTTGAGCGCAAGCAAGTCGTGCGGGTTGATCGAGCCCTTGGTCAGCTGCTTGCCAAGCTCGATTTCGGCTCCGTTGACAACGCCCGGAAGCAGCGTTGCACGACGCGACACCATGTACTCGGTGACGATGCCGTCGGCAGCCGTGATGGAGAGCATGCGAGTCTTCTCCCCATCTTCGATGGTCAGCTTGCCTGCGACCTCGGCCAAGATGGCCTGGCCCTTTGGCTTGCGGGCCTCAAAGAGCTCGGTGACACGCGGCAGACCATGGGTGATGTCCTCGCCTGCGACACCACCGGTGTGGAAGGTGCGCATGGTGAGCTGCGTGCCCGGCTCGCCGATTGACTGGGCGGCAATGATTCCCACCGCAGTGCCAATATCGACGGGGCGGCTGGAAGCGAGGTCCCAGCCGTAGCAGGCCTGGCAGATACCATGAGTGGCATGACACGTCATGACGGTGCGGCCCCAGACGGTCTCGACACCTGCGTCGACAAGCTCCTGGAGCTCAACGTCGTTGCGGATGTAGGAACCCTTCTTGAGCACGGTCTTCTTGGTGCCAGCCTTGTACGCCGGCTTGAGCAAACAGCGGCCGACAAGGTTGTGATCGACCTGCCCATCGTCTTTCAGGATGTTGAACTCGACACCCTCGTCGGTGCCACAGTCGCTCTCGCGAACGATGACATCCTGCGCGACGTCAACCAGACGCCTCGTCAGGTAGCCCGAGTCAGCGGTACGTAGCGCCGTGTCCGCCAGACCCTTGCGGGCGCCGTGCGTAGAGATGAAGTACTCCAGAACGGTGAGGCCTTCTCGGAAGTTGGCCTTGATGGGACGGTCGATGATGTCACCCTTGGGATTAGCCATCAGGCCTCGCATACCGGCCAGCTGGCGAATCTGCTTGATGTTACCTCGGGCTCCGGAGTACGCCATCATGTAGATGGGGTTGAACTTCTCAAAGCTCTCAGCCATCGCGTCGCCGACGTCATCGGTCGCACGCGTCCAGATCTCAACGATCTGGCGGTGGCGCTCCTCGCGGGTGATAAGACCCAGCTCGTACTGCTCTTCGATCTTGGCGACCTTGAGGTCGGCTGCTGCAAGAATCTGCGGCTTGCTCTCCGGGATGATCGCGTCGAAGACCGAGACGGTAAGGCCCGAGCGCGTCGCATAGTGGAAACCGAGGCGCTTCAGCTCGTCGAGGATCTGCGCCATCTGCGTGGTCGTGTAGGCAACCGAGCACTCCTCAACGATGCGACCGACACCCTTCTTGTCAACCTCGTGGTTGATAAAGGCGTGGTCGACCGGAAGACCGCGGTTGAAGATGACACGGCCGATGGTGGTCTCGATGCGCTCGCCGGCAGACTTCTGTTCGGTCTGGCCGGGCTTGCTCTGCACGAGCGTGTCGTCGGTCAGACGGACAAAAATCTTGGCCTGAAGGTCGACGTCGCTGCGCGCATCATAGGCGAGCAGGGCCTCGTCGGCACTGAAGAACGTGCGACCCTCGCCAGGCATCTCGGAGCGCTCGGCGGTCAGATAGAACAGACCGATGACCATGTCCTGCGTCGGCGTGGTCAGCGGACGACCGTGTGCCGGCGACTTGACGTTATTGGTCGAGAGCATGAGCGTGCGAGCTTCAGCCTGCGCCTCTGTTGAAAGGGGCAGGTGGACGGCCATCTGGTCGCCGTCGAAGTCCGCGTTGAAGGCGGTACACACGAGCGGGTGAATGCGGATTGCCTTGCCCTCGACCAGGATCGGCTCAAAGGCCTGGATGCCCAGACGGTGAAGCGTCGGTGCACGGTTCAGCATGACCGGATGCTCGCGGATGACCTCTTCGAGTACGTCCCAGACTTCGCGTCGTCCACGGTCGACCATGCGCTTGGCACTCTTGATGTTCTGAGCGTGGTCCAAGTCGACAAGGCGCTTCATGACGAACGGCTTGAAGAGCTCCAGCGCCATCGCCTTTGGCAGACCGCACTGGTGGAGCTTGAGCTCCGGGCCGACCACGATGACCGAGCGGCCGGAGTAGTCAACGCGCTTGCCGAGCAGGTTCTGGCGGAAACGACCCTGCTTGCCCTTGAGCATATCGCTGATGGACTTCAGGGGGCGGTTGCCAGGACCCGTGACCGGACGGCCACGACGACCGTTGTCGAACAGGGCGTCGACAGCCTCCTGGAGCATGCGCTTCTCGTTGTTGACGATGATCTCGGGAGCGCCGAGGTCAAGAAGCCTCTTGAGGCGGTTGTTGCGATTGATGACGCGACGGTACAGGTCGTTGAGGTCGGAGGTCGCGAAGCGGCCACCGTCCAACTGCACCATCGGGCGCAAGTCCGGCGGAATGACAGGAATGGCATCCAAGATCATCCACTCGGCGCGGTTGCGCGACTTCTGGAGCGAGTCGACGACCTTGAGACGCTTGATGGCCTTGAGGCGCTTCTGGCCCTTGCCATCGCGAATCATGACGCGCAGCTCATCTGCAAGCGCGACCAAGTCGAGCTGGGCGAGGAGGTCCTTGACGGCCTCGGCACCCATGCCGCCGCGGAAGTAATCGCCAAAGCGCAGCTTCATCTCGCGGTAGAGGGTCTCGTCATTGATGAGCGTCTTGACCGACAACTTCACGAAGGTATCAAAGGACTCCTGGAACAGCGCCGTACGATCGGCGTACTCCTCCTCGATGTCCTTGATGTCGCGGTCGGCTTCTTTGTTGATCTTCTTGACGCGGTCCTCTGCAGGCGTGTCCTCGTCGACCTCGTCGCCTTCTTCGGGCTCAGCCTCGCCACGGGCGACCGCGATCAGGCGGTCGCGCTCGGCTGTGACCTCTTCGAGCTCCTCGGCCTTCTCGGCGTTGAGCTGCTCGAGGTCGGCGGTCAGCTCGTCCTTAAGCATGGCGATGTCGGCTTCGCGATCCTCTTCGTTGATCGAAGTGATGATCGAGGATGCGAAGTACAGCACCTTCTCTAGGTCCTTGGGAGCGATGTCGAGCAGGTAGCCCATGCGCGACGGTACGCCCTTGAAGTACCAGATGTGGCTGACAGGAGCGGCAAGCTCGATGTGCCCCATGCGCTCGCGACGGACCTTGGCGCGAGTTACCTCGACGCCGCAGCGCTCACACACGATGCCCTTGAAGCGGACACGCTTGTACTTGCCGCAGTAGCACTCCCAGTCCTTGGTCGGGCCGAAGATCTTCTCGCAGAAGAGTCCGTCCTTCTCAGGCTTGAGCGTGCGGTAGTTGATGGTCTC
>JBAXEO010000081.1:0-9424 GCA_037140395.1 Coriobacteriia bacterium
CCGCAGTGATGGCACGCAAGCCGGGAACCGACCTCGTGGTAGGTCAGAGACGTCGAGCAGGAATCACACTCGGGGACAAAGCCGCACTCTCGGCACAGCAGAAAGGATGCGAAACCACGGCGGTTCAAGAACAGCACCGCCTTCTCGCCACGCTCCGCGACCCCCTCCAGCTCGGCAATGAGCGGCCGAGAGAACATGGAGCGGTGCCCGTCGGAGAACTCGGCGGCCATGTCCACGACGGTGACGGGCGGAAGCGGTCGGCCGGTGACACGCTCGGGCAAGGCGACGCGCGTCCACTCGCCGGACTCGCAGCACGCGAGGCTCTCCATCGACGGACTGGCGCTGCCGAGCACGAGCGTCGCCCCGGCGAGGCGCGCCATGCGAGCAGCCACGTCGCGCGCATGATAGCGCGGGGAGGAAGCCTGCTTGTACGAGGACTCGTGCTCCTCGTCGATGACGATCAGACCCAGATTTGGGAAGGGCGCGAACAGCGCCGAGCGGGCACCGACGACGATTCGAGCAGCGCCACTCCTGACCAGATCCCACTGGTCATAGCGCTCACCCGCCGCCAGGCGAGAGTGGAGCACGGCAACGTCATCGCCGAACCGCGAGCGAAAACGACCGACGGTCTGGGGCGTCAGCGATACCTCTGGCACCAGCACGCAGGCCGAGCGACCCGCCGCCAGCACATCCTCTATCGCGCGCAGATAGACCTCGGTCTTTCCTGAGCCCGTCACGCCATCGAGCACAATCACCGAGCCGTCCGCTCGCCCGTTGGCAGCAGCAATCGCGTCGAGCGCCGCCTGCTGGCCAGCAATCAGCTTTGCGTGTCTGGGCGCTGGGCGCTCACGCACGTGCGCCTCACGCTGACGGCGTCTGCGCTCCACCAGCACCGCTCCGGCTGCCTCAAGCGCCTTGAGGGCGCCTCCCACAGCACCCAGGTCCGCCGAGAGCTCCGCAACCCTGACGGGGCCCGCACGTAGCGCGTCGAGCACCGCACGCTGGGCCGTAGCCGTCTTCTTGGGGATGTGCTCGCAGCCCTCATCGGTGATCTGGGCCCAGCGATCGTCCACCGGGCCGACGCCTGCTCGTTTGAGCGACCAGACTGCTCCGTCTTCCGCTTGCGTGCGGACAGCCTTGGGCGTGCCCCCGGGCGGTGTGAAGAGACGCAGCGCCGCCGAGAGAGGACACGCATACTCTGCCGCAATCCACTCGGCCAGCTCACTGGCGCTATCGCGGAAGTATGGTCCTCCCAATAGAGCAGTAATCGGCTTGAGCTCAGAGTGGTCGCTGTGCGATCCGACCCCGATGACGTAGGCGACTGCCGGTCGATTGCCAAAGTCGACCAGCACGCACGACCCCACCTCGACATCGGCGATCGAATCTGGAATCAGGTAGTCGAACGGGCGATCGATCTCCCGCGCAGGTATGTCCACTATGACTTGCGCGACGCGCACGAATTCTCCGCTCGGTAATAGACGCTGGACCCCAAGCATACAGAAGGCCGCTGACACGGACTTGCGTGTGCCAACGGCCTTCGAGAGATGCGATTGAGACAGCCGCTAGGACAGACCAGCCGCCTTCGCCAGAGCGTCGGCGCGATCCGTGCGCTCCCACGTGAAGTCCTTGTCGGCGCGGCCGAAGTGGCCGTACGCCGCCGTCTTGCGATACATCGGGCGCCGCAGGTCCAGATCACGGATGATCGCACCCGGGCGCAGGTCGAACGTCGCCAGAACGGCCTCTTCGATCCGCTCGACGTCAACCTTCTCGGTACCGAACGTCTCGACCATGACCGACAGCGGATGTGACACACCGATGGCGTAGGCAAGCTGAATCTCGCAGCGGTCGGCGAGCCCGGCAGCGACCACGGTCTTGGCGACCCAGCGCGCGGCGTAGGCGGCCGAGCGGTCGACCTTGGTGCAGTCCTTGCCCGAGAAGGCGCCGCCGCCATGACGGCCCATGCCGCCGTACGTGTCGACGATAATCTTGCGGCCGGTGAGTCCCGTGTCGCCCATGGGGCCGCCGATTACGAAGCGGCCGGTGGGGTTGACGTAGATCTCGGCCGCCGAGTAGTCGAGGCCCTCCTCGTCAAACACGGGCTTGATCACGTGCTCGATGAGATCGGGACGCAGCAGCGTCTCGATGTCGACGCCGTCTGCGTGCTGGGTCGAGATCAGGATCTTCTCAACCGAGACTGGCTTGTCGGCGATGTACTTGACGGTGACTTGCGTCTTGCCGTCGGGACGCAGGTAGTCCAGAACGCCGGCCTTGCGAACCGCCGTGAGACGCTCCGCGAGGCGGTGCGCCAGATAGATTGGCATGGGCATGAGCGTCGAGGTCTCGTTGACCGCGTACCCGAACATCATGCCCTGGTCGCCGGCACCGATAAGGTCGATCGGGTCGACGCCCGCGCCGTGCTGGACCTCAAAGGACTCGTCCACGCCCTGCGCGATGTCAGGACTCTGCTCGTGCACGCCGATGAGCACGCCGCAGGTCTCGCCGTCAAAGCCAAACTTGGCCCGGTTGTATCCGATTTCCTTGACGACACCGCGAACGATAGTGGGAATGTCGACGTACCCGTGGGTGCGAATCTCCCCGCCGACCACGATCTGGCCGGTCGTCGTGAAGCACTCGATGGCGCAGCGCACGTAGTCAGGACTCGCCTTGGTTCCCGCGGAGGACACGAAGCCCTCGACGGTCAGCTCGGCTTCTCTGGCGATGATCGCGTCAAGTACCGCGTCGGAAATCTGGTCGCACATCTTGTCCGGGTGACCCTCGGTCACTGACTCGGACGTGAACAAATACTCGCGCTCCGGCACAACTACCTCCTCTGTTGCGACCCGCCGTTGCAGGTCGGCGTTGACGATGCGGGGCAAAAAGAAAGACCCCGCCTGGCCAGACAGGGACTTCGCTTGCGACCGCATACAGAAGCGGCACAGCTCTTCCCTCATCTTCCAGGCCTGACACAGCCTGCCGAGATGTAGCACCTTTGCGTCACTTTCGACGCCGGTTGCCGGGGCTTCAAAGGGCTCGGTCCCTCCACCCGCTGCAGCTGCTTTACGGCTGCCTCTCGATGAGCGTGCATACTGTAGCACGTGCCATGCCCCATTTCGACTTGCCAAGGAGATCTCAGTCGTGACTAGCGCCGTTCGAGTTCGGTTCGCTCCCAGCCCCACCGGCTTCCTCCATATTGGAGGAGCCCGCACGGCCCTCTACAACTGGGCGTTTGCCCGCCACCACGGCGGAACGCTCGTCCTGCGCATCGAAGACACCGACCCCGAGCGCTCCACCGCCGAGAACACCGATGCGATCCTGCGCGCGATGCGCTGGCTAGGTCTGGATTGGGACGAGGGTCCCGAGATCGGCGGAGCTTACGGCCCCTACTTCCAGACACAGCGCTTTGACCGCTACTCGGCCCTACTCGAGCAGCTCAAGACCAGCGGCCATGCGTACCCGTGCTTTTGCAGCCCGGAGACGCTGGAGGAGAAGCGCAACGCCGCCAGGACCCGCGGCGGCTTTGCCGGCTACGATCGCACGTGCCGAACGCTTGCTCCTGCAGAAGTCGCCGGACGCGTTGCCGCAGGCGAATCACACGTCTGGCGCCTCAAGGTGCCCCAGGACCGCGGTGACATCACCTTCATCGACGCCGTTCGCGGCGAGGTGGTCTTTCCCCCGGATGCAGTGGACGACTTTGTCCTCGCCCGCACTGACGGCTCCCCCACCTACAACTTTGCCGTGGTCGCAGACGACGTCGACATGGCGATATCACATGTCATCCGAGGCGATGACCACCTGAGCAACACGCCCAAGCAGATCGTCGTCTACGAAGCGCTTGAGCTCCCGATCCCCATATTCGCTCACCTCTCGATGATTCTAGGAGCCGACGGCAAACGCCTCTCCAAGCGCCACGGCGCTACGAGCGTAGAGGCCTACCGAGACCTTGGCTACCTTCCAGAAGTCCTCATGAACTATCTCGCACTACTGGGCTGGTCGCTCGACGGTGAGACCACCATCCTTAGCGCGAAAACGCTGTGCGAGAACTTCTCCCTCGATCGCATCTCCAAAAATCCCGCCATCTTCGACGAAGAGAAGCTCGCGTGGATGAACGGCGTGTACCTTCGCGACATGCCTGCCGAGGAGTTCGTGCGCCGCATGATGCCGTCGCTGGAGGATGCCGGCCTCATTACCGCTGAGGAGGCTGCCGAGGACGGACGCGCCAAGTGGCTGCTGAAGCTCGCTCCGCTATTGCAGGAACGGACCAAACAGCTCCCCGAGGTAGTGGGAATGGTGCGCTTTCTGTTCCAGGCGCCGAGTATCGACCCCACCGCCCAGGAGAAGGTGCTGGAGAAGGATGGCGCCGGCGTGGCACTCGATGCTGCTGTGGATACGCTCACGCTGGTCGAGCCGTTCGAGCACACAGCGATTGAGGCCGCCCTGCGTGAGGTGCCCGGTCGCATCGGCGCGAAGCCAAAGGATGTCTTCCAGGCAGTTCGGGTCTCCGTGGCGGGCGGCACAGTGTCGCTTCCGCTGTTTGAGTCGCTAGAGCTGCTCGGCAAAGACACGACACTGGCGAGACTCGCAGCAGCCCGTCAGATGGCAACCGATTAGCTCGGCGTGAGCGGCCTTGCGAGCACAACGCAGCGCAACGCGGTGGGTTGACACCCCTCGTGAGCGACCGTAACATACCTTCTCGCGCCGCAGCTCGGGCGCCATGGTTCACAGGGGTATGGTGTAACTGGCAACACGTCGGATTCTGGTTCCGAAGAGTCTAGGTTCGAGCCCTAGTACCCCAGCCAGCACGGCCCGTTCGTCTAGCGGTTAGGACACCGCCCTCTCAAGGCGGAGATCACGGGTTCGAATCCCGTACGGGCTACCAGCTCAGACCCCCTGTTTCGAGAAATCGGAGCAGGGGTTTTCTCTTACGGAGTGCAAATGGAGTGCAATCGGCGGGGTGAATCTGTGCACCGGAGAGCTCCAGGCGTGTCGCGGATCCTCCCTCGAATCAGCACCGGAGAGCATCTGGTAAGCGCGCGGAGCTAGCGTGATCCAGCATGAACAGACAACAGACCCTCGAAGCGATCGCGTACATGGCCCTCCTGCTGGAGCCAGGCGGGTCATTCGTCGTGCCTATCCGCGGTGAAACGAGATCGGCAGAAGACGCGATCGCCGAGATCGCTGCAGCCATCGAACGGCAGGCGAGACATGGGGGCGACGTGGTGCCCAACCTTGCCACCCCAGACGAGATCGCCATGTGCGCAGTAGCGGGCCGCGTGCTGATCGAACGAACGCCCTTGGGGTTCTAGCGCGCACGAGCGGCCCCGCATGGTCGCAGGGCCGCTCGGTTCGTGCCGATAGTGGCGCCTGCTACGGACCAGGAGGACTGCCTGCACTCTCGTCCGTGCTGAAGGTGACAACCTCACGCCAATACTCGCGCTCTATCGGGCGCTCGACAACGTACCAAGTCTCTGCAGCTCCCACACCGCCGCCCGACTCAATCAGAGTCATCATGTCCTCTGTTCGCATACCCTGCCGATCGGCCCAAGCGCGCCAGGGCTTCGCCCAAGCGCGGGGAAGGCGCACGGTGAACCGAACCGCCGTCTTGTCTACTGGAGTGATGCGCGTGCCGAAGCGGGCCAGTGCCGCCTGCTGTATCTCCTCCGAGTAGTCCGCGCCGTTGGCAAGTCCGTGTCCGCCCGCAGGCGAGGCATCGGACGTGAGCCACACGACACGCCTGCGGGCGTTCGGCCGGGCAAAACTCACGTTGCTTTCGGTAGTCCGTAGCGCTAGATGATCCCGGCATCGCTCGCCCGCTTCACCGCGCGTGCTTGCCGCGCTTCCTTCGTTTCAAGTCCTCTGCCGCTGTTCCTCCGAGCGGCTATCAGCTGCCGTCTCTCGGCCTTGATGCGCTTCGCTACGGCAGCCTTGTCTTCATCCGTCCAACCGACTTGGACGCCACCGATCACCTCGGCAGGCGACTCGTGGCGCTCCCGAGGCTGCGCACCATCCCATATCGCCCGGAGATCCGCGGCGCACTGCCGCATCTTCTTCTCGGCTCGGACGACGGCGGACCGGCATTGAGTCGACCCGGGCGCCCGGCTTCCTGGCTTGTTCGCGGACTTCGAACTCGTGCCGGTGATG
The DNA here is from genome assembly GCA_037140395.1 of Coriobacteriia bacterium. Taxonomy (GTDB): domain Bacteria; phylum Actinomycetota; class Coriobacteriia; order Anaerosomatales; family JAAXUF01; genus JBAXEO01. Next base: position 6,139 of record JBAXEO010000081.1, read on the forward strand.
GTATGCGGGTCGTTCAGGAGCGTGATCTCCTCGCACCACCGCGTGATCTCGAGAAGGTGGTTGCACATCTGCTGTTCTTCGCGCACCGGGCTGTCCCCTCAGTGGTCGGTATCGTGTCCGAGCCGGATGATACGCTCGCCTACCTGGTGCAGTCTGCCACCCCAAGAATCGGTGCACTGGCTGCGCTCGTGGGACGGAGCTTTCCCCCGCCAAGATCGAGGTCATCCGGGGCGACGCCCAGCACCTTCGCCACCTGCAGCCAGCGGTCCAGGCTCATGTTCTCGGGATGCTTCTCCATCTTGATGTAGCGGTCCTGACGCATGCCCAGGAGCTTTGCGGCCATCGAAGGCGTCATGCCCAGGGACCTCCGAGCCTGCCTGACGGTCACTCCTTGACAGTCCCGGTTCGGCCAGACGGACGCCGGAGAGCGCCACGAGGCCCGCGTAACCATCAAGTCATTGAACACGTCTCCCGGCATCACACCGAAGGCGTCGAAAGCGCCCTCGATACCGGCCCACATGGCCCTGACCTGTGCGGCCTTGCCACTCCCGAGCTCGGGAAACGCGTCCTCGGCGAACTCGACTTCGCTGGCCGTCCACAGCGGTGTGCCGTCAGACAGCCAGTTCTCGACGCTGTCCCTGCCGTCCGGGTCCGACATACTCGGAATCGCGCGAATCGTCTCTGCCGCCTCCTCCTCGCTGATCTGCCACCGCTCGGCGATGGCCTCGAGCGTGATCATGGTGCCCTGCGTGATCTCGCTCATGGTGCCTCCCCTGGTCTTTGGACGTCTTGCCTGGCCGCTCAATTCTTACGCACGCATAAGTGATAGTCAAGATATGCTTACGCGTGACGAAAGGAAACCGATGGACTACCTAACGACTGAGCAGGCGGCCTCCGAGCTCGGCGTCACGACTGCACGGATCCGACAACTGATCCTCGGCGGCGAACTCCAAGCCGAGAAGGCCGGCCGGGACTGGCTCATCCTGCGAGACGCCCTCGAGCCCCTGCGCGATCGACGCAAGCCAGGGCGCCCGAAGAAGTAGTCCCGCACGTTAACCTCCTGGTCTATCCGGGTGCCCCCGCCGCCACGTTCGACAACCATGACGACGGGGCCATTCCCGAAAGGATCGATACTGCGTCCCTCTTTCGCCGAGGATCCGGCCGGGCAGGTGACACATGGCCGTGAGGAAAGGATCCGGCTACCCGTGAACTGGAGGTGGGCACCGCCGCCAAGTAGAGGAGAACGACGGGGCCCGGTGTGGACCTCTTTTCGTCATCACGCGGTGCGCGACGATCGGGCCAGATTCACATGGCCGCGAGCTCTGAACGGCAACCCCTGACGCCTTTGGTCGACTCAGGACGCTCGTTTCCTGCGGGCCAACGGCGGCGCCACGCCCCCCCTGGAGCCGAACATACCCTCGGTAGCGGTAGCCAGCACCGGCAACAGGAAGCCATCGCCGAAGAGGTCGACGTCGTCTAGGGTGCCGACCCACGTCTCGAAGTCGGGAAACCCCGCGGGTCGCGCACCGGCTTTCGCCATGGCCCAGGCTAGTTGCAGCACCCTGGACATGTCGAGATCGGCACTCGCGAGAGATTCGAGGCTGATCGAGGAGACGTTCGGGGTGATCCCGTCCAGTTCCGAGAGGCTCTTGCCCCGCGTCTCCGGGAAGATGGCCATGAAGCCGGTCATCGTCTCCATGAAGTCGCGCGTCATGTTCGAGTCGAACTCCTGCTTGTAGTAGTGATTCGCCAACGGGCTGGCCTTGAGTGGGAAGGTCGACGTTCCTACCTTGATTTCGTTCATGTGACGCCTCGTTTCCTGTTGTTGGGAGTGCTGGCGGTCATCGGTGCCCCGGCCGGATCCCCCCCTAGGGTATTTTCTGTCCGCGCTGCGAACGACTGGCCGCTCCCCGGTCTCCACGCCGCCTCGTTTGTCTTCGAGGGCAGGGGGGATTACCTGCGGTTATGCTATGTATCTACATCTGGCGGGTCAGCACGCGACCGCGGTCTGCATCGCAAGCATCGGATGACCTTGTGTCGCCTGGCTGACTGGCCACTGCGTTCGAACGTCTCACCGCAGACGCGGCACCTGAGGGTCAGTCTGCCGTCCACGCGCTCGGTTCCCGGCACGTACTCGACGATCTCGAACCTCTCGCCATGCCACTCCACGAACCTGGCAACGGTAGCGAGAGACCGGACGCCGATCCTGGCGCATCGCATCGAGCAGTACGTCTGAGCTGTGTGACGGTGGGCGTCGAACGGTTCACCGCACGTCGGACATACCGGGTGACGACATGCGTCACATCGGCGTTGGTTCTCCCTTGTGGGCATGAACGCCACACCGCATCTCGTGCACGTCGTCTCAGCAAGAGGGTGCATCTGTCGCCAACGCGCCGCGAAGTATGCGGATCGGTCGTCTCTCACCGTCCAGCCGCCCTCGCCCTGGCTCGGACCTGAGCCATGACACTCGAGCTCATCTGCGTCTGCCATGTGCGCTCCATGTTGCCTTCAGCGAACGCGATCGCTTCGAGATGCTTCTGCGAATCGGCGCACGGCTTGCCTGTTCCAGAGCAGCACGCCACGGGCTGGCCCTTCTTGGCCCGTATGCGGGCCTGTAGGCTCGCGCACTTCATCCCGCATGGCCTGGCCGCACTTGCGGTCTGCAAGGCCGCGTGCGCCGCCCTCCAGCCGTCCATAGCCGATGCCATGGTGGGTGACACCTGTGCCTGCGCGCGTCGACTGCCAGCACCACGCTTGGCCGCCGTGGGTCGTGACCTCTCTTCAAGCTCCGCACCCTTGTCCGGATCACTCTTCACGCCCGTGGTCCGCTTCACCAGCGCGGGAACCTTGGTAGCGGCCGCCTTCGCAGCCGCCTTCGGTTCGACCATGGGGGCCCAGCGATCGGGATCCACAAGCCAATCGAGATAGTCGGCCTCGGCTCGAGCCCAGTCGATCCGGGCGGCCATCGCCTTACCGTGTTCGGTAACGAAGGCTTCTTCGGCCGCTGCGTTGGTGTGTGTCCCACTCTGTTTGAGCGCCATATGTGCCAGCTCGTGGCATATCGTCTCGTCCTGGTCGCTCTCCCACTGACCCCACGCCACCCAGATTTCATCCCTGGACATGCACCGGCCGAGCAACCGCGCGTCGTGGCTGAAGATGCTGACGCGTTCGAGGTTTGACCAAGCCCACGTCGTGGCCTGACTGCCCTTCACCCGGACGTCGTCGCGCGTCTGAGGGACGAACCATCGAAGGGTGCTCAAGGTGGCCCTGATACCCAGCTCATGGG
>JBAXEO010000082.1:0-9420 GCA_037140395.1 Coriobacteriia bacterium
AGCCGCTCCAGACAACCTTCACATTCAGAAACGTCTTCGCTCCCACCATCAAGCCTGTGATCAAGATCGTGGAAGTGATCCCAACGGCCGCAACCCCGGAACCGACCACCCCCTCCACAATCGTGACCTCTCCAACAGTAACGCCGGTGACTACCACCCTGACGCTGAATTCAATTGTCCTCGTGGGCGATGCGTACAAGGGCAACTTCACCTGGAATGGTGTGACGTATACCGCGGGTAACGGTGAGACTATCGGCAGTTCGCCATGGAAGGTGATCGAAGTCTCGGTCCCGGAATTGGGAACGGTATCGATGCTCTACGGAGACGCCCAGCAGACCATCATTGTCGGCGAGAGCATCACTAAGTAGTCCGAGCTGTCCCGGAGGGTGGCCCCTCATTTTCCACAGCGGGATTCTCTTCCCGCCCGTGCCAAAGGACCCCCGCAGATGCGCTACACGACAGCTGGCGAATCACATGGCAGAGCGCTCGTTGCCCTCGTAACGGGAGTTCCGTTCGGTCTGCTTGTTGACATCGAACTCATCAACGCCGACCTCGCTCGCCGACAGCTTGGATATGGCCGGGGTGGGCGCATGGCCATTGAGGCCGACAAGGCGACGATCCTATCAGGGGTGCGGTTTGGCGCCACAATCGGCAGCCCGGTCGCTCTTACGATTGGCAATCGCGACTGGGACAACTGGACCGATGTCATGGCGACTATGGGGGAGAAGCAGGCGACGAGCCGCGTGCTGGCACCGCGACCGGGACATGCTGATCTTGCTGGCGTCCAGAAGACGGGTTCCGATGACGTCCGCGATATCCTCGAGCGAGCTAGTGCCCGCGAGACCGCCGCTCGCGTTGCGGCTGGCGGGGTAGCCAAGGCATTTCTTCGAGCAGTTGGCGTCACCGTAGCGTCTTACGTGACGGCGATTGGTGACGTGGTTGCTGACCCCACAGTTCTAGCTCGCGCGGATTCCGGCGCAGTGGAAGACAGTGAAGTCAGCTGTCCGGACCCAGCGGCAAGCGAGCGGATGAAGCGTGCAATCGACGACGCTCGCGCGGCGGGGGAATCCTTGGGCGGGGTGTTCGTGGTGACCGCCATGGGGCTGCTGCCGGGTCTGGGAACCTACGCCGAGGCTCGCCGGCGCTTGGATGCCCGGCTGGCGGCTGCCGTGATGTCCATTCCGGCGATCAAGGGATTTGAGGTCGGCGACGGCTTTGCGCTCGCTGGCGTGCCCGGAAGCATGGCTCATGACGCGATCATGTTTGAGCGCGGTCGTGGGTTCGTCCGACCCACCAACCGGGCTGGTGGCCTGGAGGGCGGCATGACAAACGGCGAGCCGCTGGTAGTCCGGGCAGCCATGAAGCCGATTCCGACGCTCATGACGCCACTGGCCAGCGTCAACCTCGACACGCTCGAACCGATAGACGCGAGTCGTGAGCGCAGTGACGTGTGTGCAGTACCTGCGGCGGCCGTAGTCGCCGAGGCCGAGGTAGCCTTCGTGCTCGCTCGCGCGTACCTGGACAAGTTTGGACGCGACTCGATGGGCGATATTCTGCACGCGCGCGACGCCTACTTGGAGCGCCTGCAGCGCGCTGACCGATGAGCCACCTTCTGCTCGTTGGGTTTATGGGCGCTGGCAAGTCCACGGTCGGGCGCCTGGTGGCCGAGCAGCTCGGACTGCCCTTTGTAGACATTGACGAACTTGTGCAGCTGCAGGACGGTCGGACCGCCCGCGAGATCTTCCAAGAGACCGGCGAGCCGGCGTTCAGAGCGCTTGAGACGTCTGCGCTCAATTCGGTGGGCACGATGCTCCCGAGCGTGGTCGCGTGTGGGGGAGGCGTGGTGCTCAGTAACTCCAATCGCGCCACACTCAAGCGTCTCGGGATGGTCGTGTACCTGAGAGTCACGGCCGCCGAGACTCTCGCGCGGGTTGGCGATGACAGCACGCGGCCGCTTCTGTCTGGGGCAGGCGGCGTGCTGGCGGCCGGAAAGCTTCTGGAGGCTCGGGAGGCCCTCTACGTAGCTGTCGCCGACGCGACGGTAGATACGGGTGACCGGACGCCCCAAGATGTTGCCCACGAAGTTGTGGCGCTCATGCGAGAACGGAGCGCGAGATGAAGGCACAAGTTGTTCGCGTCGACGTAGGCGAAGCCTCCTACGACGTGGTCATCGGACCCGGTGCACTAGCCGAGATAGGCAAGCGGGTCTCTGGCGTAAGTCGGGCCAGAAAGATCGCGCTCGTGAGCGACACCAACGTGGCCGATCTGTTCGGCGCGAGAGTCGGCGCATCGCTAGTGACCGCTGGCTTTGACGTGTTTCCGTTGTCGGTTTCGCCAGGCGAGCAGAGCAAGAGTTGGCAGGTTGCTGGCGAGCTTCTCGAGGCGCTGGCTCATCTGAGCCTCGATCGCCATGATCTGGTTGTGGCGCTGGGCGGCGGGGTTATCGGCGATCTTGCGGGGTTCGTTGCTGCGACGTATCTGCGTGGAATCGACTTTGTCCAGGTTCCGACCACGCTTCTCGCTCAGGTCGACTCGTCCGTGGGCGGGAAGACCGGCGTTGATTTGAGCGCGGGTAAGAACCTAGTTGGAGCGTTCAAGCAGCCGCGCCTGGTGGTTGCTGACACCGACACGCTCGTCTCGCTGCCGGAAACGGAGTGGGCGAGTGGAATGGCGGAAGTGGCCAAGAGCGCGGTTATCGGCGGTGAGGAGTTTCTACGGTGGCTGGAGGCCAATGCCGGGGGGCTCCGACGGCGAGTAAACTGTGTGACGGCCGACACAGTTGACCAGTGCGTGAGATTCAAGTCGGGCATCGTTCGTTCCGATGAAAGGGAAGATGGTGTGCGCGAGTGTTTGAACTATGGACACACACTCGGTCATGCTATTGAAAAGGTAGCCGGATATGGCGTTGTGCCTCACGGGATCGCAGTTGCCGAAGGCATGAGATTCGCAGCCAGGCTTTCAGTTGAAGCCGGGAACGGGAGCGTCGAGTTCGTTCGGAGACAGGATGGGCTCCTGGATGACATGGGTCTACCCGCGATGGATGTGGCATTTGAGGCAGACCGGATCCTGGAAGCAATGTATTCCGACAAGAAGGCAAGAGGTGGGAAAGTGCGATTCGTTCTAGCGGATGCTCCTGGATTGTGGCGATGCGAGCCAATCGCCGATGCGATGATTCGGGAGCACTTGACCGCTTGGGCAGAGTCGAAGAGGAGGGCCGAGCGATGAAGCGCATTCTCGTGTTGAACGGTCCAAACCTCAACCTCCTCGGCAGCCGGGAGCCGGGTGTCTACGGATCGACGACATTGGCAGAGATCGAGACTCAGCTTGCCCGCATTGGCGAGGAGTTGAGCGTTGAGGTCGCCTTCTTCCAGAGCAATCACGAGGGTGAACTGGTCGATCTTCTCCAAGCGTCACAGGGAACCTACGACGCTGTGGTATTGAATCCAGGGGCCTTCACGCACTACTCGTACGCGTTGCGAGATGCGGTTGCGGCAATTGACGTGCCTGTGGTTGAGGTGCACCTGTCCAACATCGCAGGTCGCGAGGAGTTTCGGCATATCAGCGTCATAGCACCCGCGTGCGTCGGTCAGATCAGCGGTTTTGGGGCGGCCTCTTACCATCTTGGGCTAAGGGCTGCGATGGTTTCCGTCGGGTGACGCCGAACGAAAGAAGAGCTACATGACGCTCGTATCCGACACAGCGGGAACCGGGTGGCACGAAGGAAGTGGCATGATGAGTCAGCCGAGAGGGCCAGTAGGCAACGAGTCAGGGTTTACCGTGGTGGAGTTCATGGTCGCGGCGGTGATTCTGTTCTTCGTAGCGACGTCGGTCATGGGGGCTCTTGCCTACGCCTCCACGGCCAGCGCTGGAACGGCGATGCGCGAGGGCGCGCTGCAGCTCGCGAACCAGCGCATGGAGCAGTCGCGGAACACGTCATTCACAGTACTGGGAACGGTGAACGGCTGGCCGCAAGGTTCCATTCCTGACGAACAGGATGTCGGCGACTATCACGTGCATACACTCATCGAATACGAACCCCCCCCAGCGGGTTCCACGAGCGAACTCTCGACCTCCAAGAGGATAACCATCACCGTCTCATGGACAGCCGTGCGGGGCGGTAACGTGACAGTCGAGTCGAACATCACGGGCATTTTGGTCGGGAACTTCGGCGACGTGAAGGTCAGCGTCGTCGACGCTACGACAAACCAGAAGATCCTTGTGGCGTCTTCTATCACAGTCACTCCGCTGAACACGAGTCCGAAGACCAAGACGACTGACTCCACCGGTGCGGTGTGGTGGGGGAAGATGCCTTCAGGGGCGATACGCATCGCCGGCACCGCCCCCGGGTACTACCTGGACGTCGCGCCCTTGAGCGCAGCGAGCGTCTTGGCCAATCAGCTGAACCCGTGGGTAATCAAGGCCTACAAGATGAGCACGGTGACCGTGAAGATCCAGCGGCCGTCTCCGACTCTGGCTGCGGTAGCCACCGCGACTGTCACCATGAAGGGCGGATTGTCCGGCTCGACCACGCAGACCGGGACAACGGATGCGAATGGGTATGTGACGTTCTTCGCTTCCACTTTCGAGACGCCCTATACGGTCAGCTGGAGCAAGACGGGATTCATCTCGGGCAGCTCCTCTCTGGTCGTTGCCGCAGGTGGAAACCCCATCAGTGTTACGTACACGATGACTAAGAAGGCTACTCTGACCGTCACGGTGAAGGACCAGCATTCCAATCCCGTGCCGGGGGCAACCCTCACCATGAACCCTGCCCTGTCGATGACGGACAACGGCGATGGCACCTACCTCGGCTACCCGACGTTGGGGCAGTCGTACACCGTGGTCGCAGCTAAGGTGGGGTACGTGACGTCGCCGGTGTCGTCGCCGACGGGTGCGATAGTCGCCGAACAGGACGCTGCGCTGAGCAGCACCGTGCTGCGCAAGATCACGCTCACGGTCACCGTTCGGGACCGGGGCGAGAATCTCGTGTCGGGAGCCACCATCAACACCACTCCGAGCCTCCCCATGACGGCCAACGGCGTTGGCACCTACCTCGGCTACCCGACTGTCGGTCAGAACTACACCGTGAGCGCAAGCAAGACGGGGTACTTCTCACCTTCCGCGGCCAAGTCGACCGGTGTGATCATCACCGATCAGGACACCGCGATGGAGCTCACTCTGGAGCGGAAGCCCACGCTTACCATCACGGTCAAGAACAGCGCCGGCGGCCTCTTGTCAGGAGCAACCCTCGCGATCAGTCCGACCCTTACCTACGTAGACAACGGTAATGGGACCTACACGACAGCCAATCCTACCGTTGGCCAGATCTACACCGTCACCGCGAGCAAGTCGGGGTTCACTTCGCCATCAGCGCCCGTGTCGACGGACGCTATAGGGGTCGAGCAGGATGCGACTTTGCTGGTCACCTTGCTCCGTAAGCCCACGCTTACCATCACGGTCAAGAACAGCGCCGGCGGCCTCTTGTCAGGAGCAACCCTCGCGATCAGTCCGACCCTTACCTACGTAGACAACGGTAATGGGACCTACACGACAGCCAATCCTACCGTTGGCCAGATCTACACCGTCACCGCGAGCAAGTCGGGGTTCACTTCGCCATCAGCGCCCGTGTCGACGGACGCTATAGGGGTCGAGCAGGATGCGACTTTGCTGGTCACCTTGCTCCGTAAGCCCACGCTTACCGTCACGGTCCGGGACCAAACCAACAGGCTCGTGTCGGGAGCAACCCTCGCGATCAGTCCCACCCTCACCTACGTAGACAACGGCAATGGGACCTACACGACAGCCAATCCCACTGTTGGCCAAAGCTACACCGTCACCGCGAGCAAAACGCCGGGGTACACCTCGCCATCAGCGCCTGTGTCGACGGGTGCTATCGGCGTCGAGCAGGATGCGGCTCTGAGTCTCCCCGTCACCAGGACCTACGGCATTCTTATCGTGAACTTCACGTTCCGAACGACCGACAGCGTTGGGGCCAGCTATACGATCCATGTGTACAATGCGACGACCCATGCGGAAATCACTGGCGCTAGCTTCACCGTCACCAAGCCGGCAAGCGGCGTACTCTACACCACTGAGAGGCTTCTACCCCCGGGCTTCTACTCGCTCAGCCGAAACGCCCCGTGGTCGACGTCTGTCGCCGTTCCAGTGCCGGCGGAGCTGACCGCGGGCGGCACTGCGACCGTCACCATGACGAGATCGAACTAGGATGATCATGCGACGCATCAGAGATGATGGAGGGCTCTCACTCACAGAGCTGTTGGTCGTCTCAGTTCTGATGGGTGTCATCCTTGCGACGATGTATCTGCTCTTTGGGGCTGCGTCCACCATCGCCGACCGCTCGACCGCGCGTGCGATCGCCACGGACGAGGCTCAGCGAGCCATAGATACCATGAGCAGGGAGATCCGCGAGTCTCAGGAGAACAGGACTCCCAACGACGACAGCAAGGGCGGCGTGTTCACCATAGCCGAACCAAACCGAGTCCAGTTCTTCTCCGACGTCAACCACGACAACGGCCCTGAACTCGTGACCTACTACCTCAGCGGTAGCAGTCTGCTACGCACGGTTGCTCCGTGGAATCAGGCACCGACCAACACCCAGCCCTGGACCTTCGGTTCAGCGGGGACACCCAAGGCGCTCGTGACGAACATCGACACTGCAGGCGGGCCGATATTCTGCTACCACAGCAAGAGTCCTGGGACGGCCTCGTGCGCGCGGGGTACCTATGCTGTCAGGTATCACGGTTTTTGGATTCTTGGCAGCGGAGGAACAGTCACGGCGCCCTACGACAACAAGTCTCCGATCTCGATGATCGGCATCAATTTGGTGAACAAGCAGCCGTCTTCTGGCGGCAACTACGAGACGGCACTGTCCGACTCGTTGGTTCGTCTGCGTGCTTCGCAGAATGCAGAATGAGGTGCAGCAGCGATGATTCGGTTTAGAAGGGCTGTTCAGAAGGGCGTGTCGGTTGTCCAAGATGACTCGGGCATTGCGCTCGCGAGCACGGTTCTCGTCTCGGCGATACTGTTTCTTCTGGTGATGACGGTTCTGGCGCTCGTCTCGTATCGCGAGTCGCAGACGAGCCATTACACCGAGCGCACACAGGCCATGCACGTTGCCGATGCTGGGATCAACGAGTACATGTACCGGTTGAGTCAGGACTACACGTACTATCAGGATCCCGCACATCCCGGCACGGCGCGATCGCTTGGGCCGACGCAGATGGAGGGCGGTTCTTGGGTCGTTACCGCGACTCCACCAACGACGAATCCGGACCAGAGTGTTACCCCACTCACGCTGTACTCGGTGGGGACGCTTGCCGACGGCACGAAGCGCAGAATCACTTCGAGGGTGGGCTTCCCAACCACAGCTAAGTACGTGTTCTTCACGGATCAGAGTACAGGTGGCTGGGGGCTCGGTTTGAACGCGATTGTATACGGGCCGGTCCACACAAACGGCAACATATACAACCAGGGGATCATCAAGGGCACCGCCGAGGCGAGTAAGATCTGCTACGTCGGCAGCTCTAGCGGCACCCGGCCGACGAAGCCTTCGACCGCCTATCCTGGCGGGTGGGTCGACAATGCGCCCTCCATCTCGTTCTCCGCGTTCACCCAAGGCGTTGGCGATCTCAAGACGACGGCACAGAGCACGAGTACGTGGCGAGGTCTGTCGGGCACGTCGTATGGCTATCAGGTCGTCATGGACGGCGCTGAGGTCGTCATCACGAAGGTCACGGGCATCAACTACAAGAAGCCGAGCAACAGCAGTTCGCCCGTTGTCACGGCCCTGCTCGGCGAGCTCCAGCTTGATTCGACTTCTTCGCAGAGGGTGACGATACCCTCAACCGGCGTCTTCTACTTCGATGACAACATCTATGTCCGCGGCACCTACTCAGCGAACGTCACCATTGGCAGTGCGAAGATCATCTACATAAACGGCAACATCAACACGGCCACCTCGACGAGCCCCGCCACCTGCGGACTGGTTGCGAGCGATTCCATATACCTGCAGTATTGGGCTGACTCAGTGCCATCTCCGCATATAGTCAAGTGCGCGATGCTTGCCACGAGTCCCCAAGGGACGGTCGGCGCGCAGGCATCGGGGAGCAACAGCCTTCCGGGCACGGCTCCGACGCAGCAGTACAACACTTCGTCGCACGCGTGGGAAGACTACATCGTGCCGGGAACCAGCAACGGCAACCCGATAACGGGCACGAAGTCACTGACGCTCTACGGGTCGATGGCTTCGGCGACTCAGCCCTCGATATCGGGAGCATACAGTCCTCGTAACTACAACGGAGACGAGCGTCTGAAGAACAATCCGCCGCCCATGTACCCCAAGATTCCGGGCTTTGCCTTGCAGATCGACAGCTGGCTCGAGAACTGAAAGACCCAAACGGCGGTAGAATCCCTTTGAGGCGGTCCTTCGAAGGGATTCCTATTGTGGGCGACATAGACTGCAGGGTTGCGGCGGCTCGCGGCCTCTTGAGTGGCGCTGGCGGGGGAGCGTTGGTCGCTCTCAACGTCGCCAACGTTAGGTACTTGAGCGGGTTTGAGGACGTGTGGGATGCGGAGCCGTTCTCACTCCTGCTCGTCACGGAGCACGAAGCCATCGTTTTCACCGACAGCCGCTACTCGGAGTCTGCCGAGCGGGCATCGAGCGACTCTCCTTGGGAGGTGGTCTGTGCCACCGACGACCTTTGGTCTGATGCACTCGCACGAGCAGCCCAGTCGGGTGCCACGTGCGTGGTCGTCGAGTCATCCGCACCGTACGCGGTCGTCGAGCAGGCGCGAGGGAAGTTCGCTGGCGAGATCGTTCCGACCGGCGGTTGGGTCGAGGGCCTGCGCGCGGTTAAGGACGAGGCCGAGATCGACCGCATTGTGGCAGCCCAAGCGATTACGGACGAGGCTTTCGATCACGTACTCGGCTTCATTGCCGTCGGCATGACTGAGGTCGACGTCGCTCTGGAACTGGAGTTCTTTATGCGTTCGCACGGATCTGATGGAATCGCCTTCCCACCGATTGTAGCGAGTGGTCCCAATTCCGCTCTCCCACATGCGCATGCAGGCAAGCGGGTGGTGGCTTATGGCGATTATCTCAAGATGGACTTTGGGGCTCGGGTCGGGGGGTACTGCTCGGACATGACGCGGACGGTGGTGATCGGCAAGGCGAGCGCGCGTCAGCGCGAGATCTACGAGACTGTGCTTGCCGCGAACCTGGCCGGCATCGCAGCGGTGAGGCCGGGGTTGCCCAGTCGCGACATCGATGCGGCCGCACGTGCGGTGATCGAGGCCGCAGGTTTCGGCGAGTGCTTCGGCCACGGTCTGGGGCACGGCGTCGGGCTCGAGGTGCACGCGCTGCCAAGCGTGGGCGCGCGGAGCGAAGAGCCGGTTCCTCTC
>JBAXEO010000083.1:0-9253 GCA_037140395.1 Coriobacteriia bacterium
ACTACCAGAAACTCTTCTCTGACATCGACACGGATTTGGTGGCAATTCTTGAGGGTGATGACTACTGGTTTGATCGCACGAAGCTCCAACGACAGGTGTCCTTGCTGCACAAGTATCCGTACACGAGCGCCTGCGCCTTCTCGTATGTGATCTTCCGCCAGGAAACGGCATCATTTGATAGCAGAAGCTTTGATGGCGCCCTATCGATCCGTGGTACCGAAGAGCTTGTCATGTGCGACGGGTTCGGCTTCTCCAACATGCTCTATCGTGCCGATGTGTTGCGCCGAATCCCGAGCGACTTCTACTCTCTGACCACGTACGATTGGATCATCAACGCGCTCGTCTCTCGCCAGGCCCCGATCATCTATGTCGACTTGCCAGGCATCGCCTACAGGTTTTCCTCGGCTGGCGCATGGTCGGGACTCGAACCCAGTGCGCAGACTGCGGTATTTGTCGACGCAATCAAGAGCTACATACCGCACGCCGACGACTACCTGGCGGCGCTTCTTCGGGAGAGGCTGAGCCGAATCGAGGCGGAGAGGCCCGCTGTCTTGCAGCCCGAGCCAATCGGAATGTGGCGGATGGCGACTCGAAAGGCGAGGTCGGCGCTGACGCGGCTGACTGATGGCTGACGACACAGGCGTACCTCCTCGGTGGGATGGAAGGGGCACGGGACAATGCGGGTAGCAGTCATGGCTCAGCAGGCGAGCGCCGGTGGCGGGACGAGATTTCTGCGGCCCTTGGTTCGTGCACTCATCGAGAACTATCCCGATATGCATATCACGGTGCTGATAAACGCCTATTCCGCTGACAAGTTTGGCGCCGCGGCAGGGTTCGATCACGACCGAGTCGAGATCGCGACCGTCGATCCGATTCTGTGCACGCTTCCGGTGAACCCTCCCACTACGCTGTGGGGCAAACTCCGCAATCTTGCGAGCGTGGCGCGCGGCAGAGACCAGGTAACGCTCCTTCGCAAAGCATCCGAGGAAATCGCACGGCGCACCGCGGAATTCGACCTTCTCTATCTGTCCTGGCCCTACTTTCTCGAACCCTTTGCCGTGGCAATGCCTGTAGTCGGAACCTTTCACGATTTCAACTTCAAACACGACTTCGGGACACTGGGCCCTGATTTCGTCTCGCAACTTGAGCGACAGGTGCCCTATTGGATCAGCACCTCTGATGTGGTGGTCGCGTCGTCTACCTTCATCGGCGAAGAAATCAGTACACACTACGGCGAAATCGCCCCAGATATCCGAGTCATAAGACTCTCAACGCTTCTATCTGGTGAACCTGAAACCCAAGAAGTTCGGGCTGCGATCGCCGCCCACGGGATTCCGGACGACTATGTGATTTGCCCGAGCAATGTCGCGCCCCACAAGAATCTCTCAGCGCTGCTCCGCGCGTATTCTCAGGTGAGAAGTTCAGGAGGGCCGCCACTGGTCTTGATCGGCAGCGGCACAGACGTACTCTCGCGCGGTGCCAGTTCAGGAATCGCGCCCGCGAACGTTCCACATCTCATCGACGCTTTCGATGATTCTGGCCTCGTTATTGGCCAAGACCTGTTTGCCCTGGGATACGTGAGCGACCAGGCTGCCGATGCACTCATTGCAGGGGCCCGGCTGCTGGTGGCGCCGAGCCTCTACGAAGCTGGTTCTGGCCCTGGTTTGGATGCTTGGGCGCTTGAGACCCCTGTCGCCATGTCGGCGATTCCTCCATTCGAAGAGCACTTGGCCTTTTTGGGAGTCGAGGCCGACCTGTTTGATCCGAGCCAGCCTGATGACATCGCCAGAACCATTCTGGCGGCATTGGGTGACGACTCCAGGCTCCACTTAATGGCGAGTCGATCGAGAGAAGCGATGGATCATTACACTTGGAGCGACGTGGCTATGGGGTATCGAGAAGCCTTCGAAAGCGCGATAGCCGCTCATCCTCGGTCCTAGGAATTGGCGCATCAACTTCATCCGGCGCGAGACAGCTTGGGCATGCTCCAAGACACATCGTGCAGTCGCGGTCCGAGATGTTTGACGCTGGCGCAAGGTTTGCACTGCTCGTCGGCATGAACTAAGTTAAAGACTTGTCGGCACAGAGAAGAATCGCCCATCTGAACTGCGGAGATTCGACGCGCGAAGCCGACATCGCACGGTGCCGGGAACAACTCGACCCGGTTGCATCTCCACGGAGGTTCCTATTGCGCTGGCCAACGCAACTGCGATTCCATACAGACCGCCCGAAAGCCGACCACTCCGGCACGGGTCGCCTTGTGTTGTCTCGTTTTTTCGGTCGTTTTGGCTCATCCCAAAGACGCGGCACGGGCGCGCGAGCTGAGCAGGCGTCCCTCGGGGGCGCGGTCGCGCTCTTGCTCATACCGCTTCTGGGTATCCTGGTTCTTGCCGTGATGGGCCTGGGTTCGGCATTCGGCTTGGAGAACCCATTCTTCGTCACATCGACGCACACTTCGGGTTACGAAGCAGTTGGCCAAGCCGACGCCTATTCGGTCGCACGGCTATCAGAGGCAGGTCAAGACGACCAGATGCCTGGTGCCGAGCTACAGGCAGGTAACGGAGCAGCCGCCGCAACAACCAGTACTCTCTACCAGGGATTGCTCGCTTCGGAGCAGGCGACTGCGGCAGTGGCCGCCGTACCTGCGTCGACGCCTGCGGCCGTTTCTGCAGCAAAACCAACAGCGAGCACTTCGACCGCTACCGCCTTACTGGCCGCGGCTGCAGCTGGATCTTCGAGTCCGCGGACACGCGGAACCATAACAATCGAGACGTTCGGCTACCTCTTCGATGGACCCCCTGAGGAGTGCCGATTCGTCGCCGATGTCAGGAACATCAACGTGGATGGCTTCACTCAGGCAGATACGGGCCTCATGCAATGGGTGAGGGATCGAGTGATGGCTACCAGTGAGGCACAGGCGTGGCTGGCCATTATGCGGACTCGGTGGATGTCGTCTTTGAGGGACGGCGATACGGTTGCGATCGGTTGCGCGCGGGGACATCACCGCTCGGTCACTCTGGCTGTGATTTTCGCCGAGGACCTCAGGGCGCAAGGCTACACGGTCAATCTCGTGCACAGGGACATTCTCAAGACCTGGTAGGAGAGTGCGGCGTGCGTTCGTGGGTTGATCGGATTACCTAGAGCTTGATCGGCCGTACGTCGATATTTCAGCTAGAGGACGAGTGTGGCAAGTTGTGATGACGAGCTTGCGTGAAGAGTATATGAGGCAGGGACGATGACGCGACTGCGCATTTCAGTACTGACGGCGATAGTAGCCGCCATGCTTATCGCGTCGCCGGTCTCAGCTTGGGCTCTCGGGCGAGGTGTCTCCAGTCGCGTGATTTCCGAGCCCATCACGGGAGGAGCTTCTACGCAGACTGTGCGTGGAGCTTCAGTTCCCGGGGTGTTCTTGGTCAAAGTGCGCCCATCAGGCAAGGGTACTGTCGCGACGCTTGACGCGCTTCCGGGAGTATCGGCTGCCGACGTGCGGGTGAGTAGGGATCGCTCTGCGATGGTGAAGACGCCCTCCGGTAAGAGCGACAAGCAGTTCCTCCAAGAGCTCAACAGTTCTCCGTCAATTGAGTTCGCCGAGCCCAACTACATTAGACAGGTTTCGGCCTACGCGGTACCTCCCAACGACCCGGGATACACATCCACTCAGATGTTCAGCTGGGGCGGACCTTGGGTTGTCGGCGCGAAGAGCTGGTGGATGAGGGACGCCAACGCAAACAGCGGTATGGACATCGCGAGCCTATGGAGTTCGCTGGAAGCATCGTCGTTCCCGGCGCGAGCGAGCGGCTCGGCGATTAAGGTCGCTGTGATAGATACCGGCTTCTACATGGATCACCCGGACAAGGGCGCAAACATCCTCGCTGGCAAGGACGAGTTCTCGACATACAGCGGCGTGACCGATGTCCTGACCAAGGACCTCGACGTATCGCCGGTCGACCCGAGTGCTCCACTCAATAGCATAACCACGGCATCGCACGGAACCTGTGTCGCCGGGCAGATTGGCGCTGGTACCAACAATGGAATCGGCGTGGCTGGCGTGACGTATGACTCGACCGTTCTCGTCTACAAGGTGCAGGGAGTCTGGATCGACGGGGATCCTCCCATGTACCCTGCCGGATGTGCGGTCATTTTCGACACCGCAATCATCGATGCAATCAACGATGCTACGGCCGACGGAGCCAAGGTCATCAACATGAGTCTGGGCGGTTCGAATTACTCGCAGTCTATTCAGGATGCGATAGACCACGCATGGTCACACGGAGTTCTCGTGGTTGCGGCGTCGGGCAACAGCGGCGCCCTGAATGGCGTGCAGTATCCCGGAGCCAACGCCCACGTTATCGGTGTTGGCAGCTATACCGTCACCGGTACGGCCGGCCCCACGCTCAAAGCGCGGAGCTACTTCACCGACTACGGGATCGGCCGCGATCCAGTGGGTGCCGGAGCCAACAATGGGCGCCTCGACATCTTGGCTCCGGGGCAAGGTATTTGGGGGCTCACCCAGCCCGGTTATGACCGCGACGGAGCAGGCGTCGTCTACGAGCCCGGCTACTCATGGTGGGATGGAACCAGCATGGCGAGTCCCGCGTTCGCGGGTATGGCCGCGATGCTCTGGCGGTTCGCACCGGCGCTGACCCCAGACGAGCTCGCGAGTGTCTTCTATGGGTCGGCAGTGGACGCTGGTAGCGATCTTGGATACGGCTACGTGAACCCGAACGCGGCCTATTCCAAGCTCCAAGAGGACTACCCCTACTTGCTCGCGCCGACCATGCTGTCCATGTACAGCTCAACCGATGCGACCAGTGTTTCATTGAGTTGGAGCCCCGTCGCGGGGCGGTCCGTCTCCTACGACATCTCTGACAACGGTGTCCTTCTAAGAAATGTGACTGACTCCAGTACGATCCTGACGCTCGGCGAAGGCAGCCACGTCATAGTCGTTACTCCGCGAAGTGACTACAACTGGTGGAGCCCGGCGACCAACATAGGTGGGACCGTGGTGGTCGAACGTGTGCCGGTCTTGCCCGGCGCGATGTCGGGCACGGTGACGTCGGGCGATTCCGGCCTTGTCGGCGTGATGGTCTCGATACCCGGTACGGGCACCTCGACCACGGCCGCCAACGGCACCTACACCATCGCCGGCATCACACCGGGCAACTACACAGCGACCTTCTCCAAGACCGGCTACACGACCGAGACCACAAGCGTCGTGATCACCACCGACGCCATGAAGACCCAGAACATGTCGATGTCCCTGCTGCCCGGAACCCTGTCGGGTACGGTGACCTCGGGAGGGTCCAACCTCGCCGGTGTGACGGTCTCGATACCCGGAACGGGCACCGCGACCACGGCCGCCAACGGGACTTACGCCATCGCCGGGATTACCCCGGGAACCTACACGGCGACCTACTCGAAGGCCGGCTACACCACCGAGACGACCAGCGTCGTGATCGCCACCAACGCCACGACGAGCAAGAACATGGTACTCATTGACATCGCCCCGCCGACCACGACCGCCCCTGGTGCGCTCAAGAGCTACGTGCCGGCGAGCGGTGCAACCATCTCGCTTGTTGCAACTGACGGTGTCGGCAACTCCGGTGTCGCGAGCACGTACTGGCGGATCCTTAATCCCAGTGTCGAGATATTGCATGGCACGGGCACCTCCGTCCCGGTTCCAAGCTCTATCGGCACCTACGCACTGGAGTACCGCTCAACAGACACCGCCGGCAACACCGAGACCACACAGACCACGTCCTTCACGGTTACAGCCGCCCCGCTGCTGCCGGTCTTTCGCTTCCGCAACCTAATAAGCGGCTACTACCTGTGGTCAGCCGACCCCACCGAGCGGGCCACCATCAACTCCACCCTGAGCAGCACCTGGACCGAGGAAGGCGAGGCCTACTCCATCAACCCCGCAACCAATACTGCGACCTTGATGCGCTTCAGGAACATCTCCGGAGGCTTCTACCTCTACTCGGCAGACCCGAATGAGTGGGCCGACATCAACGCCAAGCTGAGTGCCTCTTGGGTTCAGGAGGGTCCTGCCTACAGCATCTCCCGCTCACACACCGCCGGAGCCAAGACCGTCTGGCGATTCCGCAACCGCAGCAACGGCACCTACTTGTACTCGGCTGATCCGGTCGAGCGTGCCGACATCAACGCCAGACTCGGCGCTTCATGGCAAGAAGAGGGCGAGGCGTACTACCTGAGTCCCTAGCACTGGCCAAAACTTTCAGGGTGCGAGGTAGAAACTCGCGCCGTCCAGGTGGTACGTCGACGACAGCGTGGCCTCAACGTTGGCCTTCTCCAGCGGGTCGGCAGTGTAGAAGTGCGTGCCGGTCTTCATGTTGTAGAACCGCCACACCGTTGTCGCTCCCGCAGGCGCAGTGTCCGACACGTAGTACGCGACACCCTCGTAGGTGTAGGTTGAGGCCATCGTGTTCTCTACCAGCGTCTTCTCGGCGAAGTCCGCAGTGTAGAAGTGGGTACCGGTCTTCCTGTTGTAGAAGCGGTGCAATGCCGTGTCGTTGGCCGCCGAGGCCTCATGGACGCTGTACGCGGGTCCCTCGGAATCATAGATCGCCGACAAGGTCGCTATCACATTGGCCTTCTCTGCGGGATCAGCGGTGTAGAAATGCGTGCCGGTCACTCTGTTGTAGAACCGCCAGACGTTTGCATTGGGGAGGGGCGCGGCTACGGTTACCCATGAGAATGGAGAAAGCCGCACAGTGCTAGTTGGAGTGGGACGAAGCCCGTACGCCGAGAACGTAGTTGACTCGCCGGGGCCTAGGCGAGCCGCCTTCCCCGAGTCAAGAGCGGTGATTTCGAAAGCATCCAAGGGGTAGTCACCGCCCGCGAACTGGTACTTCTCGGCACCAGAGACAGTTAGCGGACCGATGAAGCCGGCCGTATCGTTTCGAACCGTGAGCTTCATACGTGTACGGCCGGAGCCGAGCGTCGTCGTGTCGACCACGCCCCAGGTGTGCCATAAAGGCATGGAAGGAATGGCCGTACTGGCGGCGGTACCGTAGTGGTATTTGGGGTATGACGGATCGCTCGCCAGAACCTCCGGCGCCGCCCTTGTGAGCGATGGGTCAGCTCCAGCAGGTACGTTGAGCTGGTGGTGGAAGAAGTAGTAGCCTCCGTCGGCAGGACAGGCGGGCATGACCCCGATGCCCACGCTGAATGTTTCATATCCGATGACAGTGTCGCCCGCTGTGTTCCAGTACTGCACAGTGGTGTGTGGATCGAGGACGGTGACACCACTGGAATAGGTCTGACTGGACCAGTTAGCGAGGACGCCGTCCACGTACCATGTGCCACTGCCCACTGGATAGTCATAGGGTACCCAGGTGTTCACGTCCCAAAGATCCGGACCCAGGTCGACCTTTTGGCCGTCGGCCGGCGGAGCCGGAAGGGCTACGGCCACAGACGGCGCCATCAAGACCCCGGTGAGCAGTGCTGCGGCCACTACGTTGGCAACGATGCGTCTCATGGCGAGCCCCGTTTCTCCCTGCACTCCTCTGCTTTCGAGGTTGCTAGATGCTGTGCCCGCGCGGCAGGGCATGCAAGAGTCGGAGCCCGTCGCTTCCGCAGACGGGAGAATCGGTGTCCGTGAGTGGCAGATGGTCATCCGCGGGTCGGCAAAAGGAATCTCACGAGTCACGCCGCGCTAGTTAGGCCGACAGGCTCCCGCATAGTCGCTGCGTCGCCCTAGAGAGACCACGCGCACGTTCATCCCCGTGTACGGGGCCTCTATGAAGTCGCCGCCGCCCACGTACATTCCCACGTGGTGGATCGGGCTCCCAAAGAACACCAGATCCCCCGGCTGAAGGTTGGACTTGGAGATGCGGGCTCCTTGGCTGATCTGGGCACTCGAACTGTGGGGAAGCGAAATGCCCGCCTTGCCATAAGCCCACGAAGTCAGACCGCTGCAGTCAAACGAATCGGGGCCGCCGGCGCCGTAGTGATACGGCCGACCAATTGCCTTCATGGCCCAGAAGACGGCCGCCGCACCCTTGCTGCTGGTGGGGGCGTTTCCGCCGCTATCAGCAGCAGTCGAATTGGATGCGGGGGAGCGCTTCACGAGTGCGAGGTAGCGCGCATGGGCCGCCGCATCCTCAGCCGCCTTCTTCTGGGCGACGAGGTTGCGAACTTCGCCGTTGAGCCCGTCGAGTACCCGCTTGCGCGCGTCAAGCTGCGACTCGACCGCCTTCTGATTGGTCGACATCGCCTTCTTTTGCGTGGAGGCGTCAGCTTGTGCCGCGACGAGTGTGGCGTTGGTGGCAGCCTCCTCGATCTTGTTCTGCTTGAGCTCGGCCACTGTTGAGGCGTCGTTTTGATTGAGCGACGTGAGCACGCGAACAGTTGCGTCGAGTTCCTCGAAGTCGTTGACGCTCACGAGTACCGAGATGAAGCCGAGAGGCCCTTGGCGATACATCGCGTTGGCGCGCGTGTCGAGGTGGGTTTGGAGGACTCTCGTGCGGGACTTCAGTTTCTTGATCTTGGCGTTGCTGGAGCGCACCTGCTTTGAGAGTGAGTCGTAGCGAGATCGTGCGACGTTGTACTTCTCGGCTGCGATTTCGGCTTTGGTGTTAAGTGATGCAACCTGTGCTTCGACTCGGTCCGCTTCGGCCTGCTTCTGCACGATGGTCACGGCTCCGGCAGGTGAAGCGCCTGCTAGCGCGAGAACGAGCGCGAGGGCGAGTACCGTGAGCGGTCGGATGCGAGCAATCAGCGGTTTCACCTTCGTTTCGCGTGCTCATAAGCCGTGGTCGCCCGAGCGGGCGAAGGTCAGGACAGGTGCGCATTGCGTGCCAGAACACTTCACACTCAGTCTCCAGACGGGCTCTCCGGATGGGCTGCCTGCAGTGTCTCGACCATCGATATCATACCCCTGTCCGATACGCTGGACGCCGCTCAATGAGAGATTGCGATTCTGTAACCCCTTCGCAGCAACGCTGCAAGCCGAGGCGCCCAGAGTCAAAGGCGAAAGCCGGTGGCAGAGTCGCCGGATTCGGACTCCGAAAGAGGTGCGTTCATGACAGAGAACAGCAGCGAGACGACGGCAGTAATTCCGCCGCTCGAGCCATCCGTTGCAGTCGAGGAGCCAGTCTTTGTCGCTCCCGTTGCAGCGCCCGTAGTTGCGGCACCGTCGGTCGTAAGCAAGACCGACAACTCGAAGGTGCTCATCATCATCGCCGCCGTGGTGGTTGGGCTGGTCGTACTTGGTGGCACGTTCGCAGGT
>JBAXEO010000084.1:0-9242 GCA_037140395.1 Coriobacteriia bacterium
GCGGTCTTGTGCGGCGTCTCGATGTTGCCTGCCACGTCGACCGACCAGAACTCCAAGGTGTGCGAGCCGAGAACCGAGCTCGTGACCGAGGTTCCCGCAGTCTGCACGCCGTTGTCGAGCTTGTAGTACGTCGCGGCCACGCCAGAGCCCGTATCGGTCCCGGTCAGCTTGACCGTTGCGGTAGAGACATAGGTGGCCTTGGCGTCGGAGGTCGTGACGGGGGCCGTGGTGTCAGCCACCGGTGGGGCAGTGATCGAGAAGGCTGCGGTCTTGTGCGGCGTCTCGATGTTGCCTGCCACGTCGACCGACCAGAACTCCAGGGTGTGCGAGCCAAGGGCCGAGGTGATGATCGAGGTCCCCGCGACCTGGGCTGCTCCGTCGAGCTTGTAGTAGGTGCTGGCCACGCCTGAGCCCGCATCGGTCGCGGCGAGTGTGACGACCGCACCTGAGACGTAGGTGGCCTTGGCGTCTGAGGTTGTGGCCGGGGCCGTGGTGTCGGGGGGAGCGGTGATCGTGAAGGCCGCGGTCTTGTAGAGCTCGATGTTGCCCGCGACATCGACCGACCAGAACTGCAGGGTGTGGGCCCCGAGCGTGCTCACGGTGACCGTGGTGCCTGCTAGCTGCGCCCCACTATCGAGCCGATAGTACGTGGCGGCCACGCCGGTGCCGGCGTCGGTTGCGGTCAGCTTGATCGTTGCGCTCGAGACATAGGTGGCCTTGGCGTCGGAGGTAGTGACGGGCGCCGTGATGTCGGGCGGGGCGGTGATCGTGAAGGCCGCGGTCTTGTGCGGGGTCTCGATGTTGCCCGCCACGTCGACGGACCAGAACTCGAGCGTGTGCGCCCCCAGTACCGAGCTGCTGATCGAGGTGCCAGCGACCTGGGCCGCGCCGTCGAGCTTGTAGTAGGTCGCAGCCACGCCAGTGCCCGCGTCGGTCGCAGTCAGCTTGATCGTTGCGGTCGAGACATAGGTTGCCTTGGCGTCGGAGGTCGTGACCGGCGCTGTGGAATCGACCACGGGCGCGACCGGCGAGACGCTCGTCGAACCCAGCCCATCAGAAGTCGTGGGTCCTTTCACGGCGAAAATGTTGTACGTCTTGCCGGGAGCGACGGAGAACTGCGCGCTGGTCGCCGAGAACACGAACAGCTTGGTCGTGCCACCGAACACCGCGATCGCACTCGCGGCTGGAGCGCTTACGTTGTAGATCGCCGCAACCGCGGTGACTGACGATAGCGTCGCCGTCACGGGAACATTCACGCCGCTGTGGCATCCGCTACAGGGTGTCGTCTTGGTGGGGAAAGCCTGGGCGGGTGCAGCGAACATCGCGCTCGCCACCACGGTCACGAACGCAAGGATCGCGCTCACCTTCAACTTCGCCACTCTGTTCACGATCGTCCTCCTTTGCCGGAAGGGGGTCGAGCCTCTCGTCAGAATCCACAGGGAAAGCCGGGGGGTTCGACTTTGCATTGACTCGCTGTTGGTGTGGGCTTCGGGCGTGACGGCTCAATCCTTAACGCCGCCTGCCGGGGCGGGGCAATTGCGCCTGTGACCCCCATCACACCTAGCGAATGCGCCGACCGACCTGCCCTGCCTTGTGAACCATTAAGGGCGTCTCGGCAACGCGAAACCGGCGCCCCGAGGGGCGCCGGTTGGTGGACGAATCAAGTGGGTGGAGCCTAGGACTCACGTCCTTGACCGGGCGGCGCGCTCCTGGCCCCAGAGAGGTTGTCGGCGCGCTTCTCGGCCAGGGAAACCCTGCGCTCGGAGTAGCCCATGCTGTCGAGATGGACTGCCAAGTCGGTTGTCAGGATCCGGTCGGCTATTTGGTGACTCGTCAGATGTGACACGCGGGCCTGCACTCGCTGTTCCTCATTTCGGGTCAACGAACCTCCTGGTATTGGGTCATCTCAACGTCACAATCGAGGTCCCACCTCGGATCGCAACTTCACCATGTACATCGGCGGCGGAACATGCCGACTTGAATGTGAGATGTCTCACAAAACCGCACGCCGGAACGGTTAGAATCCTTCTCGGACCGCGTCCGCTTTTCAGAACGAGCGACGCACACAGGCACCGGGAGGCGCCATGTTCAAGACCATCATCGAACCGTTTCGCATCAAGACCGTTGAGCAGATCAAGATGACCACCCCCGAGCAGCGGCAAGAGACGATTCGAGCGGCCGGCTACAACATCTTCGCCTTGCGATCCGAAGACGTGATCATCGACCTGCTGACCGACAGTGGGACCGGCGCCATGAGCTCGAATCAGTGGGGCGGCGTCATGCGCGGCGACGAGTCGTACGCGGGCAGCCCGTCCTTCTTCCACTTCCGCGACTCGGTACACGACATCACCGGCTTCGAGCACATCATCCCGACGCACCAGGGCCGCGCCGCCGAGCGCATCCTCTTCTCCGTCATGTGCAAGCCCGGCGACGTAGTGCCCAACAACAGCCACTTCGACACCACACGTGCCAACTGCGAGTTCACTGGCGCCATCGCACTGGACCTGCCCTCGCCCGAGCTCGCCGACATGGAGTCCGACTACCCCTTCAAGGGTGACATGGACGTCGACCGTCTGCGCGAGACCTTCGCCAAGTACGGCGCCGAGAACATCCCGCTGGTGATGATCACGGTCACCAACAACTCCGGCGGCGGCCAGCCGGTCTCGCTCGCCAACGTGCACGAGGTCGCTGCCGTGTGCCGGGAGTTCGACACGCCGCTCTACCTCGACGCCTGTCGCATCACCGAGAACGCCTACCTCATCAAGCAGCGCGAACCCGGTCAGGGCGACCGCCCAGTCCGCGAGATCGTGCACGAGATGTGCGACCTCGCGCAGGGATGCACGATGAGCGCCAAGAAGGATGCGATCGTCAACATCGGTGGCTTCCTCGCCACGCGCGACCCCGAGCTCGCTCGGCAGCACAAGGACTTGCTGATCCTGACCGAGGGCTTCCCCACCTACGGCGGCCTGGCCGGACGCGACCTCGAAGCGCTCGCCATCGGCATGCAGGAGGCTGTGGACGAGGACTACCTGCACTACCGGATCATGTCGACGCGCTACATCGGAGAGCACCTGCGCGACGCCGGCGTGCCGATTCTGTGGCCTCCGGGAGGTCACGCGATCTACCTGAATGCCAGTCGCTTTGCGTCGCACCTGTCGCCGGTCGAACTGCCGGGTGTGTCGATCGCGGTCGCGATGTATGAGCTCGGCGGCGTGCGCGCCTGCGAAATCGGGACGCTCATGTTTGGCCACCGCGATCCAGAGACCGGCGAGGAAGTGGGCGGGCCGCGTGAGCTCGTGCGCCTCGCGATTCCGCGCCGTACCTACACGCAGAGCCACATGGACTACGTAATCGAGGTCGTCACCCAGGTGTTCGAGATGCGCGATGCGCTGCCCGCGTACCGCATTGCGGAGCAGGCACCGTTCCTACGGCACTTCTCGGCGAAGCTGGAGCGCGTGAAGTAGCTAGGCGATCGACTCGATCTCGGCCGTCGCAGCTCCACCCGCACGCGACCCTGCGCGAAGGACCATCCATGCACCGAGCAGGATGCCGACTGCCGCAACGGCGGTGATCGGCGCCGGGCGCTCGCCGAGCACGATGGCTGCGAGCGCGATGCCAAAGAGCGGCTGCGTGAACTGGATCGATGCGATGCGGCTGATGCCACCCTTGGCAAGCGCCCAGTACCAGGCGATGTAGCCGAGCACCGAGGTCAGCAGCGCAAGCACCAGGATCGACCCCCAGGCCGCCGTCCCCGCGTGCGGCACGCCTGTGCGCACGAGCGACCACGCCAGCAGCGGCAACAGCACGATCGCCGAGCCGGCCACTCCCCACAGGGTCGTCGGCAGGCTCGGGTAGCCGCGCTGCGAGAGCCGCGCACCCGCGACGTAGCCCAGCGCGCAGATCGCCGAGGACACAAGCACGATCAGATCGCCGGTGAGGCTCGAGCCCGCGGTCGATCCCGCAGTGCGCCACACGATGACGACCGCTTCACCGGAGAGCGCGATGATGCAGCCAGCAATCCAGGTCTTGGAGACTCGGCGACGCTCGAGGATGGTGCCGAAGAGGCTCGTGAACACCGGCAGCGTCGCCAGCACGAGAGCGCCGTGCATCGCCGAGGTGGTGGACTGCCCCACGGTGAACATGAGCGGAAACGCGATGAACGCGGCGAAGCCGGAGAACGCGAGCAGCTGTTTGCCCCGGGTGTCGGCGGGTAGCGGCTGACGCATCGCGAGTGCGAGTGGGAGCGCGAGGCAGCCGGCGATCACCGTGCGCAAGATACCGACGAGCAGCGGGTCGATCTGGGAAGCCGCGATCTTGGAGAACAGCGGTGTGCCGCCCCAGACCACCATGAGCGCGAGCGCGACTACGACAGGAAGCCAGGGCTCGTCGGCGAATCGGTGCGCGGTGGACGGGCGTAAGTTGGCTTGCATCGCGCTCCTCTGGCGGCCGCCGAGCTTCATCTGCCACGTGTGACGATACTCATGCTGTCACGTCCCCCCTTACCCTCCAAGAGAGGGACCCGGGTCATCCCCGGGTCCCTCAAGAGCGACATGGTCATGCCCTGCTGCAACTCAGACTAGCGCGCCACCATCAGTACGACTTGCGAACCGGGGTTGATGGATGATCCCGGCATCGGGAACTGCTGCAGCACGGTTCCGGGCGCCTTGTCGAGCGCTGGCGTAGCGACATCCACGCTCACGAGCCCGAGGTTCGAGATCTCGGCAGTTGCCGCCTCGTCGGTCATGCCCTTGAAATCCGGCACGGTGACGAACAGTGCTGGCGGCTTGCCCAGCGAAATCACGATCTGAACGTCTGCGCCCTTCAGAACGGAAGCTCCAGCTGCAGGCAACTGACCCATGACGGAGCCCTTGGCGACCGTGGGGCTGAAGAGGTGTCCGAGCTGGTACTGCAGGCCAGCCTTCTTGAGAGTGGTCTGGGCGACAACCGTGGTCATCTTGGTAACGATCGGCACTTTGACTTGTGTCTGCAGAATCGAGCCCTGCGACACGCTCATCAGAATCTGCTGCCCCGGCTTTGCGCTCGCGCCCGCGGCGGGCACCTGGGCAACAACCGCGCCCACCGGGACCGACGGGTCATGCACTTGGAGCGTTACCGGAACGAATCCAGCGGACTTGGCCGCCTGAATCGCTTCAGCTTCGGTCTGTCCGGTGACCGTCGGAACCGGTGTCCCGGTCGCGGTGAGCTTTCCCAGAGAGATCACGACAGCGTTAACCGAACCCTGCAGCTCTTGGGCACCCGCAGCTGCTAGCTGCGCGAAGACTCGGCCGGAGGGGCCCTGAGCGCTCGCCATCTGATAGACGTTCGGCTTGAAACCGGCGTCCGTGATGGTGTTGTTGGCCGCGGTGCGCGACATCCCGTTGACGGAGGGAATCGCACCCTCAGGCGATCCCGAGGCGATCATGATGATCACATGGCTGTCCGGAGTGGCCTTTGCGCCCTGTGCCGGAACCTGGGCTACAACAATCCCGCTCTTGGCGCCCACGACGTGCGCAGTCTGTTCGCTAACCTTGAAGCCCTTCTTCTTGAGCTGAGCTTCTGCACTGGCCTTGGTTGCTCCAACTAAGTTCGGCACGGTCTGGTCTGTGGGAGCGACGCCAGTCGAAAAACCGACGATGACCTCGGTACCCTTCGCAACTTCGGACCCTCCCGTGGGGAGCTGACCCAAGGACATACCCGCGGCGATTGTGGCGTCGTCATCGTCGTATGAAACCATCGAAAGCCCAACAGCAGTCAGTGCTGAGCTGGCCTGAGAGGAATCCATGCCCTTGACGTCTGGCACTGCGACAGGCGCGATGCCCTTGGACACGACGAGCTCGACCGGCGAACCCTCGGCAGCCTGCGAGCCGGCTGCAGGAGTCTGCAAAGTGACCGTGCCCGCGGCCACCGTCTCGCTGAAGTCCTGGGTCACTGTCCCTGCAGAGAACTTCGCTGCGGCAAGTGCCGCAGTCGCTGCAGATTCCGTCTGCCCCACGACACTCGGTACCGTCGCTTGTTTGGGGCCGCAAGCGGCCACAAGAGCGACCACAAGCGCCAGCGCCAGCGCCAATGCCACAACCCTCTTCATCCTGGGCATTCTTGGACCACCTTTCGAAAACCTCATGAGTGGGATTACCTACATAATACCTAACCGGGGGCTACCGTCAGGCCATGACCACGCGATTGCGACCCGCTTCTTTAGCGGCGTAGAGCGCATTGTCGGCGGCTGACAGCAGCACGTCGAGATTTGTGTCAGGCCCTAGCTGTGAAGCAACTCCCACGCATACGCTCACGTTCACGCGAGTGTCGTCAAACGAGAGGGTGGGAGAGTCAGACATCACACGGCGGATTCTCTCGGCAATGATATTCGCTGCCTGCCCATCGGACTCGGGCAACAAGATGACAAACTCATCTCCGCCAAAGCGCGCAACCACGTCAATGGAGCGGACGTGGCTGAGGCAGCATGCCGCAACCGCGCCGAGCACTTTGTCCCCCACCGTGTGGCCGTATCGATCGTTGACCAACTTGAAGTGGTCGACGTCTACCACCGCGACCGCCGTTGGCCTGCCCGAGCGTCTCGCATTGGCAATCACATGTTCGGCTAGGTGAGCGAACCCGCGACGGTTGAGGAGACCGGTCAGCACATCAGTGGTTGCGAGCTGGCGAAGACGCTCATGGAGCCGTGACTTGTCGATGGCGACGGCAGCCTGATTGGCAAGTGCCCCCAACTGTTCGGCATGCTTCTGGGCGAAGTGACCAGACTTGACGCTCCCGATAATCAGGAACCCCGTCGGTTCATCGTCGATGAAGATTGGAGACGCAACGTAGGAACCCCCGCTGGCCGAAGCATCGCCGTGCGTCCAGATCGGCTCGGCTTTCGCCTCTGCGGCAACAACCGACTGACGGGTATCGACCATGCGCTGCAGGATCGGGCTTTCGGAGAGACGGCGTGACGGCGATTCCACAATCTCATCGTCACCGAAGCGCGGCGCGTAGTCGGAGGATCGCACCACTCGCACGGTGCCGTCTGCGGGATCGTAGAGCATCAGGCTCGCTGAATCGCACTCGACCACTCGACTCAGACTCTCAAAGACACGATCGAGCAGACCGTCGAAGTCCAGCGTGCTGTTGACTGCAGCGGCAGCATCTCGCAGCGTCTCGGCAAACACGCGCTGCTCATGCTCTGCGGCAGCTAGTCGCTGACGCTCGATTGCGGCGCCAAGACTGTTGGACATCGCCCTGAGCAATGCGATCTCCGAGGGCTCCCACGTTCGCAGCGAGGCACACATGTCAAATCCGACGAAACCCCACAGGCGGTCAGCGGACCATATCGGAAGCACGAGCAGAGAGAGGATTCCTTGGGGGTCGAGCACCGAACGCTCGTCTTGAGGAAAGTCGGCTACATCGCCTGCGATGAAGCCGTCGACGACAAAGGTGTCGTACCAGCGCGGCGCAATATCATCCCATGGTACGTGCTGGAGGTCAGGATTGTTGATTTGCGATTCGGTGCCGTTGCGCGACCATTCGACTCGCTGAGAGATGAAGCCGCGACCGTCACCGCTTTCGTGCTCGAAGATGTAGACGCGATCAACCGCTGCCGCCTCGCCCAGGCACGCCAGAGCGGAAGCGACGTCACTATCTGCGAGTGACGTACCAGCGAGAAGATGCTGGGTCGCCTCGGCTAGGCCGGCGAGCAACGCCTCGTTGTGACGCAATGCCTGTTCGATGAGCACACGTTCGGTGACGTCGAGATGGGTACCGGCCATCCGAATCGGTTTGCCGGAGGGACTGAAGGCGACGGTTCGTCCCCGATCGAGTATCCAGCGCCACTCCCCAGACTTCGTCCTGAGTCGATGAGTGCACTCGTATTGTGGAGTCTCACCGTCGATGTGCGCTTGGACTGCTGCCATGGCCATCTCAGCGTCGTCAGGGTGCATGAGGAGTTCCCAAGTGGCCAACGAGTGCGGCAGCTCCGAGGGCCCATAGCCGAGCATTTCGAACCAGCGCTCGTTGAAGTCGACGTGATCTGTCTCAAGGTTCCAGTCCCATGCGCCGAGATTCGCACCTTCTAAGACGCGCGCGAGGCGCTGCTCGCTCTCGGCCAATAACAGCTGGTCGCTCTTGCGGTCGGTGATATCACGCAGCGTCAGCAACGTCGCGATTCGTTCTTCGCTCTTATCCTCACGCACTGCTGCTGCAGACACTTCGACAAAGCGGGCCGGGTCACCATCCGTTTGAAACTCCACGCTCCGCACTCCGGCTTGAAGCGCAACAGCCAACTCCTTGCGCTCGGAGAGCACATCGCGGGCATTCTTGCCCAGACAATCGTTGGTGAGTTTCAACAACCTGAGTGCTGCTGGGTTGATGTCGACTATCTTGTCGGCCGCATCGAACACCACGACGCCCTCATGCATCTCTTCGACAAGTTGATCTCGAGCGATGGGGATCAGTGTGAACAGACCCAGCCGCAACAACGCAAAAGCCAAGAGGAGTCCGGTCAAGATGAACGCAAGGGGGGTAAGGTCAATCTCTGGTACGGGGCTTAATCCCTCAATGCTCAGGTACAGCGCGATGGAAGGAATGACCAGGGCGACTATCATCGTCCCCGTTTGCGCGCGGTACATCCGCTGCCCAACAGTCAGATCCATCTCTCTGCCGAGCAATACGACGGCGACCGCAATCAGGCCAATCGAGTACGCCGCGTTGATCCAAAACCACGGCCCCCCATGGCTGAGAGTCGCGGTAAGTTCCTGCCCTCCGAAGAACAGCTTATGGAAGGGGTCTGTTGCGAGAATCAGCACCGTCGCGACCGGCTCGGCAGCCAGTAAGACGTAGGTGCGAGGGGTGAGCAGCGCACCGCGATTCGTGTATTGAAGAGCCAGAATCATCACAGCAACCGGGAATGCCAAGGTACCCGCATAGGTGAGAAGCAGCCAGAATCGCACCCCCGACCCCGAAGTAGCGGTCTCCGACCAGCTGACCGCGTTCGCGGCCGCGAACGACCAAACAAGCATCGCGATACCAAGAAGTGCCATCCCCGAGGCGCCCGCCGCGGGCCGGCGGCGCCAAGAAACAACCGCGACGACGGCGGAAACAACCGCACATACCAAAAGGGCGACAGCGTACGCAGTATCCAATCGCGACCAATCTCGAATGCGCCGCAGGAATCAGTCCGACCCGACATCCCGGGAGGCGGCGCCCTCCGATTGTCCGCCGCATAGCCGCGCGACGCAATACGGCCCCGG
>JBAXEO010000085.1:0-9188 GCA_037140395.1 Coriobacteriia bacterium
CGCTCGACCCTCTCTATTGTCTGAGCTTGGTAGCCTGCGGTGTCGACCAACGAGGGACGCATCACTCACGCACCCATCTTTCGAGGTCGGTGGCGTTGTCTGGCAGATACAGGCGCCACGTGGGCGCCCACGTGCCCGCTTGATTGCTGCGGGTCAGGTAGTAGGGCCCCTTCCCGAGCATTGACCGCATCTCTTCGAGGGCCTCGTCGGGCACGTACCATTCCCGTGCCCGCTGTTCTAGGGTCCAGCCGGTCCTCGCCACGGCGGTCGGGCTCCGCAGGTCTCTCAGGTAGGCGAGCACGTTAGACGCATCCACATACGGTAGCGAGGCGAGACTCCGGAAGACCTCTTCGAGTCCGCCCGCGAGATCCGAGCGATTCACGCAGTCCACGAGGGTTCGCTCACGTGTGGTGACTCTGACGACTCCGTCCGGGCGGGGAACGAGCATCGTGGATTGGACGGTGTCCGCAGGGAGCGGGGACTTCGGGAGGTCGTAGCGTCTAAACTCCCAGTCCCGATAGGTGAATCTTGGAGTCAAGCCCGCCGCGACGAACTGGACCCGCCGGGATGGACTGTGCGCCAGTCCATGGAGTTCGAGCGCGGAGTGGTAGACCATTACCGCGTCGCTGGAAGCGGCAGCGGCAACCAAGTACGGATCGGGTTCCTCTCGGGAGAACCGGCCTGTCCGTGAGACGTACACCCCCCGCATGACCCGGTCGGCGAGCCCCCTCTTGGTTGCTCGCACCAGCAAGTTGTAGGGCGTTCGTCCGTCGCCGAGTTCGCTGCGAAATTCCTCTAGCGAGAAGACGTGATGATTCTCAAGATATGCCTGAACGCTCATAGTTGGTCACCTCAGTGAGATAGTACCACCCAAAGTGAGTATTGAGGCCTCTTGCGGCCAACATTGGTGGCATCGGGCTCCTTCTTGAAGGCCGTATGTGGTGATCATGGATAGTCCTATACCAACGGCTACCTGGCTCGAGGCAACGTACCGCCGGGGGCCCTGAGTGGAGGAGTAGGCCGTTTCACCAAAAGTCCGTGTGGCGCGAGGAGTGAACAGCGCGGGAATCGTTCAGGACCTCCATGGAGCGAAACAGCAGCTCAGAAGCCCGACCGCGCTGACAGTTCTGACTGCCATTTCAAACTCATAACCCGAAGGTCGTCGGTTCAAATCCGGCCCCCGCGACCAAGAAACTAGCAGGTCAGACATGGTAAACGTGTCTGGCCTGTTCTTGTTGGCGGGGGTGACTTCTAACACTCGCGGCAAGTCCTGTCCAAAACAGGTGGTCATCCACGCATATGTCAGGATCGGCTGGCTGATGCGAAGTTCTTCGGCCCAACGTCGAGGTGCTGGCCCGACGGGGATAGGTGCGTCGGCCCAAGCCCTCTCACGCACCTGCCGGATTGCGACTTCTGCCCATATTCGACACGAGGATTGCGACGACGGTCACCAGATACAGCTGTCCGACAAGCGCCTCTGTCACAGAGAGCATGCGCCCGATTGCCGTCGATGCGGTGAGATCGCCGTAACCGACCGTGGTCAAGGTGACAAAGCTGTAGTACATGAAGTCCGACGGAAGCGGCGGTCGTCCGGCTATGAAGAACGCCTGGGCCGCCGTTGTTGTGGGCCCGATATTGGCGACGAGTGAGGGGTACCAGAGCAGGACAACATCGCCGACGAGAGAGTAGACCACGGCGAAAAGCAGACCGAACAGCAGATAGATGTCGGCAGCTCCAGCCACGGTATTGAGGGTGACTCGCGGGTGCAGCGCGATACGGCGCCCGATGACGAAAGGGACGATGAGGCACGCGGCGACGGCGGCGACCTGGAAGCAGATCCGGCTGATCATGGCCATCCCCAGCATCTGCGTGACAACAGTGGCCGCGAACAACAGGACCACAAGCCCACCCGCGACCACGATGGTTCGCCGCTTGGAGTTCGACGTCACGAGGGTGACGATCAAAGTCAGAGTGAGCGACATCCCAAACAGGAATGTGCCGACGGCATTCTGGGCCGGAAGCGCGTTCAAGAGAATCGTGACGATGATGAGCGCGAAGACCAGCACGTACCGGTCCTCGTTTGCGAGGCGCCATCCGCTTACCGCCAGCTCCTCTGCCTCGTCCTCGATACGCGTAGCTATCTTCTTGTCCGGCATGGGCCCACCTCTCGTCGCATCGCACGTGCGCTACCAACCGCGCATCCATAATGGCACCCGAAGCTCGAGAGGTTAGCCATACGTCCCGATTGGCAGGGCGTCTGATTCACTCAGTGAAGCGTTGTCGACAGCTCCAGCCACCTGTCTTCGAGCTCGGAGATCTGCTGCTCCATGCTCGCGAGCCGTGCTTGGACGTCCAGCAGGGCCTCGTAGTCTGAAGGATCCGTCTTCTTCATCTCGGCACGGATTGCGTCGGCCTTGCCGTACGCTGTTTCCAGCTTGCGCTCGGTCGAGGCGAG
The DNA here is from genome assembly GCA_037140395.1 of Coriobacteriia bacterium. Classification (GTDB taxonomy): domain Bacteria; phylum Actinomycetota; class Coriobacteriia; order Anaerosomatales; family JAAXUF01; genus JBAXEO01. The sequence continues at coordinate 2,456 of JBAXEO010000085.1, forward strand.
CTCCTTCTTCAGGATGTACTCTTCCGACCTGGACAAGGCCGGTCCGGGTTCCTCGTCTGACTTGCTGAGCGGCTGTTTGTTCGAGCCCTCTGTCGATTTTGGCTTCCCGGGTTTCGCCCCTGTGCGCGCGAGGTCGCGTGCGTCCAAGAGCCGTAGGTACTCGTCGACGCCGCCGGGGACATGGCGGATCTTCCCGCCAATCACCGCGAACTGGTCGTCGGTGACGCGTTCCATCAGGTGCCGGTCGTGGGTGATGAGCAGGAGGGTGCCGGGCCACGTGTCCAAGAGATTCTCGACCACCGCGAGCATGTCGATATCTAAGTCGTTATCCGGCTCATCCAAGATCAGCACGTTGGGCTTGTCCAAGAGGATGAGCATCAGTTGCAGACGGCGCTTCTGTCCGCCGGACAGGTCAGATACTGGCGTGGACAGCTGGACAGCTTCGAACCCGAGACGCTCCAATAGCTGGGCTGGGGTCAGCTCCTTGCCGTCGATCTCGTAGCGCGTGTTGTAGCGAGAAAGGACCTCGCGTACGCGGCTGCTTCCCAGCTCGCTTAACTCATCGAGATGCTGAGACAGGACGGCGAACTTGACGCTCTTGCCAATCTTGACATGGCCTGAGGTCGGCTCGAGCGAACCTCGGATGAGATTCAGCAGCGTCGTCTTACCCGACCCGTTCTCGCCCAAGATGCCAAACCGGTCTCCCGGCCCAATGAGCCACGTGACGTCGTCTATGACGGTCTTGTCGCCGAATCGTTCGCTCACGCCGACGACGTCGACGACCTGCTTGCCTAGGCGTGAGACTGCCATCCTCTTGAGCTCGAGGGAGTTGCGCATGGGCGGTTCATCGGAGATGAGCGCCTCTGCCGCGGCGACGTGGAACTTCGGTTTGGTTGCTCGGGCGCGTGCGCCGCGCGAGAGCCATGCGAGTTCCTTGCGCATGAGGTTCTTGCGCTTCTGCTCGGCAGTTTGGGCGGCCTCGGTGCGCTCTACGCGCTGGAGCACGTAGGCCGAGTATCCACCCTCGAACTGCTCTACCTGCCCGCCGTGTACCTCCCACATACTCAGGCAGACTTCGTCGAGGAACCAGCGGTCGTGTGTGACGACCAGGAGCGCCCCGGACTTCTTCGGCCAGCGGGCCCGGAGGTGCCCGGCCAGCCACGCGATCGCATGGACGTCGAGATGGTTGGTCGGCTCGTCGAGCATGAGAGCATCGAAGTCTCCGACCAGTACGCGAGCAAGATCCACGCGACGCCGCTGCCCGCCGGACAGGTCGCCGATTCGGCTTTCCCACGGGATGTCGGCGATGAGGCCGCGAAGGATCTTGCGGATTCGCGCATCCGACGCCCATGTGTGCTCGGGCACGTCCCCGACGACCGCGTGGGCGACGGTCGCATGTGAGTCGAGAGAATCCGTCTGCTCCAGCGTTCCGATGGTGATCCCGTTGCGCCGCATGATGCGGCCGGCGTCAGGCTCGTGCGAACCCGCAAGCAGCGAGAGGAGTGATGACTTGCCGTCGCCGTTGCCGCCCACGATGCCGACCCGGTCGCCCTCGTCGATTCCAAGCGTGACCGAGTCGAAGATCTTCTTCGTCGGATACTCCAGATGGACGTTCTCGCATCCAAGCAGATATGCCACTAGGGTGGACCTCAATCCTCGTATGGCCGACGAGCACAAACGACACTATCGCATCGCTCACGCACCAAGGATACCTGCGTCGCAGCCGACCGCACCCAAACCGCAGTTACGCCGCAGTTGTGCCGCAGTACGCCGCAGTCAACCCGCAGTTGGCATGCAATGCCCCGCAGCTACCCCGCAGCTCCCCCGCAGCAGCTAGGGTCCTGCCGCAGTTTGAGCACAGATCACGGTGTTGAGCCCTCTGTGGGCGACCCTTCTCGGAAGTCACGGTTGACCTCGTAGGAGGCGTTTGGATCGGTGCGCGAGCTTGCGCGACGGATCACCAGTCCGCTCTGGGCGAGTGTGGCGAGCGTCCGCTGAATCGTTCGGCGATCCTTGAGAGCCGAGATCTCGAGGACTTCGCTGGCCTTAACCTTGCCCTGGCGAACGACGATGTCGAGGATGCGCCGTTGTGATGCCGACAATGAATCGAGCACGGCCTGAGGCAAGGGATTGGCGTCGTTCGCTGCTTCGGGCGTCGAGCCAGCCGACGGGCCGAGGGCGTAGAAGGCTTGCTCGCCTGTCCCATGCTGCACGAGCCATCCGTCGCGAACGAGGCTGCGGAGTTGTCTTTGGGTCTCGGCTTCGTCGACCCCGCTCAACGATCGGTAGTCGGCCGTGTCGATTCGACCGAAACGTCGGGCGAAGATGAGGGCTTTCTGGCGCCCATTCTCCAGGCCGGCAGCTCCGACATCGGCAAGCCAAGCAGCGGGATCCGCCTCATCTGAATCCCTAAACCTCAAGGTAACGGTGAAGGATGTTGCGGTGTTGGCGAACTCGGGCGGGGGCAGGTGTGCATCCGCCATCGACGTGAACATGTTGTCTATGCCAAGCCCATGTCGCTCCACGTAGCCCAAGTCGCGGAGTATGTCGGCGACCCGAGGGTTTCTCGCATATGACTCTGTGAGAATGTTGTCCACAGTGATTGGTCCGGGCAGCCCGCCGGGGCTCTGCACCTCCAGTCGGTCCGCGAAGAGCCTCACCTGAATGTTGGCTCCGACCAAGCTGTAATCCCTGTGGCAAACAGCGTTTACCATCGCTTCCCGAAGTGCGAAGAGTGGCACAGCAGGGAGTTCTTCTACTCGGAAACCGTCGGCGAGTACGCCGGGAGCGAGCCTCTCTTTATGGAGCCGCTCCATCCGAGCGATGAGCTCGGGGACTGTTCCCGTGACTTCCTCCGTGTAGCGGTAGGTGACCTTCTCACCTGAGGAGGCCACTTCAACCCCCGGGAACTCGACGAATCTCACCTTGGATTGCACGACGAGCCGTTCCGGTTGCTGGCCGAAGAAGAGGCCACCCAGGACCGTCAGCCTTTCGCTGCCTCGGGGGCCATCAATCGCCTTCAGGGTTCGCATCACGTCGAGTACGGCCGTCTCCAGGAGCGGTGACGACGAGCGCCGACGAACAGATCCACGGACGTACTCTCGGATGAGCTCCGCATCGAGGTCTCTGGTGGTGGTTCCGGGCAGAACGCGCAGTTCGTACTCAACCGGGGTTAGGGAACCAGTATCCGCCTGTGGGCCGTCTGTTAATTCGCCTTGCGTAGCGGCCGAGCTGATCACTTCGGGCACCTCGGCGACCCATGACTGCGCTTCCTCGTGGGAGTTCGCGCCCGTCGACCCGAGCAGCTCATCGGATGGGCGATGCGGCGTCTTCTCGGCGTTGGCTTGTACCGAGTCCAACAGCATTGCAATGTGCATCGGAGTCTCGGACGGGAGTTCGGCTTCCAGGAGCTTGCGCAGGGCGTCGCGGGCTTCCTGCGCCTCGGCGGCGCGTTTCCCGCCGAGTCCCGCGAGGGAGGCAAACCGCAGAGCTGCGGCGGCCACCTCTGGCTGAAGCAAGACCCACTTGACTCGATGGGAATCCTTGAGGACACCGGCGGGCAGCGCCGCAGCACATCGTACGGTGAGTCCTTCTATCCCGTCACGAGGGGAGGGCCTGACGGGGGCAGAAGCGCTCGGCGCCAGACTACTTGGCGCGGGCAAGCGGGAGCCCGGGCCGGCTGCGGCGATACTCTGGCTAGTAGTCAGTCGTGCCCAAACGGCCTCGAGGAACCTCAAGAACCCCCCTCGCCAGCAGCTGCTCTTTATCGGGTAGCCCGGAAGCGCGCCCCCGAGCACAGCCAAGGGTAGCACTCGGGCCACAGGCCGCATCTCGCGTCCACTTCAAGTCCGCAGCATCTTCAGCCTGTGGGCTGGTCTGTGACCCGATACTGTGCATACTGGATTCCAAGAACGCAAACCACACGTCCTAGCACCCAGAAAGGTGACAGATGGAACTCGGGGGAGTATCTGTTCCTGGTCTCAGTGGGGGCAGCGACAGCGCATACCTGCTCAAAGACCTGAGCGTCTTCCAGGCACAACTTGGTGGACTCCAGACGTTTGTCATGGTGTGCGATGGAGCTGCTGGCGACTCGAGCATTGATGCCGCGGCCCACCTCGCGGTGAAGGCCGCAGATGACCACCTCGCATCCATCCTCTTGGCTGTGGCCTCGGGCAAGTCGCCAGTGCTCGACCCGGTGTCGGCTCTTAAGGCTATCGTCGCCGAGGCGAACATCGCGATTGCGAGTGGGGCCGCTGGGTCGGACGATTCGGGCGCTAGCACGATGTTCGTTGGCGCGTTCGTCTCAGCAGACAAGATCTGGTTTTCTCAGCTTGGGGAAGGCCGGGCCTATCTGCTACACGACGGCGAAGCGCGCCAGCTCCTCGTCGAGAAGGCGGTGCCCGACAACACGATCACTGAGGGCTCTTTGCCTGAGGAGCACCCTGAAGACGGTGCGCAGGCCGACATCGCCGAGATCGCCTTGGTAGACATGGGCGCCGACATCGAGGTGGATTCTGAGAACCTGAGCCCGGGCGACGCGCTCATCCTCTGCAGCCAAGGAGCGGCGGCCGTGCTGAGCGGGTCGGACATCTTGGCGATTTCCTCGGTTGCTCTCGACGCGCAGTCTGCGGCAGCCAGCCTCGCCGCTGCGGCTCTCATCGCTCAGCCCGAGAATAGTGTGACGCTCGTCGCGTGGAGTGACGACTGGGCGCGATTCGCACCGCCTCCGCCACTCCCGCCGCCAACACCGCCAAGCGCCGCTGTTGTTGCCCCGGCTCAGGCCGTTCAGCACGACCCGTTCCGCGCGTCGCCAGCTGAAAGGGCATGGCTGTGGGTGATGTCGGTCTGGATCGTGCTCGCGTTCCTGGCGCTGATCGGGGCGGCGATCTTCTCCAAGTACGCCATGTCGCCAAGTACGACAGCCGATTCATCTCCCGGTGCGGGCCAAGTGTCGGAATCGACGGCGCAGGGCGCGGTGGTCGCGAGCACCGCACCGGAAGTGACGGCACCGGTCGAGCCGACGGGGACCGTGCAGGCCGAGTTTCCCAAGACGCTAACCGTGCCAAAGAACGTCAAAGGCGGCTTGTGGCTCCGGAAGAAGCCGACTGCATCCGGAGCGTCGAACCTGGTGATACAACTCAAGAGCGGAGCCGAAGTGCAAGCCGTCGACACCGCAGAAGGAAAAGACGCGACGGGCAAGACGCAGCAGTTCTACGCGTTCAAGGTTTCCGAGATAGATGCAGACCAGGTCGTAGAGACCGGCACGTATTCATGGCCGCCACCCAAAGCCGTCAAGACGGTCTACGCGTTCGCGGGTTCGTTCCAAGTGCCCTAGTGATGCGTCGCGGACACCAGTTTTGATGCCGCACGGCATCAAGAACGGAGCGATGTGGACTCCGAGTTGACCGTTGCACCGCGCAGGCGTGCTGCGAACTCTAAGCTCGGCATTCTCGGCGAGGCATCGCTTGCTGTGCTGCTGCTCGCAATCCTGCTCGCGGTGGCGTTTGCCGCTCCCGCCGCTGCGGCTGCTAAGAGCTATACGATGGGACCGGTTGCCATCGAGGCGCAGGTTGCCAATGACGGCTCGCTCGCAGTCGTCGAGAACCGGACGTTTCACTTCTCGGGTGACTACACCTTTGTGTACTGGGACCTTCGCGAAAAGGGCGGCGACATCAAGGTTGACGGGCTGGCCGAGATTATGGGCGGTCAGCCGACGCCATACAGGCTCACCACCGAGCTCAACGCTCGTGACGTGAAGGCTCCAGGTACCTACTGGGTGCGCAAGTTGGGCGACACGGTTTCGGTGTATGCCTTCTTCAGCAAGGCGGATCAGCCCGCGACTTTCAGGCTCACCTACCGAGTGGCGGGTGCAGCCAAGCGCTATTCAGATGTCGGCGAACTGTACTGGCAGTTCGTTGGGGACCAGTGGGCCGTGTCGTCCAAGGACGTTTCCGTGGTGGTCAAACCGCCGACGCAGCTCACAAAGTCGCAGGTTAGGGCATGGGCACATGGACCGCTCACGGGGCGGGTCACCATCGGCGATGAGGGAGCCGTCGCGCTGAGCGTCCCGCTACTTCCCGCCAAGACGTTTGTCGAGGCCCGCATCCTGTATCCGCCATCAGCCCTCGCTGCCGCTCCCGAGATCGCCCAGTCGCGCGAGCCCGCAGTACTCGCCGAGGAGACCACACTCGCCGAGGCGGCCAACCGTGCACGCTCGCAGGCTCGACTCTTGGTGGTAGGTGTCATCGGCGGAACATGGTTCTTTGCGCTTGCCGGGCTCATCTTCGCGATCTGGGCGTTTCTGCGCTACGGCCGCGAGTATCATCCTGCGTTTGACGCCCGCTACCTCCGAGAGGATCCGCGGCCCGACTTGCCCCCGGCAGTTGTCGGCGCCCTCTGGCGATTTGGCGAGGTCACCGATGTCGACATAGCCGCTTCGCTCATGAGCTTGGCCGATCGCGGCGTAATCTCGGTGCGGCCGGTCAACGTGCCTCAGGCCAGTTGGTTCGGACCTAAAGAGAAGCCCTCACTGGCGTTGACGCTCAACGCTGAGCGCGCGGGCTCACAAGACCCGCTCGACGACGCGTCCGATCGCGCGTCCGACCCGGTTGACGACGAAGGCGACGCAACTTGCGAAGCGCCCGATCCGCTCGGCGACGAAACCGACGCAACTGGCGAAGCACCCGACTCGCTTGACGACGAAGTCGACGACGATGACGAGAGCGTCAACATG
>JBAXEO010000086.1:0-9170 GCA_037140395.1 Coriobacteriia bacterium
CTACCGTCGGGTCCGATCACAGCACTCGTCACCGCTCCCGGCGCCGCAGGTCCTCCACACGAGATACCCGACCCCTCAAACGCCGGTCCGGCCGCGGCCGAGGCGACGACGAGCGGCCCGCAACCGGCCAAGACGATCTCGGCGTTGGTACCAAAGTCGACTAGCAAGATCGGCTCATCGGCCTCCGAAAGACCCGCAGCGAGTGCCGCAGCCAAGGCATCTCCGCCAACAAAACTCGCGATTGGCGGCAGCACGGATGCGCTCGCATCCGGTGCGACAGCTGCGCGGATCAGCGAGTCTGTGGGCAGCTCGCCGCCGCTACACGGCGCCGTGAACGGCGACGTTGCAAGCGGCGCGACATCGGCGCCGAGCAGCAGCGCGATCATCGCGCTGTTTCCGGCGATCACGAGACGCTCTACTCTGCTCGCCTGCACCTGTCCGAGCGCCGCCGCTGCCTCCAGCGCGGAGATGATGGACTGCTCGGCAGCTATGCGGAGCTCTGGTGACGAGCCAGCCAGTGCGGCGCTCATTCGGGTGAGGACGTCGGCGCCAAAGGGCTGCTGACGATTGGGAACTGATGCGCGCGCCACCTCGCGTCCCGAAACAGGATCCACAAGCAGCGCGCCGACCGATGTCGTTCCCAGATCGACCCCGGCCACCAAGGGCACGCTAGCGCCGTCGAGGCGCGGCTGCTCGACAGTCGGCTGCGCCGTGAGCGGGCGAATCTCGCACGGACCGTCCACGCGTGCACGGCACGCCATGCGCACGCCGTCTGGCGCGCGCCGCAGTACGGCTAGCTCCTGGTCGTCGGGATCGGAGAGCTCGCCAGCAGCGACACGCACCGCGCACGACCCGCACACCCCGCGACCGCCACAAGGCGCAGGCACGATAAGACCCGCATGCCGAGAAGCCTCGAGCACGGTTGTGCCGCGTTCCACCCACACCGTGATTCCGGCGGGAGTAAACGTCACAGGGACGCGGCTGTTCACGTGGCTACTCGGCAATGAGCGGGACCATGTGGTGTGACATGGCCTGACCGCCCATCACATGGATGTGGAGATGCCCGACGGTCTGGTTGGCGTCGCGGCCGTTGTTAATGATGACGCGGTATCCGGAGTCGGCGACGCCCTTGGTCTTGGCGACGATCGGCACAGCAGCAAAGATGGCCGCTAGCGTCGCAGCCGGCACGCCGTCACCAAAGTTGGAGTAGTGTTCGCGCGGAATCACCAGCGTGTGAACCGGGGTCTGAGGCGAGATGTCGTCAAACGCGACCACCAGGTCGTCTTGGTAGACAAACGTGACCGGTATCTCTCCGGCAGCCATCTTGCAGAAGATGCAGTCGTCCATCGCACTCACCTTTCGCCAATGCTATCGCGATCTCGCAGCGTGTGTCCGACCGAGCAGCGATCTAGAACGGGACTTCCTCGGCACCGTCGTCAGAAGCGGTTGCCGGCGCGGCAGGTGTCTCTCCGGCCACGCCCTCGGACTCGAGTTCGCCGATAAGCATCGTCACCTTCTGCTGTGCGTCGGCGAGCTTGGCCTGCAGCGCGCGCAGGAGCGACACCCCGCGCTCGTAGCGGCCAAGACTGTCCTCAAGCTCCAGCTGACCGCCCTCAAGTGCCGCGACGATCTGATCGAGCTCCGTCAACGCAGAGCCAAACGTGAGAGTATCCGGAGCAGCAGCGGTCGGTTCGGTCATTTCTCCTCCAAAGGCATCATAGCGGTCACCGAGGCGCCGATATGTCCGTCGCGTACGCGGACGCGCACGACATCTCCGCTCTTTACGTTCTGGACGCTCTTGACGATGGTGGTTCCGTCGGCAGCAAAGCAGACCGCGTATCCCCGACTCAGAATCCCAAGCGGCGACAGGTCTCCTAGCCGAGCTGCGCCGACTGCCATCGACGTACGCGCATGATCGAGCAGCGCCGGCCCCGCACGCAACAGCCGATCGCGCGCGAACTCCACGCGCTGACCATCGCGCGCGAGACGCTCAGGGATGGCGCGCGCCAGCCGCATTCCCGCCATGTCGATGGCCTGCGCCACCGGGCCAAGCACGGCGTGTGGATCGCGCAGGACGGGTCTCTCGGCAAGACGCGAGACCTGCTGAGCGGCAGACTTCACGCGGTTTTGCAGCGCCGCGCCCAGTGCTCGTCGCTCCCGAGCCAGCGTGAGGGTGAGCTGCTCGTACGAGGGCGAGACCGCCTCGGCAGCTGCCGTAGGAGTCGAAGCGCGCAGGTCGGCGACCATGTCGGCGATGGAGGTGTCGGGCTCGTGGCCGATTCCGGTCACCACCGGGACGGGGCAGGCGGCAACGGCGCGGGCGACCTGCTCGGCGTTGAACGGCATGAGATCCTCGTAGGAACCTCCGCCGCGGACGAGCAGGATCACGTCGGCCCCGCAGGTCGAGGCTGCCTCGAGGCCCTCGACGATGGCGGCGGGGGCGTGGTCGCCCTCCACCGCGATGCCGGCGATCAGTAGCTCGGCGAGCGGGTAACGCCTGCGCAGCGTGCGGATGACGTCGTGGACCGCCTTGCCCCGAGGAGAGGTGACGAGCGCGATGCGCTGAGGGAACGCCGGAAGCGCGCGCTTGCGCTCTGGTCGCATGAGGCCCTCGGCCTCGAGCTTCCTGGCGAGTGCGGCAACTTGCAGGCGCAGGCTGCCCTCCCCCGCTGGTGCGAGCGTCCTCACCTGGAACTGCATCCGACCCTTGGGAACGTACGCCGAGAAACCACCAGACAGTTCGACCAGCATGCCGCAGCGAAGCTCGATGCCGCTGGCCTCGTAGATGTCACGCCACATCAGACACGGCATGGCCGCGCCACCGTCGGACACCGTGAAGTACGCCGCTTTGTAGCCCGGCTTGTCGTTGAACTCAGACACCTCACCCAAAACGCGCACGCGAACGCCCTCAAGCGCGCGCTTGGCGGCGCCCATTGCTTCGGTGACTGTGAGTGAGCGCTCCTCGGCCAAACTGACATCCCCTCGGTGACGCAGCTAGTCGCGTCCAGCCAACCCTATGTAGTAGAGAAGCTGCAGCGCCGCGATGAGCGCAGCAGCAACGTAGGTGAGCGCGGCCGCCGTGAGGACCTGCCGAGCCCCTGCCAGCTGCTGCTCGTCCATCACGTGAGTGGCCTCAAGCGCCGTGAGCGCGCGACGCGACGCATCGAACTCAACGGGCAGCGTGACGATTTGGAAGAGGACTGCGACGGCGTAGAACGCTATGCCGAGCCAAACCAGCCCGCTGATCTGAATCCAGAACCCGGCGAATATCAAAACCCATGAAGCGCTTGAGCCGATGTTTGCCACCGGTACGAGCGAGGTTCGAACGCTGCCCCACACATAGTTCTTCGCATCCTGAACTGCGTGGCCCGCCTCGTGAGCAGCCACACCGGCCGCTGCCACGCTCGACACGCCGTAGACTCCCTCGGAGAGGTTTAGGACCTTGGTCCGCGGGTCGTAGTTGTCGGAGAGCTTGCCGCCGACCTGCCTGATCTCGACGCTCCCAAGCCCATGTGCGTTCAGGATCGTCTGCGCTACCTGCGCGCCATTCATCCCGCTGGTCACGGGGACTTTGCTCCACTTGCGAAACGACGACTTGATGAAGCCCTGTGTGATCAGCCCGAGTGCGACTGTGACAATCATCAACGCAATCCACTCGGCGCTGAATCCAAATCCGATAGGCACGATGACCATCTCCTCCCGAAACAAGCCACCACGCGGTCGGTGCTTGTCTACGCTGTGGGCGTTCTTGCCGGCTCGACCACCAGGACGCCGTCCTTGAGCGCCAACTCCAAACGGCCTTCGAGCAGCGCCAAGAGCTCATCCCCGACCATCTTCTTGCGCCAGCCCTCAAGCAAGGGGCTTGCCTCTTTCTCCCCCGCTGCCAGTCGCTCGAGGTCGTCTCGAGAGGCCATCAGCGGCATCGCAACTCCGTGCTCACGAGCGCGAAGTCGCACCAAGGCGATCATCAGATCCACCGCCCCATCTAAGTCGCCCACCGGTCGGCGACGCTTGTCTAGTGAAGGCAGCTGATCATCCGAGACCGCCATCCCAGTCGCTACGGCGCCCAAGAGCCCCTGATGCGCTCCACGCCCGACCTTGTCGGCGACGCCTCGAATAGCCGAGAGCTCGTCGCTGGACTTGGGCGCCCTGCGAGCAATCTCGATGATGCTCTCATCGCCTACAACCCAACGCTTGGGGACGTCTCGGCGCTGCGCCTCGGCCTCGCGCCACGCGGCGACCTCGCGGGCAACGGCGAGCTGCCGGCGATTGAGCGAGGAGACGCGCTTGACTCGGCGCCACAGCTCGCCGGGAACGATTTCGTAGGTAGCGGGGTCCTCGAGCCGAGCGAAGTCTGCGGCAAGCCAGTCGATGCGGCCCTCGCGTTCCATCTGCGAGAGGAGACGTCTGCGAATCTCGGGGAGGAAGCGCACGTCGTTGAGCGCGTATTCGACCTGCGTATCGCTCAAGGGACGCTTGGCCCAGTCGGTGTAGGTGTCACCCTTGTCCAGCGTGACAGCCATGACTTCCTTGACCAGCGCGCCATAGCCAACTTGCTGCGGGAAACCGGCAAGCGTAGCGGCAATTTGGGAGTCAAAGACCGGCGCCGTGGCGACGCCAAACAGCCGATAGAAGATCTCCAGGTCCTGCGATCCAGCGTGGAAGATCTTGACCACATCTGGGTCGGTCAGCAGTTCTTTGAGCGGTGAGAGATCCGCGATTGCCAGTGGATCAACGATGGCCGCTACATCGTCGGAGGCAAGCTGAATCAAGCAGAGGCGGGCAAAGTAGGTGCGCTCACGCATGAATTCGGTATCAATGGCCACGCAAGGCGCGGTTCTCAGTTGCTCGACAAGTTGCGAGAGCGATTCGGTGTCTGTGACATACACTAGGGGCGGTGCTCCCTTCCGGGGGGTATCGCGGGCTTTCTGGGCTTGCAGAGAACTAACTCTGCGAAGCGGGATGTCATATCATGAAGCGTAGTCGAGACTCGCCTCGCTGGCGAGGTCACTTTGGGCGTTTCGTGCCGGGGGAAGGCAACACGCGTGCGCGTACTCATCGTCGTCAACACTCGTTCGGGCGGAGGAGACTCCGGCCTGTACTACTTTGTCCGCGCCCTAGGGACCAGCGGCGCTGAGATCACACTGCGTTTCTGCGATGGCACCCGCTCACTTGAGTCTCTCGTCGACGACGCTGCCGCTTTTGACCGCGTCGTCGCGGCCGGCGGTGATGGCACGGCATCGGCGCTCTGCTACGCACTGCGCGATACCGAGATACCCATCTTGGTATACCCAGCGGGCACCGCAAACCTCCTCGCTCTGAACCTCAACATGCCCAACGAGCCTCGTGCGTTGGCCGACGTCGCGCTTCTGGGCCAGCAGGTGCGGTTTGATCTTGGCGAGCTTGCCCGCCCAGCCGCGCCGAACGGACCGCTCATCCGAAGCGGATTCGCCATCATGGCGGGAGCCGGCTACGACGCTTCCATCATGGAAGCCGCCCAGCAGTTCAAAGCTACGATTGGTGCCGCCGCGTACTTGATGGCCGCCGTCTCCAATCTCGCCCCCACAGCATCGTTCTTCGAGTTGGAACTGGACGGCGTGCACATTTCAACTGATGGAATCGCCGTTCTGCTCGTCAACTTTGGTCGGATCCAGTTCGACTTGCCGGTCGCAAACGGCGCCGACCCACGCGACGGCCTCTTCCAGGTCGCCGTATTGCGCACTCGCAACGTCGTCGAGCTACTTCCGGCGATTATCGCGGCGTTTTCGGGTGCCCAGAAGATTCCCGGAATCGACGTCTACCAGGCGAGCCGCGTGTCCGTTGCGGCCGAGCCAAAGCTGCGGATGCAGTACGACGGCGAGGTCATCGACGCCTTCACGCCCTTCGAGGCGTGCATCCTACCTGGCGCAGCGAATCTGCTTCTACCCTCGGACTCACCTTACGCCGACTGAGACAGGCAACAACCAGCCGTCTACTTGCTGGCGCCGGACTTGGAGAGGTAGTCGGCAATCTGAGCGGCCTCGGCGTCGCTCACCGCCGCGCCCTTGCCTCGCATTCGTGCGATTGTTCCTTGCCATGCGGCAAGATCATGGTTCGCGGCATTGATTCGGTCCATCGTGTGGCAGACGGTGCACTTGTTCTTGACGAGCTCCAAGCCGCCTCCGGCTTGGCCAGCCTGCCCGGTGGGCGTGCACGCTGCAGATGCCGTCACGAACATCGCCGCAGCACACAGCGAGATGACTTGCAGCGACTTGATTGCTCGCACGGAATTCTCCAAGTATCTCTAGAGAGGGTATCCTTCAGTCCTCTCTATACCCCGCGTGGCATAGAAAGGCCGCAATGAATTCGCGCCGCTCCGAGCTTCTCATCCTCTTGACCCTCCTCGCGCTGGGCCTCGGCCTCTACGCGCTGCGGTGGGTGCTGTTCTCGGGACCCGCGCTTCACAACGAGATGTGGCGCTTCCTAGTTGGCGATATCGGCTTTCTGTGCCTGCAGATCGCGCTGGTTACCCTGATCCTGGACCGACTTCTCAGGAACCGTGAACGCCAGGCCATGCTCCGCAAGCTCAACATGGTCATCGGAGCGTTCTTCTCCGAGATAGGCACCCAGCTGCTCGGCAGGCTCGCCGTCACCGACGTCACACTGGCCGAGGTGCGCCCGGACTTGATTCCGCAGATGGGATGGACCGAGTCGCACTACCGCGCAGCCGAGCAAGCCGTCGCCGAGCATCATCCCAAGATCGACATCGACGCGTGTGACCTCGAGTCGCTCAAGTCCATGCTCGTCGCCGAGAAGCCCTTCTTGCTCGGACTCCTTAGCAACCAGGCACTACTCGAGCACGAGCAGTTCACCGAGCTGCTGTGGGCGGTCACTCACCTAGCCGAGGAACTCGACGCGCGAACGGCGTTCGATGCGCTGCCGGTCCCGGACCGAATTCACCTCACGGGCGACGTCAAGCGAGCCTACGAGCTGCTGACCCTGCAATGGCTTTCGTACCTGCGCCACCTTCAGACACAGTACCCGTATCTGTTCTCGTTGGCGGCGCGCGTCAACCCGCTCGACCCCGACGCGCACGTTGAGGTGACCGGGTAGCAGATGGTGTCCGTGGGGACTAGAGGAAGCGAATCTCCCGCGTGGCCTCGGCAACTACATAGCAACGCTCGTTGTTGGATTCGCTGTCTGCCGGGACTAAGAAGAACCCGGGAAATCCGTATCGATAGCCCGTCGTGGTTCCGACCAAGACCTCACCGTCATCGAACGTAGCCCGAATGGGGCGCGCACCAGGTGGCACCGGTGCGTCGATGTTCTTCTTCTCAACGTGATCAGGATCACCTGCGAAATCCTTGACAAAGAACAGCGCCTTCAAGTCCGGCAAGTGAACCGGCATTGAAAGCGTCTCAGACGGCAAAGTGAGGTGGAAGAACTCCTTCGCTGGAGAAAAGTCGAGGGTCGTTCCCTTGAGGATGCGGCCATCTGCAAACCGGGCCACTTGTTTGTTCATGCTTCCTCCTCAGAACCACGCCGGCGAAAGAATCCGTTACCGCCGACGACACACACGTACCCCCTGCAAGGCAGAGGCCAAACACAAGGGATCGGGTTCGCGCGGTTTGGTGCGACCACTCTGCAAAGCGAAACCGATTACAGTCCCTACAAGGTAGACTTACCCAGAGCCAAACGTGGAAGACGGTGTCTCCGTGTTCACTTCGCACACGCCGTCTCAATCAACCTTGACCCGCGGCAACGCTAAGATTCGATGTTGTCGCCGTTGCGTCGCAGAATCATGCCTACGAGGAGCGCCATGAAGGAAGCCGGCACGAGCAGCGTTCAACCAGTTGCAGCCGAGGTCGACGAGCGGCCGATAGACGTTCCACTCGGGACGACCGCTGGGTCGATTGGCCGCGCGCTTATTCTCGCGACCCTGACGGGAATCATCGACGCCGCAGTGTTCTTGAAGACCGGCGTGCTGCCGTCAGTCATGACGGCCAACACAGTCTTTGTCGGCTTGTGGCTCGTCCTTGGTCGCTGGAGTTCGCTCGTGCCAGCAGCACTGGCGGTCCTCGCATTCCTTGGAGGCAGCATGATCGCAGCCCGCGTCGTTCGAGACTTCGTGGACTCCGCAGTCAAGATCCAGCAACGGCTGGCATGGTGGGAGTTCACCGCATTGCTGTTACTCGCCGGCGTCGGAGTTCTCGACCTTTTCGGGATTCATCCGTGGCCTGCTATCGACTACACGCTGCTGGCCGTGGTACTTGCAACCGTGGCAATGGCGTTGCAGATGCCGCAAGTGCGCAAGGTTGAAGACATCGGCGTCTCCACACTGTTCACCACGGGCGCGATCGCAGGCCTTGCTTACGACCTCGCTGATCACCGCACCGGCGCAAAGGTTCGTCGCCACGAGCGCCTTTACCTGATGCTCATTGCCAGCTACGCGATTGGCGGAGCGATCGGGGGTCTGCTTTCGCTCGTTGGGCCTGGCTTCGCGCTCATCGCACCCGTCTTCGTCTTCGCCGCCGCATGGACCTGGCGGCGTCGGATGGTCTAGGCAGCCGCCTACGCGTCCTCCCCTTGTTGGTGCGCAGCTACCCGCCGACCAGGGACTTGATCTCCATCGCTAGAAAGAACGCGATTACTATCTCGCTCACAATCCATGAGTTGGAGTTCATCCAGTTGCGCATCTTGGGCAGTACGGCGTCGGAGCGCTTGCCCATGAGCAGGAGAAGCAGAAGCGGAGAGCTAATGAAGAACAGCGTTAGCAGCCAGAATCCCGCTGCATAGAGCAGTGGAAGGTCGCGCGAAGCCAAGGAGATGCCTACCGTGAACGTCATCATGAGATCGGTCGGCATGAACAAAAAGAGCAGGAAGCCGACGCGGAATGACAAGCGCGGCGTCGCGGTCTCGAGTTCGCCCATCCACTTGGGAGTCTTTGAGTTCTTGCGCTTGAGATAGACGTGGATGGCAGCTGCCACGAGTACTACGACAAATACCCAAGTCAATCCGACCGAGCCTGTGTCAGAACCGCCGGTCGAGGCTTTCACGTGCAGCACTCTTGCCGCGTAATAGAACAGCGATGTCGCCACCAGCGTGGAAAGGATTGCGCCGCCGACGTAGCCCAGGGAGTTAGATCGCGCCTTTTCGCTCGTCGCCAACATGATCGCGCTGATGATCTGCGG
>JBAXEO010000087.1:0-9076 GCA_037140395.1 Coriobacteriia bacterium
CGCCGAAGGTGAGCTTCTCTTCGAGGTCAACCTCACCGACTACCTTGACACCGGCCTCTTTCTCGACCACCGGATGACGCGCGCGTGGGTGCGCGACCTCGCCCATGGCAAGCGCTTCTTGAACCTCTTCGCCTACACGGGAACCGTCAGCGTGTACGCAGCCGACGGGGGAGCGAGCGAGACGACCACCGTGGACCTCTCGGCGACCTACGTGGGATGGGCGGAGCGCAACATGGCGCGCAACGGCTTCGCTGGCGCCCAGCACCGCCGCATCCAAGGCGACGTACTCCAGTGGATCGATGCGGCCGCGGCCACGCCGGATGCCCGATGGGACCTAGTGTTCTGCGATCCGCCGACGTTCTCCAACTCAAAGCGCATGCAGGAAACCTGGGACGTCCAGCGCGACCACGTCTCGCTTATCACTCGCATGGGCACGATTCTGGCGCCCGGCGGACTGCTCATCTTCTCGTGCAATCGTCGCAAGTTCGCGCTCGACACTGACGCCCTCGCGCTGGCGGGCCTGGTCTGTGAGGACGTCACCGCGCGCACCATCCCGCAGGACTTCGAGCGCAGGCCGCGCGTACACTCGTGCTGGATGATCCGCCGCTCGGAGGTGTAGGTGTTTCGCGACTCCGCCTCATCTGCGCTGAACTCGCTGCCGGAGTTCCAGATCCGCGTCAGCAACCGCGCACGCCGAGTCCGCCTGACCGTCACCCCGCGCGACGGCCTCGTCGTCGTCGTCCCGCACCGCTGGCGTGGTGACCCGGCCACCCTCGTCGCCGAGAAGGCCGACTGGGCCCGAGCCGCCCTCGCAACCGTCGCCGAGCGCCACGCACTGCTCGCGGCTGGACCCGACGCGCTCCTGCCCCACATCATCGAGCTTGGCGCCCTCGGCGAGATCTGGCCGGTGGAGTACCGCACGACCTCCTCGGCAAGCGTCCGCGCGTATGCCGAGGGCACGATGCTGGTGGTCTCCGGCGCGGTCGACGACGCCGACGCTTGCCTCGCAGCGCTCACGCGCTGGCTCGACCGCACCGCGCGCGAGCGGTTGCTGCCGCTGTTGGCCCAGGCCGCCGCCGACGTCGGGCTTGCCTACCAGAGCGCCCGCGTGCGCAGCCAGCGAACGCGCTGGGGCTCGTGCTCGTCGCGCGCGACCATCTCGCTCAACCGCAACCTGGTCTTTCTGCCGCTTCCCCTGGTGCGCTCGCTCATGCTCCACGAGCTCGCGCACACGCTGGTAATGAACCACTCGCAGCGCTTCTGGGTCGCTCTGGAAGCTCTGGATCCGGATACCCAATCGCATCGCATCCAGATGCGCGCAGCACACGATTTCGTACCGCCGTGGGCCGATGCGTAGCGCCGCCGAGGAGTACATACCGGCCGGTATCCGCCGCCTCTGGTCGCTCGTCGCCGAGACGTTTACGCGCTTTGGTGCCGACGACGTTCCTCGGCTCGCTGCGGCGATGTCGTACTTTCTTCTGCTTGCCATCGCCCCGCTGCTGCTGATCCTCAACGCAGTGCTCGGCGTGGTTGGCTCCAAGCTGGGTCTCGGCCAAATGCCGTCGTTCAATGACGCGGGAACCACGGCCGCGGCGGGCGTCACTCAGGCGGTGTCATGGGCGGGCTCCTATGCGCCGTACCTCGCCGTTGCGCTTGTGGTGGTCGGCGGGTTGAGCGTCTTTGGGCAGTTCGTCGGAGCGCTCGAGGTGATCTGGGCGACGCCACCGCGCCGCACCGCAATCCGAGGGTTCCTGCGCTACAACGTGCTGGCGCTCGCTCTGCTCGGCGTGGCGACGCTTGCGTTGCTCGCAGCATTGACGCTGAGCACGCTGGCCTCAGTATTCGCCGGAATCGCGCTGCAGCTAGCGCGCGATGCGGGGCTGCCATTGTCGGGCAACTGGGTGATGCTGGCGCTGCGATTTGCCCCTGTGCTGCTGGCCTCGACGGCGCTCTTCTGGGTCGCCTTCACCGTAGCGCCCGACCGCCCGATTCGCTGGCGAGACTCGTTCCTCGGCGCGCTCGTCACGTCGGTGTTGTTTCTCTTGGGTGAGGCCGGCTTGGCCTACTACCTGGGCAATACACAGCGGTTCAACGTGTTTGGCACCTTCCAGTTCTTCGTGGTGCTCATCGTGTGGATCTACTACTCCGCGCTGGTCGCCCTCTGGGGCGCCGAGCTGACCCGGCTGCTGATCCTAGCCGCCGAGACCCGCCGAGGAGCCCAGCGGCCTACCGAACCGCCCGCCGCCGAACCGCCCGGGCCCATCGCCGAACCCGCCGCCGGGCCCCGGGCCGCACCGCCCGCCTCACCCCGCTCCTGACCAACCCTCACACGCCCCGCAACAGCGGGTGCGTCGCGCGCAGCTGTGCCACGACGTCGGCGGTCCCCGCGAGCGCTCGATCCCGCGCCTCGGCCGGTGGCTCCGGTGCACGCTCCTCAAACGTGCCAAGTGGGGGAGTGACGACCCCGCGCGAAGCCGAGGTCGCCGCCTCGCGCCAAGCCTCCGGAAGCGACGCCGGCGGTTCGACGCCGAGCAGTGCGGCCAGCACGCATGCCCACGCCCGAGGTGCCGCGGAGTAGGTGTCGTAGCCACCTCCGCCAGTCGCCAAAATGCGCCCGCCGCACAGCTCTTCGGCCAGGGCGACCAGGGCCTGAGCGTTCGCGAACTGGCCTGCCACCGTTGTGTCCAGGTGCGTCAGCGGGTCGTTGCGGTGGGAATCGGCGCCCAGCTGGACCACTATCACGTCGGGATCAAAGGCGCGCAGCGCGGGAGCGACCACCTCGGCGAGCACTATGGCGTAGCACTCGTCGCCGGAGTCGGGCGGCAAGGGGACGTTGAGGGCGAACCCCTCCCCGGGCCCGCTCCCGGTCTCCACAATCCGTCCGGTCCCGGGGTAGAGGTACATCCCGGATTCGTGGACCGAGATCGTCACACAATCGCTGCGCGTCCAAAACGCCTCCTGAACGCCGTCGCCGTGGTGGGCGTCCAGGTCGACGTAGGCGATGCGCAGTCCGGGGTTCTCGGCGATGGCTGCGGCGATGCCGACGGCGAGGTCGTTGTAGATGCAGAATCCGGCGGCTCGGTCGCGATGCGCGTGGTGAAGGCCGCCTGCGGGGGAGAAGGCGCGCAGACAGGTGCCCGCGACGACATCGCGTAGCCCGCGGACGGTGGCCCCCGTGGCCAGCGCGGCAGCCTCGTGCATGCCAGCGAAGGCCGGCGTGTCGCCCGCACCGATGCCGAACCCGTCGTGCCATCCGTTCGCATCGGCCGACGCTCGCTTCACCGCGTTCACGTAGGCGGAATCGTGCGCGAGAAGGAGTTCTGAGTCGGTTGCGGGGAGCGGACGCACTACAGCAACCCCGTCGGCGCCCAGCAGTCCCCAGTCCCGAGCGAGCTCGACCGCCAGTGTGAAGCGTTCCGGCTGCATGGGATGAGCGACACCGAAGCGGTAGTTGCCCATCTCAGGCGCGTATATCAGCTCGACCCGCATCGTCTTGCACCTCCGTCGGAGCGCGAATTCCCCTCGTGGTTCATTCACTAACCTTACCTGACACACATGGGCGGCTGCGGTACAATATGCGTCCGCTTCGGGAGATCTCGCCGAGCGTCCCGCTTCCCAAAGCCGTATTCGCTGTGCCGCTCCGTGCGGCTGGCAGACCCCGATAGACGAAGAGGTTCGCGCACGTGGAACACACCAAGATCTGGGAGCTTCCGGTCGAGAGCTATCTCGGCAAGCGGCCGATCAAGCTCGACGACACCACCCTGCGCGACGGCGAGCAGACCGCCGGCGTCGTGTTCACCAACGCCGAGAAGGTCCAGATCGCGAAGTACCTCGACGAGATCGGCGTCCAGCAGATCGAGGCCGGCATCCCGGTCATGGGCGGCGACGAGGCCGAGGTCATCACCGAGATCGCCCACCTGGGCCTGAAGGCTTCGATCTTGGGCTGGAATCGCGCCAACGTCGCAGACATCAAGACCTCCATCGACTGCGGCGTCGACGCCGTGGCCATCTCACTGGCAACCAGCGACATCCACATCGAGACCAAGCTCATGAAGGACCGCGCGTGGGTCATCAACTCCATCCGCGAGTCGGTCGCCTACGCCAAGAGCGAGGGCGTCTACGTCTCGGTCAACGCCGAGGACGCCAGTCGTACCGAGCTCGGCTTCCTGCTCGAGTACGCCGCGGCCGCCAAGGCTGAGGGTGCCGACCGACTGCGCTTCTGCGACACCATCGGCATCATGGAGCCGCTCACTACCTACAAGGTCATCAAGGAGCTCTGCGAGCAGACCGGTCTCGAGATCGAGATGCACACTCACAACGACTTCGGCATGGCTACGGCCAACGCAATCGCCGGCATCCATGGTGGCGCGACCTGGGTCAACGTCACTCTCGGTGGCCTCGGCGAGCGTGCTGGAAATGCCGCGCTTGAGCAGGTTGTCATGGCGCTCAAGTACATCGAAGGCCTCGACATCGAAATCGAGACCGAGCGCTTCTCCGAGATCGTCAACTACACCATGAACGCCGCCGGGCGCACCGTGCCCGCGTGGAAGCCGGTTGTGGGTACCAACATGTTCGCCCACGAGAGCGGCATCCACGTCGACGGCATCATGAAGAATCCGCACACCTACGAGATCTTCTCGCCCGAGGAGGTCGGTCTGGTCCGCCAGATCGTCGTCGGCAAGCACTCTGGCTCGCGCACCATCGAGATGAAGTTCGCCGAGTACGGCATCGAGATCAGCCGCGACGAGGCCAACGCCATACTCCCCACCATCCGCCACGCCACCGTCGAGCTGCATCGCCCACTCTTCGACAAGGAGCTGGTCGAGATATACAACGACTACAAGGTCGCCAGCGCGTCCACCCAGCTTGGCGACTAGCGCCACTCCCGCACCTTCCGCACGCCGCCCAAGGAGGCTGATCACACTGCCCGGAAAGACCATCGCCGAGAAGATCTTCTCGGCCCACTCGGGTACCGACGCGCACGCAGGCGACATCGTCATTGCCGATGTCGACTTCGTCATGGGCCAGGACGGCACGTCGCCGCTGGCCATCAAGGCGCTTGAGCGAATGGGCGTCGACCAGGTTTTCGACCCGGCCAAGGTCGCTCTCGTCATGGACCACAGCTCGCCGTCACCCGTCGAGGGCGTCAGCGCGCTGCACACCATGATGCGCGAGTTCGGCAAGAAGACCGGCTGCACCATCTACGACGTGGGAGAGGGAGTGTGCCACCAGCTCATTCCCGAGAAGGGCCACGTGGTTGCGGGCGACCTGATGGTCGGCTGCGACTCCCACACCTGCACGTACGGCGCGCTCAACGTCTTCTCGACCGGTGTCGGCTCCACCGACGGCGCCGCTGCGATGGCCGGCGGCAAGCTCTGGTTCAAGGTGCCCGAGACGATGAAGGTCGTCTACGGCGGCTCGCTGCAGCCGGGCGTCTTCAGCAAGGATCTTATCCTCTACCTGGCCGGCCAGATCGGTGCCGACGGCGCCACCTACGAGGCGATTGAGTTCTCCGGCCCAGTTATCGACGACTTGAGCGTCGAGGCCCGCATGACGATGAGCAACATGGCCATCGAAGTCGGTGCCAAAGCCGGTCTGATGAACGCCGATGCCAAGACGCTTGCGTGGTTCGATGGCCGAGGCGACAAGTTCCCCGCGCCGCAAAACGCCGATGCCGACGCCGTCTACAAGACCGCGCTCGACTTCGACACCAACGCCATCGGCCCCCAGATTGCCAAGCCGCACTCGGTCGACAACGTGTGTCCGATCGAGGAAGTCGAGGGAACGCCTATTGCCGAGGGGGTTCTCGGCACGTGCACCAACGGGCGCCTTGAGGACTTCGCGATCGCCGCTAGCATCCTGAAAGGCCGCAAGATCCACCCCGACGTGCGCTTCATCGTCGCACCGGCTTCTCGGCAGATCCTGCTCGACGCCATCGAGGCCGGCTACATCCAGACGCTCGTCGAGGCCGGTGCGGCACTCGTCACGCCGGGTTGTGGCCCGTGCGTCGGCACGCACAACGGCGTCCCGTCCAACGGCGAGAACGTCATCTCCACCGCCAATCGCAACTTCAAGGGGCGCATGGGCAACGGCAACGCCTTCATCTATCTGGGCAGCCCCGCCACCGTGGCCGCCTCGGTCATCGAGGGCAAGATCACCGACCCGCGCAAGTACTTCGCCTAAGCCGCCGAGAAACCAGGAGCCACACGGTATGGAGCTCAAAGCCAAAGCAATCAAGTTCGGTGACGACATCAACACCGACTACATCATCAGTGGCAAGCACAAGTTCAAGTCCGCCGACATGGAGGCCATGGCCGTTCATGCGATGGAGGACGTGGATCCCGAGTACTACGCCAAAGCCAAGCCGGACGGCGCGTTTCTCGTCGCGGGCACCAACTTCGGCATGGGCTCCAGCCGAGAGCAGGCCCCGCTGGTCCTCATCCACTCGAACACGCAGGCGGTGCTCGCCAAGACGTTCGCGCGCATCTTCTACCGCAACGCCATCAACACCGGCCTGCCGGTCATTGAGATTGATACCGATCTCATCGACGACGGCGACGAGCTGTCGGTAGAGCTCGAAACCGGCGTCGTGAAGAACCTCACGCAAGGCACCGAGATTCCTTTTCCACCGCTGCCGCCGGTCATGGCGCAGCTTCTGGCTGACGGCGGCCTCGCCGAGCACTTCAAGAAGCATGGCGGGTTCAACTTGTAGGACTGCCGCCACATAGGGCGAGCGACGCCCAGCACTGATTGCACGCAGGCCGCTCCCACTCGGGGGCGGTCTGTTTGGTTCTCGGCAAGATTCCGGTAGGGGTAGCGGGGGATGGTGATGTTCCGCTCGTCCCCGCGCAAGGAGTGGCAAGAGGCTGGGAGGGCCCGCATTCGAGCACCATTTGCAGCGATGTATCGCAAAGGACTATTTTGTGGTTCTTCTCGCGGGCGGCGACAAGAGTAGCCAGAAGTGGGATATCAAGCGAGCCATAGGGCTTGTGAAGGAACTTGATGAGAGGTCACGCCCATGAGTGTCAAGACCATACCTTGGGATCCTGCCGACTATCTCGAGACCGCCGAGGACATGGCGCTCTACCTCGAGGCCGCGCTGGAAGAAGGCGATGCCGGGCTGGTTGCCACAGTGCTCGGAGACATCGCTCGGGCACAGGGAATGGCCGAGGTTGCACGCAAGACCGGGTTGGGGAGGGAGAGCCTCTATAAGGCGCTCTCGCCAGATGGCAATCCGGAGTTCGCGACGGTAATCAAGGTCGTACGCGCTCTCGGCCTTTCGCTCCACGCGCGGGTCGGCTAGGAGAGGACGGAACCGCTCCAGAACCGACGGAAATGAACACATCCTTAGGTCGCGATCGCAGGCCGCTCCCACTCGGGGGCGGCCTGTTTGGTTCCGAGGCAGGATTTGGTAAGGCCGGTGCCCGAGACTCCAATTGGTCGGTGCATTGGGCACAGATAGGTGCTACCATGAGAGGTATCAAATATCGTGACAAGAATTCGGCGCGGAGGCTACCTGTTCGTCACATGGACGGGAGACCACGAACCGCGCCACGTCCATGTTTTTCGCGACAACGAGCTCGTGCTCAAATGGAGTCTGGATTCTGATGCGGCCATGGAAGGTCAGACAACGCGACGCATCATGAGCTTGATTCGGAAGTTGCGACTGGAGGGTCGATTGTGAGAGTCGAATCGGTGAAAGCAAACAACCACAAGCGCGTGTTTGAGCTGGTGCTTGGTGGCAAGGAATACCCATTCCCCTATGTCAAGGCAGATCCGATCCCTACGCCGGAAGATCCGATCGTCTCGATGGTGATCGACCATGAGGCGGCATACGAGGGGTTCATCTATCTACTCGCTTCTGGAGCAGAAGGCTTCGTGCATGGCGAGCAGGCTCTCGACTACAATCAAGATCCTGACTATATGCGTGACCTGCTTCTGTTCGAATTGACCGTTGAGGTCAACCGAAGAATCGCGCGCTCCGGACTATCCAAGCGCGAGATCATCCGTCGGCTCGACACATCACCGGCGCAGTTCTATCGCCTCATCGACACGACTAACCACACCAAGACGGTTGACAGTATGCTGACCCTTTTGCGCATCCTCGAGTGCGATATTGAGGTCGTCGTCAGGGATCGGACGGCATGATGCCGAGATAGCCTTCCACCCACCCCGCAATCACTCCCGCCGCGCCCGTCTGCTATAATCCCTCGGCGCGTGCGCCGTATTCTGGCCCCGCTTTGGGAATACTCAGTACAATCCGCCGACACGACTCCGGAGCTGACTCATGGCTGTAAAGAACACATCCACCTTCTCTCCCGATGCCGACAAGACCGCAACCGCCGAGTCCGCACTCACCGATCCAAAGCTCCTCGCGTCGGTCGTTGACGCCCTCGCGGGCGAAGACCGACGCTCTCGGCAGGTCGCCGCCAGCGTGGTGAATCTGGTCGCCGCCCAGAAGCCGGCGCTGCTCAAGGCCGATGCGCCCCAGCTCGCCGATGCACTCCACCGTCCCGAGTCGCAGACGCGCTGGGAGATTCTCGGTACCTTCGAGGCGCTGGTGCCGGTTGATGCGCGTCTCGTCGACAAGACGCTTCCCGCGGTCGAAACCGCGTTGCACGACGAGGAATCCGGCGTCGTGCGTCTGGCCGCCTTCCGCCTGCTGTGTGCGTACGGCGCCACCACGGCCCGCCGTTCCGAGAAGGTGTGGCCGTGGCTCGACGAGGCGATTCGCTGCTACCACGGCGATGCCGAGTTCCCAGCGATGCTGGTGGCCGTTCTAGCGCTGGTGCAGGGCGCGGCGACCGACAAGGTCAGAATCGAGGCCGCGGATCGCATGGAGTTCGACGCCGACTTCGCCAAGGGCCTCCTCAAGCGCCGCGCGATGAGCATCGTTGCCGCCGCTCCCAAGCACCGCAAGCGCAAGAAGCCGCTCCCGGAGTAGTTCTTCTCGGCGAGGCCAGCCAACGCGCGCCTCTGTCATCCCCATCGCGTACAATCACACTCGCGCGGCGAGCAGAGACGCTCGCGTGCGTTTCCCTTTCGCCGAGGCGGGCACTGTGACCCGTCCCGACAC
>JBAXEO010000088.1:0-8983 GCA_037140395.1 Coriobacteriia bacterium
GGTGTTGCGTCTCGTCGGACTCGAGGACAAGATCGACAACTATCCCGACGAGCTCTCCGGTGGAGAGCAGCAGCGCGTCTCGATTGCTCGCGCCTTCGTCAACCGGCCGCCGCTGCTTCTGTGCGACGAGCCGACAGGTAACCTCGACCCGCAGACGTCGCTCGGCATCATGAAGCTGCTCGAGCGCATCAACAAGACCGGCACCACGGTGCTCGTGGCGACGCACGACCGCGACATGGTCGACAACATGCGCCGCCGCGTCATCGCCTTGGACAATGGCAAGATCATCCGCGACCAGGACCGAGGTGTGTACGGCTATGCCGATTAACATCGGGTACTTCGCCCGCGAGTCGTTTCAGAACTTCCGTCGTAACTGGGC
This sequence comes from Coriobacteriia bacterium, assembly GCA_037140395.1. GTDB lineage: Bacteria > Actinomycetota > Coriobacteriia > Anaerosomatales > JAAXUF01 > JBAXEO01. The sequence continues at coordinate 380 of JBAXEO010000088.1, forward strand.
CATCACGCTCGGTGCGGTCATAACAATCTATCTATCGCTGCTGCTCGTTGGCGTCTTTCTCGTCACGGGCGTGATCGTCAACAGCGTGGTCAAGTCGGTTGAGGACAAGGTAACTATCCAGATATTCATCAAGGATGGTGCCCCGACCGCGGATGTGAACTCGCTCCAACAGTCGCTGGTGGCCGAGGACACGCTGGTCGAGGGAGTCTCCTACACCAACAAGGACCAGGCGCTTGCCAAGTTCAAGCTCGACATGGCGCAGAGCCCCGAGATCATTCAGCAGCTCGAGGGCAATCCACTGCCGGCGTCGCTCGATGTCACGCTTAAGGACCCTCGTACCGTCGAGCAGATGGTCGCCAAGATCAAGGCGAATGCGCTGTTTATCAAGGTCGCCGATCGCCCCGACAATCCCGAGGAGTCACTCAAGTACGGTCAGCAGATCGTCAAGAAGCTCTTCGCGTTCACGCGCGTCCTTCGCTGGCTCGAGGTCGCCTTCGTGGCCATGCTCGCCGTCGTCTCGCTCATCCTTATCAACAATTCCATTCGCCTCGCCATCTACGCCCGGCGCAAGGAGATCGGCATCATGCGCCTTGTGGGAGCGAGCAACTGGTTCATCCGGACGCCGTTCCTGCTCGAGGGCCTACTGCAGTCACTGATTGGCGCGGCCCTTGCAATTCTCTCAATCGTCGGACTGCAAGCGCTCATCATGCCTCGGCTCGGTGAGGCTCTTCCGTTCCTCCCTGTGGGGATGAGCGGTGGCGCCACCTTCCAGATCGCCGCAGCGCTCACGATTGCGGGGGTCGTCATCGGTCTGGCCGGATCAGGATTTGCGCTCAGCCGCTACCTGAAGGTCTAGATCGCTCGTCCTCTCACCGGGACAACAACACGAAAGCGGTTCAACCATATGAACAGATCCACCAAGGTAATCCTTGCCGTGGCGATGAGCGTCATCATCCTCTCGGTCGGTTTCATCGGCGGTTTTGCGGTGTCCAAGATCTCGCCTGCACTTGGCAGCTTGACGGCACTTCCGTCGCCTGACGCGGCGTCGAGCGGCGTCGGAGCTGCAGTCGATGACATCAACAAGCTCCTCAAGGCGCGCGCACTTGAGCCGCCGAGCGAGACTTCTGCGACGGCCGGCGCCATCCAGGGGCTGCTCGACAGCGGTGGAGACAAGTACGCGGTCTACTTCAACAAGACGCACTACAAGGCGTTTAACGAGGAGACGATGGGTGCCTTTGGTGGCATCGGAGTCACTCTCGGTCAGAACAAGGAAGGGCAGGCCTACGTAGTCGAGGTCTTCCCGGATACTCCGGCCCAGAAAGCCGGTATCAAGGCTGGCGACGTGTTCACGTCTATCGACGGTGTCACTCGGGCCAAATGGACCACCGAAGAAGTGGTCAAGCGCGTCCGAGGCGAGGAGGGCACCAAGGTCAAGGTCGTCATGTCTCGGCCCACCAAGGATCCGCACGTGGAACCCACCCAGCTCCCGTTTGATATCACCCGAGCCAAGATCATTTATCCCAACATCAAAGCCGAGAAGATCGGTGACGTGGGCTACATCCGCCTCGGACAGTTCAACGCGAAGGCCGTCGACGATGTCAAAAAGGCCGTCCAGGATCTCACCAAGCAGGGCGTGAAGGGGTTCGTGCTCGACCTGCGTGACGATCCCGGTGGGTTGCTCGACCAGGCCGTCGACGTCTCGTCGCTCTTCATCGCCGACGGAGCTATCGTCAGAGTTGACGAGCGCGGCAAGCCGGAGCAGGTCTTGAGCGCCAACGGAAACAAGATTACCGACGCCCCCATGGCGGTGCTCATCAACGGCGACTCAGCTTCAGCCAGTGAGATCACCGCTGGCGCACTCCAGGACTACGCACGTGCGGTACTCGTGGGGGAGACATCGTTTGGCAAGGGGAGTGTGCAGACCATCGAGCAGCTTCCCGACGGTGGCGCAGTCAAGTTCACCATCGCCCACTATCTCACCCCAAAGAAGCGCGTCATCAATGGTATTGGTCTGACGCCGGATGTCATCGTGGTAATGGACCGAGAGAAGCAAGCCGACAAGAAGACCGACACGCAACTTCAGAAGGCGCTCGACGTCGTCAAACAGAAGATCAAGGGCGGCAACTGACTTTCGCGTGCCCGCTACTCTTCGTCGTCCTCGTCGTCAAACACGATGATCGACTCGAAGTCGGGGATGGTCTCCTCCAGTAGGAGGTGAGGGCGCTTGGCGTCTTCTGCGTCATCCTCGGTCTCGGGAAGTGAGACGAGTCGCAGCGTGGAGCCGTCGCCAAAGAGCGTGAAGCCCCAGCTCTCCTCACTCAGCTGCTCAAAGTCCAGATAGCGGAATGAGAGCACGTTGAGGAAGAGACAGTCGTTGACCACCAGGGTGGATGACTCGGGGTCGGCCATCAGCTTCACCAGCGCTGCGCGTCCCTCGCTGACGATATCTCCGTGCACGGTGAACGAGTACTCAAGGTTCTCGATGGTCTCGAGGGCCCTGAGCATGTCACGCGGATGAGCGAGCGTTCCGCTGCCGATCAGGCAGGGCGCGAGGTCACGATGGGGATCCATTGGGCGGCTCCAGTGCGTGGTGCGAGCGGTTCGTTTGAGGGATTGTAGCACCCCTCATGCCGTCGGAGGACTGCCTCGGGCTGTGCGGTAGACTTCAGAATCGGACGCACGTTCTTCCAGAGGGGGCGCTGTGGGCGGCAAGAGGCGCGGCTCGAAGGCTCGTCCACATGGCCAGATCATCGGCCGGCTCTCGATGACTCGGCATGGCTACGGCTTTGTCCAGGCCTCCGAGGGCGACTTCTTCATCCCGGCCAAGGACATCGGCGGCGCCATGCACGGTGATCTCGTGGCTGTTCGCCCTGAGGCACATCGTGGGCGCCAGGGGCGCGCCGGAGCCGTGGCCAAGATTGTCGAGCGTGCCAACACCACGCTGGTCGGGCGCTTTGATCGGCACGGTGCCATCGGCATCGTCTCTCCCGCGGATCGCCGCATCCGACACGACGTCTTCGTGTCACAGAATGGGATGGGCGAGGCGGAAAGTGGTGATATCGTCGTGGTTCGGCTGACCGCTTATCCGTCGAGAACGCACTCGGCGCAGGGCTACGTCGAAGAGATTGTGGGTCGCGAGGGAGATCCGGGTATTCAGATCGAGATCATCATCCGAGAGCACGGTCTTCGCACCGAGTTTCCGCTTCTGGTCGCCGAGGAGGCCGCCACGATCAGGCTGGATATCGCGGAGGCTTTGGCCGCCGAGCCGGACAGAGTAGACATCCGCGAGCGATTCACTTTCACCATCGACCCGGCGGATGCGCGCGACTTTGACGATGCGATCTCAATCGAGTATGCCGAGGATAGCCGCGTTCAGCTGGGCGTACACATCGCCGACGTGAGCCACTATGTGCCGTGGGACTCCTCGATCGACAACGAGGCCCGGATGCGCGCCACCAGCGTCTATCTGGTCGATCGCGTGCTCCCCATGCTGCCCGAGGAGCTCTCCAACGGCATCTGTTCGCTCAATCCAGGGGAAGATCGCGTGTCCTTCTCGGTGGACATGACGCTCTCAAAGGATGGCGTGGTCGAGGCGTACAAGATCTTCCCGTCCGTGATGCGGTCGGATCGGCGGTTCTCGTACGGCCAGGTAGATTCCTGGCTCTCGGGAGCCGAGCCATTCCCGGATGAGCAGAGCGAACGGGCGCTGGTCGAGTTCGCACGAATCTCGGCCAAGATAGGGGAGCGCCGAGTCGCGCGTGGCGGGCTGGACTTCGAGACCGTCGAGGCAAAGGTCAAGCTCGACAGCGATGGCGCCCCGCTCGAGGTCGTACTCCGAGAACGGACCGTGGCGACCAACTCAATCGAAGAGGCAATGATAGCGGCCAACGAGGTCGTTGCGCGGCACATGCGCGACGCCAAGGCACCCATGATCTACCGCATCCACGAGGACCCCGAGCCGGAGGCACTGGACCGAATCGCGCTTGTCTTGCGGGAGTTCGACTATCCCATCAAGGATATTCACGGTGCGTCGCCCGCCACGTTCCAGCGCATCGTCAAGTTCGCCCACAGCCGCCCCGAGAAGCTCCTGATCAACTCACTGCTCCTGCGCGCCTTGGAGCGCGCGCGCTACGTGGACTACCTCGCGCCACACTTCGGCCTGGCCAGCGAGGCCTACACGCACTTCACGAGTCCCATCAGGCGCTACCCCGACCTCATCGTCCACCGGCTCCTGAAGGCCCAGCTGCGAGGCGCATTGGACACGGATCCCAACTCCGCCGGCATGCTGCCCGAACTCACTTGGCTGGCCGAGCATGCCAGCCAGATGGAACGCGAGGCCGAAATGGCCGAGAACGACTCGGTACGCCTCAAACTGTGCGAGTTGATGGCGCAGCATCTCGACGAGGTATTCTCGGGAATCATCACAGGGGTGACGAACTTCGGCTTCTTTGCCCAGCTCGCTAACACCGCCGAAGGCCTTGTCCACATCGATTCGCTGCCCGGCGACCACTACCGATACGACGCAGCAAAGCACTGGCTGTTTGGCGAGAAGCATGGCGAGCACTACCGGCTTGGGCAGGCGGTCGACGTCCGGATTCTCAACGTTTCGCTCGGCGACTCGCGCATCGACATGGAGCTCGCGTAGCGCCTCATCGCTCGCTTGCTAGCAAGGCGGCCCAAAGAGCGTTGGCGGCGCGAGCCACATAAGCCGGCCGGAGGGCATCTTCGCATCAGAAATCTCAATCAGCGCGACGGCCCCCTTGCGCAAGTCAAGGTCGCAGTCGCCGGTGATCTGCGAAAGCACCGCGCACATGCTGGGGTTGTGGCCGACGATCGCAAGTGACTTGGCGCGGGGCTTTTGGGCGAGCAGAGCACGCAGGTCGTTCACGTCAAACGTATGGCCAAGACGCCACTCCTCTTGAATCGGGACTTCGGAGCTCAGCGCGCGGCTCAAAATCGCGGCGGTTTGCGTGGCACGGACGAGTGGGCTGGTCAGGATTCGATCCGGGGAAAGCATCCCTGCGGCGATAAGCGATGTGGCAGCGTTGCGAAAGTGGGCACGTCCCGCGCGCGTGAGGGGGCGTAGGTCGTCGTCCTTGCTCCACGTGGATTTCCTTGCGGCGGTCGCATGGCGTACGAAGTAGAGCTTCATTCGGGCCTCTCGGGACGAGGGGGTGCTGAGGTTTGAGTGCGGTGCTCCGTTCGCCCCGCTTCCAGAAAGGAATGTACCCGAAGGCACTCCTCGAGACCAGCAGGTGGTCGCTCGCCGCGCGCACCGCTAGACTAGTTGCATCTCACATTTGATTCGGAGGCCGATTCATGCACAAGAAGGATCTTGAATTCCTGTCCGCACTGGTAGAGGCTCCGTCACCCTCGGGATTCGAACAGCCGGCCGCTAGGGTGTTTCGCGATCGCCTGACCGGTGTCGCCGACGTGGTCGAGACCAATGTCATGGGTTCGGTCCACGCGCTCCTCAAGGGGATCAAGGGCGGTGTCTCGGTGATGCTCGCGGGCCACATCGATGAGATCGGCCTGATGGTGAACTACGTGAGCAAAGAAGGATTCATCTCCTTTGCGGCTATCGGCGGTGTGGACGCGGCTGTCCTGCCGGGAATGCGCGTCAAGGTGCACACGAGCGACGGTGAGCTGCTCGGCGTGATGGGCCGCAAGCCTATTCATCTCATCGAGGACGATGAGCGCAAGAGCATCACCAAGATCGACAAACTCTTCATCGACTTGGGTTTATCCGGCGATGAGGTCAAGAAGCGCGTGCGCATTGGCGACCCGATCACGTTCGACGTCGGGATGGAGACCTTTGGTGACGATCTGGCGGTGTCGCGCGCATTTGACGACAAGATGGGCGCTTGGATTGCGGCTCGGGTGCTCGAGGAAGTCAAGAAGGCCGGTGGAGCCCCCGGCGATCTAATCGCCGCGGCGACCGTCCAGGAGGAGGTCGGTCTTCGCGGTGGTATCACCTCGGCATACGGCGTGAATCCGCAGGTGGGGATTGCCGTCGAGGTTGGCCACGCTACCGACTACCCGGACATCGACAAGCGCAAGCACGGTGAGGCGACGTGCGGCGAGGGCCCCATCATCGCGCGAGGTCCCAACATAAATCCCGCGCTCTTCGACCTGCTCGTCAAGGCTGCCGAGAAGGCCAAGGTGCCCTATCAGCTGGGGGCCGAGCCGCGCGGCACTGGGACGGATGCGAACGCGATGCAGCTGTCCAGAGGCGGCAAGGCCGCAGCGTTGGTCTCCATACCGCTGCGCTACATGCACACGCCGACCGAGGTACTCTCGCTCAAGGATCTCGACTTTACGGTCAAGCTCTTGACGCGTTTTGTTCTCGACTTGAAGCCAGACACCGATTTCACACCATAGACGCGGCTCCGCTGTTCACTTCCATAACCTGAGGACTTCACTGAATGCCGCGCGAAGAGAAGCTCATTGCCAACAATAAGAAGGCCTACCACGACTACTTTGTAGACGAGGCTTTTGAGTGCGGCATTGAACTCACCGGTAGCGAGGTCAAGTCGCTTCGGGACAATCGTGCGTCGCTGCGTGAGTCCTACGCCACAATCCGCCGAGACGAGATGTGGCTGCTCGGCGTGCATGTGGCACCGTACAGTCACGGGAATCGCTCAAACACCGATCCCGACCGTCCGCGCAAGCTCCTGATGCACAAGAAGGAGATCCGCTACCTCAAGACCAAGACCAAGGAGCGCGGGTTCACGCTTGTGCCACTGAAGATGTACTTCAACACCAACAACATGCTCAAAGTCGAGATCGGTCTGGCGCGCGGCAAGAAGGACTATGACAAGCGAGCCGACATCGCGTCGAAAGACCAGAAGCGCGACGTCGAGCGGGCGCTGCGCGACCGGCAAAAGGGGCAGTAGCAGGTGCGGTCGCGCAAATGGTTGCGCATAGCTCTTGTGCTGATGGTCCTCCTGGGCGTCGCGTTGCTCGCCACCGGGGTAACTGCGTGGAGCCGTTCGAAGGTCCCGCAGCTCAAGAGCACTGCGGTCTCGACCGCCCAGGACACAGCAGCCAGAAGCGCAGAAGGCAGCGGGACTGCTGCCGCTATCCCAGAGCCCGCACAGGGGGGCAAGTGGGAGTCGGGTGACATGCACACACACACGTACCTCACCGACGGAGCAAGAACTCAAGTCGAGGTGGCCGAGAAGGCTCTCGGTGAGTACGGTTTGGATTGGTTCGCCAACTCGGAGCACGGCGGGATGGGCAACCACGATCCTTTTGGCACCCCCGTTGTGGCGACGCCGCGATGGTGGTCGCTGATGAATTGGTCGTGGCCCATCATTCGCGATCTTCGACTCAGTTTCCCGGACAAGATCCTCCTTCAGGCTGAGGAATGGAACGTTCCTACGCATGAGCACGCCAGTGTCGGTTTCGTTTCCCAGGAGCCGGCCGCGCTTGCCGAGTTTGACTACCGCTTTGACGGCCACTCGACGTCTACATCGTTTCCGGGCTCGCCGCCCAAGGACAACGATACCGCCCTCAGCGCCGTCAACGGCGTCGAATGGCTCGAGGCCAACCACGCCGACAGTTCCTATTTGGTCCTGAACCATCCATCGAAGGCACTCGCGTACAAACCCAGCGACGTGCGTGACTTCATTGCGGCAGGTCCGCGTGTGACCGCAGGGTTTGAGGGAATGCCCGGCTACCAAAAGGACCCCGATCGTGGCGACTACGGGTCGAAGAATCCGCTTGCACGCACCTATCAGGGCGCCGATATCTGGCTCGCCAAGGTTGGGGGCGTTTGGGACTCGATTTTGGCTAACGGTTCGCGCTTCCACACCTTCGCGAACAGCGATTTTCACAACACCACTACCTCGTTCTGGCCCGGGGAGTACGCCAAGAACTGGACGTTCGTCTCGGAACCGGGGGACATGACATCGCTGGTTGACGGTCTCAAGAGCGGTCGATCGTTTTCGTCTTTTGGCGACCTGATAGACGGGCTGGAGTTCTCGGCAGAGGGCGATGGTACGAAGGTCGAGATGGGTCGCGATGCACTCACGGTTAGCCGCGGAAATGGTGCTCTCGTCACCATCAAGTTTCACACGCCGGCCACGAACAACGACGGCAGCAGCCCTAAAGTCGACCACCTTGATCTCATCAGCGGCAGCGTGACCGGACCTGCGGTCAAGGGCACAACGTCGTGGGACGCATCCACGAACCCGAGCGCTGAGGTCATCAGGACCTTCAAGGCCGAGAACCTCCGGGAACTCGGCAACGGTTGGTACGCCGCTACCTACTCACTACCCAGCATCCATGGCTCGATGTACCTGCGCCTGCGGGCAACTAACCTTGCGCCGAACACGCCGGGAATGACTGACGCAGCGGGGAATCCGATGATGGACGCGGTAGGGGCCAATTCTCCCGCCAACGCGTGGAAGAGCCTTTGGTTTTACTCGAATCCCCTCTGGATAGACGTCCGCTAGAACTCGTCAGGCGCAGGGGCCTAGGCCCGATCGTCGTCGGACTCATTGCGTTTGGTCCAGGGAAGTAGCATCCGCGGTAGCGCAATCATCCGGCCGGTGAGGTCGTTTGGAGTCGGCGACTCCCACCCCAGCTTCAGGGACAGTA
>JBAXEO010000089.1:0-8971 GCA_037140395.1 Coriobacteriia bacterium
CAGTAGACCCTCCCAGAGAAGAGACGCCGACGTGCTTCCCCGACCACGAATCAGACTCCCACTCCTGGCAGTCCCAGTAATCGTCGCGGCCCTGTATGTCGCGCGTTCACTGCTTGGCGGCAGCTGGAACCTTCAGCTGCCAACGGACGCGCTGATTCTGGTGATGGTCGCCGTCGTGATGGTGCTTGTGGCCCTCGTCCGCGCCTCAGCGTAGGCGCGCGCGAGGGTGCGTCGACAGGTATTCTTCGCGGATGTGGCGCCGATCCACGTGCGTGTACACCTGCGTCGTGGTGATGTCGGCGTGTCCCAGCATCTCCTGCAAGGCCCGCAGATCGGCTCCACCCTCGAGCAAGTGGGTGGCGAACGAGTGCCTCAGCGTGTGCGGATGCATCTTGAGTCCGACTCGCTCCCCATACGCTCGCACGATTCCGAACACCCCTTGCCGAGACAGTCGTCCCCCCCTCGCGTTGACGAACACCGCCGAGGTGTCCACGCCACGCAGCGAGCTCTTGGGGCGCAGGTACGGGCGCCCATTCCTGAGGTAGGCATCGAGAGCATGAACGGCCATCCCGGCAATCGGCACAACCCGCTCCTTGCTCCCCTTCCCCGAGACTCTGACGTAGCCAGCCGACAGATCCATGCCAGCTAGTTCGAGTCCGGTCAGCTCGCTCACTCGAAGCCCACAGCCGTAGAGCGTCTCAAGCATGGCGCGGTCGCGAAGCCCGGCGGGCGAGTCAGGAAACGGCTGACCGAGAAACCGGTCGACATCCTGAATCGAGATCACTTCCGGAAGACGCTCGGGAACCTTGGGGAGCGGCAAACGGGCAGTGGGATGGTTGTCGGTGATTCCTTCTCTCACGAGGAACTTGTGAAGACCCTTGACTGCCGCAACCCGGCGCTCGACCGTACTGGGAGCAAGGCCGCGTTCCCAGAGGGCGCCGATAAATGCGGTGACATCTTCGCGAGTGACGGCAGTGAGATCGGCGACTCCGCGCCCGGTGAGGAATGCAACGTAGTCGCGCAGGTCGCGACCGTACGCAGCGATGGTATGCCGAGAATACCCTCGCTCGACGGAGAGATAGCCCAAGTACTCGGTGACGTAGGAATTCACGACACCAGTATAGGCCGCTGGCCCCTGCTCCAGAGACACGTGATGCCCCGCCCGGAGGCGGAGCATCACAACTCGCGAACAACTTTGTCCGGGGCGCTATTTCACCTCGTCGCTCTTCTTCTCTACAGGCTTGTCGGCCTCTGGCTCAGCGGCCGGAGTTAGAGGCTCCTCGGGTACGGCGCCCGCGGGAGCAATCTTCGGCTTCGCGGTCGTCGTGGGCGCGCTCCGATGCGCGGTCTTTGGGGCCGGGGGACTTTCGACAATCTGGTCGCGGATGCTCGCTCGAATCGCGCGGGCCGCCTCGGTCTGGGCGGGATCGGCCGGGGCCAGCTCGCCGGTGGTCTGGAGCTTCTCGGTAGCCAAGAGGGTCATGAGCAGGCCGAAGGCGTTGGCTCCGCCGCCCTCCCCTTCGCCCGGGCCGCCGCTCCCGGTCTGGACGTAGGTGTGGGGAACGATCGGAATCCCCGCCGTCTCGATAGCCTGTGACAGTCGGTTCATGACCTCCTGGATGAGCTGGAGCTGCGGACCACCGTACGCTCGGACTTGCTCCTCGATCGCGATGGCGCGGCCGACACCGACACGAGCTTCCTTGTCGGCATCCGCGGCGGCGACGAGCTTGATACGCTCGGCCTCTCCGCCCGCGAGGAGCTTGACGCGCTCGGCGTCGGCGCCGGCCAGTGTCTTCACGCGCTCGGCGTCCTGTGTCGCACGCTGCAGTTCGGCGCGGCCGGCGTTCTCTTGGATGCTGATGTTGATCTCGGACTCGGTGAGCACCGTTTGCTGTTGCGCGATTGCGTTAGCCTGCCGCAGCTCGCGCTCCTTGTCGGCGGCGATGCGCTGCTTCTCGTACGTCTCGAGCTTCTCGACGGCGACCTGCCGGTCACGCAGCTGCATGAGAATCTGCTCGATCTTGTCGTCGCCCGGCACCGAATGTGGCGTGCCGATGAGAACCTCTTCGAGCTCGAGGTTGTAGTGCGCGAACCGCTCCATCATCTCGACGCTGGACTTCGCCTGGATCTCGGAGCGCTGCTGGAGCAACTCGATGAGTGTCCTAATCTGCCCCACGTTCTTGAAATACGCCGAGACCATCGGATCGAGCGTCTGGTTGACCAGCATCTTGATGTCGCCAAACCGCTGGATGACGAGCGGCGCCTTCTTGTAGTCGATGTGGATGACCACGGACAACGGCAGGAGGGGCTCGAATGCGTCCTTGGTGATCAGGCTCACCTCGGCGAGATTCTCGTCGAAGTTGTGATCCCCGGATTGACCCGCAATCCATTTGAGGATGATGTTGGTGGTGGGCACCATGCTGATGGAGCCGGCGTAGGTGTTGAAGGCGTACTTGCCCGGCATGAGCGGCTCACTCCACACACCGCGGTTGCCCATGGTGACCAGCTCACCATGTCGGTACTCCTCGCCCGACGTATCGGCGCCCTTGGGACCGTAGTAGGAGACTACGACCCCGGCATAGCCCACGGGCACGACAGTCTTGTTGATGAGCTCGACCGTCGCAAAGAGCCGGTTGACGAAGTACGTGCCCTCGGTGAGGACCTGATACTGCCGCCCGCGGAAACCTCCGCCTGCAAGGAACGCTTCTGGATCCTGAAAGTTGTTGTGGTAGTTGGCATCGTCCTGCTTGTCGCCGACGTTGGGGGCAATGATGTCGCCCATCGGCAGCGAGGGGCCGTCGTTGACGGTCATGATGCCAGTCATATCGTCGGCGCCCTTGATGACGATGGGATTGAACCCATCCACCGAGTTGAGGTGCTGCGCCATCATCTGGATCGAGCCTTGGTCCGCCGCCGAGCCCATGGGCAGATAGTAGATCTGCGCCTCGGTGATGATGATGAACTGCGCGAGGTTAAAGGCGTAGGTGCCCTCTCGCAGTATCTGGCGCTGAGGGCCCCTCTGACCGCCGCCGTCGATGTAGGCGCGGACATCCTCAAACGTGTTGCCCGAGATGACCTTGCCCAGGGTCTGCCCCGGAGGAAGCGGCACACCGTCGCGCGCGAAGACGTAGCCGATCTTGCCCTGCGAGATCGTGACGAGCGGCATAACGTGAACGCGATACATGAGCGGCGAACGGAAGTGAATACCACCTCGCAGAACGTTGGGCTGATACCCCGCCTCCCCGTGCAGCGAGATGATGGCGTCCTTGATCGAACCCTTGAGGCTCCACCATTTCTCGACCACGGCCACCTTGTCACTGCGGATGACGCGGAAGCCCACGACCCACAGAAGCACGACAATGCCGATGATCACCGCGACTATCTGAACAACCAGTCCAATCAAAACAAACACGGTTCTCTCCCTCCCGCGGCCGAGAATCCTCGGTACCTGCCACGTTAGTGCTGACGGGGTGCGAGCGCAATGCGCTCCGGCAGACAGAAGTGGCCGCCCCTGCTGGGACGGCCACTCGAATTCCTGCTGGTGACGGCCCGTGGATTCGCTACGCGATGAGCGACTCCAGCGGGGTGTAGTCAAGGCCTAGCGCCTCGGCGACGTGCGCGTACGTGAGCTTGCCTTCCATCACGTTGACGCCCTTGGCCAAGGCGGCGTCATCGAGGACAGCCTGCTTCCATCCCTTGTCGGCGATGGCGAGACCGTAGCGCAGCGTCGCGTTGGTGAGCGCGAGCGTCGAGGTATTGGGCACGGCACCGGGCATGTTGGCGACGCCGTAGTGCAGAACGCCATCGACAAAGTAGGTGGGGTCGGCGTGGGTGGTCGCGTGGGTGGTCTCGATACAACCGCCCTGGTCCACAGAGACGTCGACGACTACTGAACCGCGCTTCATGTTGGGGAGCATGTCCTTGGTGATGAGGTAGGGGGTCTTGGCGCCCGGAAGCAGGACGGCACCGATGACGAGGTCGGCAGCGTAGACCGCCTCTTCGATGTTGTGCTTGCTCGAGTAGATGGTCCGCATGCGGTTGCCCCAGAGCTCATCGATGTAACGCAGACGATCAAGACTGACATCGAGCACGCTGACGTGAGCGCCCATGCCGCACGCGATGTAAGCGGCATTGATGCCGACAACTCCGGCACCCAGCACGACTACGTTCGCGGGCAGCACACCTGGCACGCCACCCATGAGCACGCCGCGGCCACCGAACGGCTTCTGCAGGTAAGTCGCGCCCACCTGAGCGGCCATGCGTCCAGCAACTTCCGACATCGGTGCCAGGAGCGGCAGGGAATGATTGGGCAGCTCGACGGTCTCGTACGCGATACCGATGGCACCGGAGCCGAGAAGACCCATCGTCTGCTCGTAGTCGGGAGCAAGATGCAAGTAGGTGTAGAGGATCTGGCCGTGGCGCAGGCGCTCGATCTCGATGGCCTGCGGCTCCTTGACCTTCACGATCATGTCGGCGCGGGCGAAGACCTCCTCGGCGGTATCTACAAGCTCGGCACCGGTGGCGAGGTACTCCGCATCGGTGAACGAAGAGCCTTCGCCTGCGGACTTCTCAATCAAAACGGTATGGCCATGCGTGATGAACTCACGCGCGCCACCCGGCGTCATGCCGACGCGAAACTCGTTGTTCTTAATCTCCTTGGGCACTCCAACAATCACGTGCACACTCCCTTTCGGCTAGCGGTGACGGCCATCTGTGCGGATTGAATCCAATCCACGCATGCATAGAGATTGAGCAAACCTGCATCAGTTTACGCCAAGGATGTCTCGGTTCAACAAACTTCATATCCCCGATCAACCCCGATGCGACCTTTGGAGCATCTCATACTATTATGGAACAGAACATGAGCGGCCGGTCAGGCCTGAGGGGAGCCCACGGATGGCGTACATGCGCATGCAGGAAGGCAAGTTCTGGGGATGGGTGATTGTGTCCCTGATTGTGGGTCTCGGAGTTGGTATGGCCACGATGTACTTCTTTGGCCAAGCCGCAAATGCCAAGAAGATCGAAGCGGCCCGAACAGAACTCTCGGGCCAGGTCACTGAGGCCAATGCCAAAGTCGGTGCACTCGAAACCCGTTTGGCTAGCTCCGAGGCATCGATGGCGGCTGTGAGGCAATCCAACGAGCAACTCATCGCGGAATTGGATACGGCGAAGGCCGACGTCCCCAAACCGTCATCCGCCACTTCTACCACGCTCACGGTGGTCTCGCGCGAAATCCAGCCCGACAGCGTGACCGCGTCCGGGACGATCACCATGACCGCCAAAGTTAAGGGATCACCCGAGAAGGTGACCATGCGCATCACGGCAAAGCCGGGGACGTACGACGAGACCTACGCGCTCAAGAAGGTGTCGACATCTGGCTCGACCCAGACGTGGCGCACAACGGCCAAAGCTCCCACCAAGAAGGGCACCTACGTCTACTACGCGACGGCGATTTCCGGCGACACCAAAGTCACAATGGAGGGGGCGTCGCCATCGACCCTCACCGTGCGCTAGCTGACCTCGCTGAAGTTCAGTGAGGGCCGCTTGACCGCAGGTCAGCAAAGACCAGAGTTGCCGCGCACCACGTCCCCAGCGACTGCTCCTGCTGCGAAAGCTGCCGCGAAGAAGGCGGGGTCGTCTAGCGGGCCGCGGCCCATCGTGGTGACCTCAACGCCACGCATATCGGGATCGGGCACCATCTCGTTCGCCATCGGTGCCCTCTCGTGAAGCCGCCACACACCCGCAGCGGTGAGAGCGATATCGACCTGCTCGGCTTGTTCGGCTTCGAGCGTAGGAACCGCCACGAGAGCCGGGGCGAGCGCGACACGTGTGAGGGCACTCAGTGTGTGGTGACTGACCACTCGGTGGCGTTCTCGGCTGTCGGTGAACGAAAGCCGCAGGGCGACAATCGGCGTTCCCTGGAGTGAGACGACCGCATTGACGGCCTCCCCTTGCGCCACTCCCCCGTGGCCGAACGGAGTGGCGGTCCCGACCATGCCCGGTCCGATAGCGACAATCGCGACAGCCGCACCGGCCACGTGTCTGGCCGCAAGAAGGCCGGAGTGCAGGTTGACCGCCTCATAGTCGCCGCCAAACGCTTGCCCACAGGTGATTGTCGCGTCGATGAGGCCTGCGTCGACGCTGGCGCTGACGACGTTGGAAAGCGGCAGCGCCAGCGATCCACTGTCGGTCATACAGTAGGCGACAGAACAATCGGGGTCGGATTGCTTGATTGCAGCGGCGACCAGCGATACCTGGCTGTGCAGTCCGCAGCAGACCACCGGCATCCCGACGAGCTCATCGGCATTCAGCATCACGTCGTGATGAGGACTCTCCGGCGCCTCGACCGACATGACGTCGATCTGCAGCGGCGTATAGCGGAGCTTCATGATGTGCCCGCCGGAAGGCTGCTCGAGCGCCACACCGCGCCCATCGCCGAGCCGAGCGACCACAAAGTGCTTGCCGCCCGTGCCGAGCCCGAGCCCCACGGCCGTCGCGTTGAGCAAGACGCGCTCGCCGGCACCGCATACCCCTGCGAGGCCGGGATAGTTGATTGCGATTGAAGGAGGCAGATCGTCGTCGGTAACGACTTGGAGCTCTTGGATTAGCGAGTCGGTATGCAAAACGGTTGCGACGTTGGCCCAGACGAGCCTCACGCCACGCCGCCCGACGCCATGCGCCTGGCAACCGCGAGCACCAGCGCCGCGAGCGCCTCCATGTCAGCGACCGCCAGATGCTCGCCCGTTCCATGCACGCCGCTCATTCCACACGCGAGCGCGAGCGTGTGCACGCCCATCGCCGAGAGCACGTTGGCGTCGGAACCGCCCCCGGTGGTGTAGAGCCGAGGCGTGAGGCCGACATCCTCGCATGCCGCCGATACCAGCTGCACCGCAGTGTCGTCCGCAGGAGCCGAGAAGCCCTCGTACTCGCGCGTCCAGACAACTTCGACGCTGCCGCCATGCTCATCGGCTGCGCTCTTGAGCGCCGCATCCATCTCGTCCCGGACCGCTTCCACGCGCTCGCGGTCAAGCGAGCGGCATTCACCAGTGAGCTCGCAGCGAGCAGCGACCACGTTGGTGGCGCCATCGCTTCGGATCGAGCCGACATTGGCCGTCGTCGCCGAATCCAGCTTGCCGAGCTCCATGTGACTGATCGCGTCGACAGCCATGCGGATTGCCGAGATGCCTCGCTCTGGCTCCAGTCCCGCGTGGGCGGCTCGGCCGGTGAACTCGGCAGCGAAGGTGTAGTGAGTGGGGGCGCCTACGACGATGCCGCCCGGAGTGCCGTCGGCGTCGAGCACGAGGCACAGGTCGCAGGCGGAGTCGGCGACTGAGAGCTCCTTGGCGCCGTGAAGGCCGATCTCCTCCTGCACGGTAAAGATGGCTTTGACGGTGGGACCGTCCTCGCCAGACTCGGCCAGGCAGCGCAGCACCTCGATGGCCGCGGCAAGTCCCACCTTATCGTCGGCGCCCAGCACAGTCTCTCCAGCCGAAACGATCAATCCCTCGCTGACGCGCGGCACCACGCCGCGACACGGCTCGACGCAGTCCATGTGCGCGGAAAGGCCCAGCGTAGAAGGAACCGTACCGGGCAGAATTGCGATGAGGTTGCCGGTATCAGATCCGGTGGCAGCAGCGCTGTCGTCAAAGCGGACCGTGCAGCCAGCGGCTTGCAGAGCCTCGGCGCAGTAGCTCGCGCACGCAGCTTCACTGCCCGTTGGGCTATCAATCCGCACCAGATCGAGGAAGGTCGAGAGCAATCGGGCGGCGTCCACGCGGGTCACTCCGGGCGGGCGTTCTTAAACGCCACAGCTGCACCAATGAAATCGCGGAACAGGGGTGCCGGGCGCGTTGGGCGGCTCTTGAACTCCGGATGTCCCTGGTGACCGAGAAACCACGGGTGATCGGGCAGCTCGACCATCTCGACGAGCTTGCCGTCCGGCGATAGACCGCTGATGACCAGGCCAGCGTCGGTAAGCCGATCACGGTAGGCGTTGTTGACCTCGTAGCGGTGACGATGTCGCTCGTAGATGAGCTCCTCGCCATACGCCACCGACCCCTTGGTCCCCTCGACGACCTTGCACGGGTAGGTTCCCAGACGCATGGAGCCACCCAGGTCGTGCACGTCCTGCTGATCTCGCATGAGATCAACGACAGGGTGCTCGGTGACCGGGTCGAACTCGGCGGAGTTGGCGCCAGAAAGCCCGGCGACGTGGCGCGCGAACTCGGCCACAGCCACTTGCATGCCGAGGCAGATACCAAAGTACGGCACCAGGTTCTCACGCGCGTAGCAGGCAGCGCGGATCTTGCCCTCGATGCCACGGATGCCAAAACCGCCAGGGACCAAGATGCCGTCCATCTTGCTGAGGATCTGGTCGACCTCCTCGGGAGTGAGTGATTCTGCATCGACCCATTGCAGGTTGACCTTGTGGTCGTGGAAGATGCCCGCGTGGTCCAGCGCCTCGTTGACCGACAGGTAGGCGTCGGGCAGTGCCACGTACTTGCCAACCAGCGCGATGTTGACCTCGTCGGCCAGAGAGGCCGAGTGCGCGACAAACGCGTCCCACTCAGTCATGTCGGGCTCGCCACACTCCAGACCGAGCCGCTCGATAACCATCTCGTCGAGGCCTTGCGCCGCCAGATTGCGCGGCACGTCGTAGATGCTGCGTGCATCGATCGCCGAGACCACCGCCCCGGGGTCGACGTCGCAAAACAGGCCGATCTTGCGGCGAATACCAACGTCGATAGGCCGATCGGAGCGGCAGACAATGAAGTCGGGCGTGATGCCGATGCTCCGCAGCTCTTTGACTGAGTGCTGAGTCGGCTTGGTTTTGAGCTCGCTGGAAGCGGCAATCCACGGCACGAGGGTCACGTGGATGTAGCAGACGTTCTCGCGGCCCTTGTCCTTCTTGAGCTGACGGATGGCCTCGAGAAACGGCAGCGACTCGATGTCGCCGACGGTACCGCCGACC
>JBAXEO010000090.1:0-8782 GCA_037140395.1 Coriobacteriia bacterium
CAGTAGCGCATGCCCACGCGAACGGGAGCGGGGCTGCCCGCCTGACTCAGACGCTCCTCGAGCCCCTCGGCGATCGATGCGGCGATGTTAGGCAGCGGCGAACCTCCGCCAATCGCGAGGTAGCGTTGGCAAACGGTGTCCACCAGTTGGTCAGACGGCTCGCGATCCATGAGGTTGCACATGAACGGGCGAACCGACTCGAGGCTTTCCGGACCGCCGAAACCAAGCAGCACCACGCCGGTGCGCGACATCGCTACGCCCCAACTCCGCCGCGGATGCGGTCCGAGTGCTTGTGTACGTAGGAGATCATCTTCTTGGCCTTCTCGGGATCGCTTGTCTTATGGATGCCGTGGCCCAGGTTAAAGATGTGTCCCGGGCGCGTGCCAACGGCCTCGAGGATCTCAACGACTTGCTCCTCGAGCACATCGTCAGGGGCAAAGAGCGCGACCGGGTCGATGTTGCCTTGGATGCCGAACTCAGGGCGAATCTGCTCGACGGCCTTGGTCATGTCGAGGCGCCAGTCGACGCCGATAACGTCACCGCCGGCCTTCTGCGCGAGGTCGAGCATCGAGGTTGCGCCGTTGGGGAAGTGGATCACGGGCACGCCGCCGTCGGGAACGACCTTGTCGCCGTGCGCCTTGACCTCATCGATCACGCGCTTGGTGTGCTTGAGTACCGAGCGCTCGTAGTCGCGAGGAGCAACGTAGCCGACCCAGCTGTCGAAGACCTGAACCGCCTGAACGCCGGCGTCGATCTGCGCCTTGAGGTAGGCGATTGTGGTGTCGGAAAACTTGGTGAGCAGCAGGTCCCACGCCTCGGGATCACTCCACATGAGCGCCTTGCAGTTCTCGTAGTCACGCGTTCCATGGCCTTCGATGGCGTAGCTTGCGAGCGTAAACGGCGCACCAGCAAAGCCGATGAGCGGCACCTTGTTCTCGAGCTCGCGACGCAGGATCTTGACGATCTCCATCACGAAGCCGGTATCTTCAAGCGGATCGGCAACGCCGAGTTTGGCCACGTCGGCCGCGGTGCGCACGGGGTTATGAATGACCGGGCCTTCGCCCTTGGCGAACTCAAGGTCGAGTCCCATTCCGGGGAAGCCAACGAGGATGTCGGAGAACATGATTGCCGCGTCCACGCCCACCAGGTCTACCGGCTGCATCGAAACCTCGACGGCCAGTTCCGGCGTGCGGCACATCTCGAGGAAGCCGTATTTCGCGCGGATCTCGCGGTACTCGGGCATGTAGCGCCCAGCCTGTCGCATCATCCACACCGGCGTGCGCTCGGTGGGCTGGAGGCGCGCGGCGCGAAGGAAGAGGTCGTTGTAGGCCATTCGGGAGGGTCCTTTCGAGGTAGCGTGCGTTAGGAATCCGTGAGTAGAGCCGACGGCGATTCTACCATGCAGGCAGGTGACGGGCGAAACGCCGAGAGTGACGCCGCTGACCTGTCTACGTCAACTATCGGGACCTGCTCGGCGGCCTTAGTGCGCGGCGCTCGAATCCAGCAGCGCAAAGACCTCGTCCCCAGCAGGAGTCCTGCCCGCCGAGTACTCCTCAAGACCCGCAAGCCGTGAGGCGAGATCTTCTGGCGGAGGGTCGATGAAGAGCAGTTCTTCCTCGGTCACCGGATGTTTAAGCGAGAGCCGATAGGCGTGAAGAAACTGCCGAGTCAGTCCCAGATCAGCCTTGATCCTGCCTTGCCCGTACACCGGGTCGCCGACGCAAGGGTGGCTGATGTAGGCCATGTGCACGCGAATCTGATGGGTACGACCCGTATAGAGCTTGCACTCCAGGAGTGTGAAGCCCTCGTCATTGGTGCCGGCCTCAAAGCGCTCGAGCACCCGAAACGTCGTGACCGACTGCTTAGCGCTAGGCGAGTCCGAGACCGCCATCTTCATTCGCTCACGTTGGTCTCGGCCGAGGGGCGCGTCGATCATGCCTGAGTCGGGGGCGATTCTCCCGTGGACAAGCGTGAGATAGCGGCGGTCGATCGACCGGACCTTGATAGCCTCCTGCAAGACGATCTGGGCCTCATCGCTCTTGGCCACCATCATCAGGCCGGAGGTGTCCTTGTCGAGCCGATGTACGATCCCGGGACGATCATCTCCCTGCAACGTTCCCAGCTCGTCTGAGTGTGCTAGCAGCGCGTTGACCAGCGTGCCGGTCCAGTTCCCCTGCGCGGGATGCACCACGAGACCGGCCTGCTTGGAGAGCACGATCATGTGGTCGTCTTCGAACTTGATGTCGAGCGGGATACTCTCGGCGACGAGCTCTCCACGGTCATACGGCGGAATCTCGACCGCGATCTTCTCCCCCACGCGCACCATGTGCTTCTTGGGCGCGGAGTCTCCATCCACGAGAACCAACCCGTCCTCGATGAGCTTCGCTGCTGCCGAGCGCGACGCAAGAAACTCCAACGAGCCGAGAAGGACATCCAAACGCATGCCTGCCTCATCCGGTGCCACTACGTGCTCGAAGTACTCAGAAGGCTTCACTTTGACTCCTCCGAGTCAACATCGGTCACTGCGCTGTCGATTGCGGGGAGCGTCGCACCGTCATCGGCCGCAGAGACGTCAACTGCGGGGAGCTGGGTAGCATCGAGAGTCTCTACGTCCACACTGTCCGCCGGACCGAAAAGGATCCAAAGCATCAAGATCGCCACGCCCACCACGATGCACGAGTCGGCGACGTTGAAGACCGGAAACTTCACAAAGCCGAACTCGAAGAAGTCGGTGACGTAGCCCAAAAGCAAGCGATCGATGAGATTGCCGACCGCGCCCCCCGTCACCAGCGCGAGCGCGACAACGACGGGCCACTGCACCGGCCGCGTTCTGCGCCAGAACGCGGCAATCACGAACAGAACGAGGAGCGAGGTGACCATGAATATGGGCTGACGTCCCGGAAAGAGCCCGAACGCCGCGCCCTCGTTGCGAACGTAGGTTAGCTTGATCAGGTACGGGATCAGATTGGTCGACTGCTGCTCAACCATGGCGACGCGCACCATGGCCTTGGAAATCTGATCCATGGCAAGGGCGATGAGCGCCGTGATTATGAAGACCCGGCCCGGATGGGCCAGGTCTAGCGGGACTCTTCGACTTCCTTGCACTTGATGCACAAACTCGCGGTGGGAACGGCTTCTAAGCGGGCCGCCGGAATCTCGGCGCCACAGCGCTCACAGGTGCCGTACGTGCCGGCGTCCATGCGCGCGAGCGCCGCTCTCGTCTCGCCCAGGAGGTCGCGCTCGTTTTCCTCAAACGTCATATCCAGCTCACGCTCGAAGGTCGCTGAGCCCTGGTCGGCCATATGGTCGCGGTAGACGTTCTCCCCGCTCGCCTCTGACTGCGATTCGCGCTCGTGCCTATCGAGCTCGGCAACGTCGGCCTCGATCCGCGCGAGATCCTCCTGGAGCGCAAGTCTCAACGCCGAGAAGGTCTTGTCATCCAGCATTCCGGTTTCATCCTCCTGTGCGCGTGCCCGGCATCGAGGCCGGGCACGGGGGTCGTCTACAAGCGAGTGTACCACCGGGCGCGCCGCGCCAATCGCAGCAGCCGGCAGCCACTTGGCGGCTATTCCAAGCCCGCAAGCACTCCCGCGCAACGCTCGCACACTTCGGGGCTGTTCGCATCGGTGCCGAGCTCTCGCAAGTTCCAGCAGCGCGGGCACTTCTCGCCTTGCGCCGCGGTGATCCTGACCGCAACCTCGTCGCCGACCCTCACATCAACCGCAGCGACGATGAACAGCTCGGCCAGTGCAGTCGCCCCGCGCGCCTCAAGGGCCGCCACGACGTCTGCCGGTGCCGTCAGGCTGACCGCAGCCTCCTGACTCTTGCCAATAACCTTGGCATTGCGAGCCTCTTCCAGCGCCTTGGTGACAGCCTCACGCGCCGTCAGCACCGTCTCGTATGCGAGCTCCAGCTCACCGAGATCCTCGGCGAACTCAAGCGTCGGCCAGTCCGAGAGGTGCACGCTCTTGGCATCTCGGAGTGCCTCGGGCATGAACAGCCAGACTTCCTCGGCAGTGAAGGAAAGAATTGGGGCCAGCACGCGCACGAGCACGCCCAGTATCGCCGAGAGAACCGTCTGCGCACTTCGGCGCGAGACGCTCGCGGGCGCGTCGGCGTAGAGGCGATCTTTGAGGACGTCGAGGTAGACGCCGGACAGGTCGCCCACGTAGTCGTAGATCGTGCGGAAGACAGCGTGGAAGCGCCACTCGTCATAAGCGGTCGTGACCTCGCGAAGCATCGTTGCGAGCTGGGCCATCGCGAAGCGGTCCAGCTCGGGCATCTGGGCAAGAGGGACCGAATCGGCCGTCGGATCAAAATCGTAGATGTTGGAGAGCAGGAACCTCAGCGTGTTGCGGATGCGGCGGTAGGCCTCGCTGGTGCGATCGATGATCTCGTCTGAGATGCTGACGTCTTGGCCGTAGTCCGCCGAGGCGACCCAGAGGCGCACGATGTCGGCGCCAGACTTGGCGATGACGTCGATTGGCGAAACCACATTGCCGAGCGACTTCGACATCTTGCGTCCGTTGCCGTCGACGATGAAGCCATGGGTCAGCACTGCGTCGAACGGCGCGATGCCGTACGCGCCGACGCTCGTGAGTAGCGAGGACTGGAACCACCCGCGGTGCTGGTCGGAACCCTCGAGGTACAGATTGGCCGGCCGGCTGAGCTCCGGCCGTGTCTCCAGCACGCTCGTATGCGAGCAGCCGGACTCAAACCACACGTCAACGATGTCGGTCTCGGGCTTGAGCTCTGGAGAGCCGCATCGCCCGCACACGGTGCCTACCGGCAAGTACTCGCTCGGCGCCTTGGTAAACCACGCGTCCGCGCCCTCTGCTGCGAACAGCTCCTCCACCGCCGAGAACGTCTCAGGTGTGGCCACCGTCTCGCCGCAGACCGCGCACTCGAAAACCGGAATCGGCACGCCCCAGGCGCGCTGGCGGCTGATGCACCAGTCCGGACGGTCGCCAACCATGCCGCCCATGCGGTTAATCGACCAGCCGGGAATCCACTCAACCCGATTGATCTCGCGCATCGTGGCCTCACGCAGATGCGTCGCCTCCATCGAGACGAACCACTGGTCGGTCGCGCGAAAGATCACCGGCTGCTGGCAGCGCCAGCAGTGCGGATAACTGTGCGTGATTTCCACGTCGGCCACAAGCGAACCACGCTCACGCAGCCACTCAACAATGACCGGATTGGCATCGTCGACCGAAAGCCCCTCAAATGGGCCGCCGCCGCCGTCAAACACGCCATTGTCGTCAACCGGCATCGGCATCGGCAGACCAAACTTCATGCCCACCAGATAGTCGTCCTCGCCGTGTCCGGGCGCCGTGTGTACCGCACCGGTACCGGTCGTGAGCTCGACGTGGTCACCAGTGATGATGACTCCGGTCAGGTTCTCGTGGACAGGGTGCGCGTAGAGCAGCCCGGCCAGATCACGGCCCTTGACACGCACCGGCTCACCGTCGGCGCCTGCCACGAAACCCCACGACTGCCAGCCGGCAACCTCGGCAACCGAAGCTGCAAGTGCCTCGGCCAAAACGATGACCTCGTCACCCACCACAACACCCACGTAGTCGGCGTCCTCGGCAAGCGTCACGGCGGCGTTGGCCGGAAGCGTCCACGGCGTCGTCGTCCAGATGAGCACGCCGACAGGCAGACCCGCCGAGGAGAACGGCTCGACCTGCTCGGTGAACCTGAACTTGACGTAGATGCTTGTGCTGGTCTCGTCGGAATACTCTATCTCGGCCTCAGCCAGAGCGGTGTGGCAGCGCTTGCACCAATGGATCGGCTTGCGTCCCTTGTAGATGGCTCCAGCAGCGTAGAGCTGGGCAAATACCTTGACGTCACCGGCCTCGTAGCTGTGGTGGAGGGTGAGGTAGGGGTTCTCCCAGTCGCCGCGCACGCCGAGGCGCTTGAACTCCCCACGCTGCACGTCGATGAACTCCATCGCCCAGTCGCGGCACAGTTCGCGGAGCTTGGCCTGGGAGATCTTAGCCATCTTGTCGGGCCCAAGCTTCTTTTCGACCTGGTGCTCAATCGGCTGACCGTGGCAATCCCAGCCCGGAACGTAGGGCGCGCGGTATCCTCGCATCGATTTGTACTTGACGATGAGATCCTTGAGGACCTTGTTGTAGGCGGTGCCCATATGGATGTGGCCGTTGGCATACGGTGGGCCGTCGTGCAGGATGAATGTTTCAGCGTCGGCGCGCTGCGCCAGCGACTCACGATATACGTCGATCTCGTCCCAGTAGGCCAACCATTCAGGCTCGCGCGACGCGAGGTTGGCTCGCATCGGGAACTCCGTTTGCGGCAGGTTCATCGTCTGCTTGAAGTCGTTTGACACCGTGGATCATCCCTCTCCGGGAAAACTGTTTCCAAACCCGCTCTTAAAACAGTGCCTCGTCCGGCGCACCGAATGCCTGTCGGATCGCCGCATCGTCAACGCCGTCGATTCGCAGAATCTTGTGACGCGCACTTTCGCCCCGGACCACGCGCACCGATGACTTCGGCACGCCGAGCGCTTTGGCCACCACGACACAGACGGCGGCGTTCGCTTTGCCACCTTCAGGAGCGACCGTCACTCGGACACTGAGTTCGGCGCCCTTCCAGCCGCAAATCTCGTCACGCCCGCCTCGCGGTGTGACGTGGACAGCCAGATCGGCCATCAGAGCTAGTCGATCTCCTCGATGTCGAGGTCAGAATCGCGCTCACCAAAAACGTCAAAGCCGGGCAGCGCGAACTCCTCGGGATCAACAAGTTCGACAGGCCCGCTTGGAATCTCGGGCTCTCCGACCTCACCGAGTGTCACGCTTTGGACGAATCCTGACGCAGGGGGCTCGGCTACGTCGTCAAACCCGACGACGGTCTCCAGAAGCATCGTCGCTTGCGGGTCCACTATGGACTGCTCGGGCTCGGGTGCTGCGAAAACAGCCTCGACGGGAACCTCGGCGGGCCTCACATCGACAGCGCTAACACCGTCGCCTGTCTCGCCGAGCAGAATGTTGACGTCGTCGGGGAGAGTCACCTCGCTCACCGCACTCATCTGCGCCTCGAGCAGAGCCCGGAAACGAGCGCGGAAGTCCTCCTCGGCCTGCTTGATCCGGACGAGCTCATTGGCCACAGCCTGGCGCTTCTGAAGCGCGCTGTGCACAAGCTCCTTTGACTTGAGCTCGGCGTCACGAAGCATGGTAGCGGCCTCCGCACCCGCTCTAGCCACGATCGCCTCGGCCGACTGCTGTGCAGCGACCATCGTGTTGTTCAGCGTGGCTTCCATCGCCTGATAGCCGCGCACGCGCTCGTTGGCTGCATCCAGCTTCTCGTTGTAGTCAATGTTCTCCTTGAAGAGACGCTCGAACTCGTCGGCGACCTCATCAAGGAACTGATCGACCTGCTCTTCGTTGTAACCGCGCAGCGAGTGGCCGAACTCCTTGTGGTGGATGTCCAGAGGAGTGAGCTTCATCGGTGGTCCCTTCCTTGGCGTAACAATCGACCGTTCCTACAACTAGATGCTACCCGATGATAGCTAATGGAGCAGGCTCGCCAACCAGCCGACGAGAAAGTTTAGAAGAATGATCGCGATAATAGGCGAAAAATCCATCCCCCCCATAGGCGGGATGAAGCGACGGAACAGGCCGAGATACGGCTCGACCAAACTAGCCAACACACGGTATACATCCTGAACCGTGGCACCATTCATGGGAAGCCAGGACATAAGAACGTAAGCGATGATGAGGAGTCCGTAGAACTGCCCCACGCCTCGGACGACACCCGCCAGATCTATCACGATCCGAGCTCCTCAGCGCGCTTAATGTTAGCGGCCACAGCATCTGCGAACGCTGCCCGCAGACCGGAAGCCTCAAGCCGCTGGATTGCGGCGATTGTTGTACCCCCAGGACTCGAAACGCCCTCGATGAGCGCCTCGGGGTGCTGACCTGTCTCCTCGAGCAGTACGGCCGTGCCGCGCATCGTCTGGATCGCCAGCGCCTGCGCCACCTCGCGCGGGAGACCCTCAGCAACGCCAGCGCGCGCAAGCGAATCGACAACGAGCGCGAAGTACGCGGGGCCCGAACCGGAGATCGCCGTGGCCACGTTCTGGAAGCGCTCCTCGACAACGACCGCGCGGCCTATCTGCGCGAAGAGTGCTCGGACCAGATCGACCTCTTCTTCAGTCGCATCACTGCCCCCGCTGATGACCGCCATTCCCTCCCCGACCATTGCCGGAGTATTGGGCATCACGCGAACAACGGCGGTGCCCACAGGAAGCAGCGACTCGAGACGCGCGCACGAGAATCCGGCCACGATTGAAACAACCAACGCGTCAGCCAAGGCCGCCGACAGGCCCTCAAGCACAGCCTCGGCGATTTGCGGCTTGACGGCGATAAGCGCGACGGAAGTCGGCAGAGCCTGCTCGGCACCCGAGACGCACGCGACACCCAGCGAAGTCGAGAGCGTCTCCCGCCGCTCGGCATCTGGCTCAGCGACCGTGATGGCACCTGCCGAGACAACTCCGGACTTCAGAAGCCCGGCGACGATTGCCTCACCCATTCGCCCGCCGCCGACAACGGTCATCGTGCCTTCGAAGCGGAATCCCTCTGTCATGTCCGCATCCCTGAAGCCGTCGTCACTGGCTGAACAGGCCGGTGTCACGCAGACGGCGACGGTCGGCATCGGAGACCTCGATGTTGTGCGGGGTCAACATGAACACCTTGTCGGACACCTTTTGCAGGCCGCCGTCCAGTCCGTAGGTGAGCCCTGATGCGAAGTCGAGGAGCCGCTT
>JBAXEO010000091.1:0-8699 GCA_037140395.1 Coriobacteriia bacterium
CCGGAGGTCTCTGAGCGCGGTGGCCTCGAATCGGTAGTGTTGAGAGCGTCCGGTTGAAGCAACGACGGCTACTTTCGCAGCGAGTGGTTCCATGACCTCGGCGGGGACCCCGAGTTCACGCCAGTGCCGACCGACGACTTCGAGCGGCGCACGACCCACGAATTCCGCTGCCGTCGCGTTGATGAAGAGATAGCGCCCGTCCGCCGTGTAGGCGAACACGGGGTCCAGCACGTCCCCGAAGATTTCGGACAACGTATCAAGCGGACTGCATTCCATCACGAGCGGGCCCCCGGCTCCTTGTAGATTCGTGCCCTGTATCCATCTTCCATAGATGAGGCGGAACTCCTGCGCGAGGGCGGCTATCATAAAGTTGCGCAGATCGGCATCGAAGGGCCAGGCGCCGTCGGCGTCAATCCACCGGCCGAAATCCTCTGCCACCCGCCGACTGGTCTAAAGTATGACTATCACCGAACTCGATGCGGCTTGGCAGTGAGCACACTTATGAGCTTGCCGGAAGACAGCCATCCAACAGAGGCTCGCCGTGCGCACGATGGCGCACCGAGCGCCGCAGACGGGGGCCTGGCGGAGTGGCCGCATGTCGAGCGTCGGAGCGGCCTTGACCGGCGCGTGAAACGGCACTACGTATTCCTGGACCACCGAACGGGATTCGATCGACGGAAGCGGAGCTGGTTCTTTGGCACCCTGCGCGACAACTCGTTGGTTCTCATTGGCCTTCTCGTCGTGCTCAACGTGTTCTCTCTGATCGACGGCGTGCTCACTGCTCTCGAGCTGACAATGGGCGTAGCCAGAGAGGGCAATCCGATGTTGGGGAACCTCATCGAAACCAACGGTTTCCTCGCAGCCGGGATGAAGGTGGTTGTGATGATTGTCGTTTCGGCTGTGATCTGGCGTTGGCGTGGCCACCGCAGTATTCTCGCCATCGTGCCTCTCGCGCTGGCCCTCTACGCCGCCGTACTCGCCTATCACTTCGGAAGCCTGGCGGGACTCGGCTGGCTGTAACGCATGTCCCGGTGTCTTCACCACACGATTCGACACGACCCTGTCGAGTGTCAGGACCAGCCGAACATCGGTGGGAAGGCCACGACGATGATCGCGGCCCACAGTGCGTACACGGGCAGGTAGCGCATCTGCCATCGCTCGACGGCTTCGAAACCGCGGCTCGATCTCAAGAAGCCCGTCTGCAGAAGTGCCGACCACGCCAAGTTGACCAGCAGAATGAGATTCAGACCGAGCGCGGCAGTCTTGTTCGGGCTGAATCCGTACTCGGTCAAGCGGCTGGCGATGTTGATGAGCGCGAATACGTCCACCACCAGAGCACACGAGACAAGCAGGAGCTGGATCCAATCGAACAGCTCAGGTGGTGAGAGCGGGTCGCGTGCAGAGATCGCATACAGCAGAAGAGCTAGAACAACGACCAATAGCAAGTCGAACAAGATGAGTACTTCGCGCTCGATGTCGATGATGCCCCGCGTCCAAAAGACGCCGACAAGCAAAGTGACGAGCATGAGCGCGAACAGTGGGGTGAACACGCGCGCGAGCATCGGCGCCATCCCACCCACAAGGTTGCGGCGGCCCCCGACCAGCCAGGCCGCAACGATGACGGCGCCCATGGCCCCGCACGGGAGTACCCACTCGGAAATGATCGTGGAGACGTCAATGCCGATTGCTCCGAAGACACCGACGGTAATCGCGACGAGAACTCCGCCGCCAAGCGCAATGAGCGCGTAGGTGACCAGCCATTCTCCGGTGAACCTCACGAACTCCATGCGTCGCGCGTTGTTCAGCCAGTCGCCTGCCGCGTATGCAACGCCGACCGCAAGCCACAGCACGATGGGCAGATGGATCGCGGTGAGCACTTCCGTAGAGCCGCCCGGTTTGAAGGGATAGGCGTTGGCGAACACCGCTCCAGCCACGAAGACCGCGGCCAGACCAGCGATGCACTTCCTGCTCAGCCCTCGCTTCCAGATGAAGTACATCGCCATGAAGGGCAACACGAAGAAGCTGATGTTCCTCGCATAGAAGCTGGCACCGTCTCCGTTGTACTGATATCCGAAGAGGGACGGGGCCTTGAACGCGAGTGCAGCCGCGAGAGCGCATCCAAGCATGACCAGGAATTCCGTCGTGTCGCTGTGGACCTGGCCGTCTTCGCCATCAATCTCGCCGGGCTGAATCCACAGCTCGTCAGAGTACGCACGAGCGAAGCCGCGAGAGGACTCGTCGCTGACTGCCACACGCTTGAGAGCAACGAGGAAGGTCTCTTCCGCGTCCAACCTGCCATCGCCAAGACTGGCTGCATGATCGCGCAGCTGGCCTTCGACGATGGCGACGTTTGGCTCGGCTTCACCGTGCGCGAGGACGTAGGCTCGCCATCGATCGATCCTCGACTCGAGTCCTTCTCGCGCATCCGTGCTCACGACAGCCGACCCTCCTTTTGCCTCACTCGCCGTCAAACAGGTAGCACGACACAAAATGTCCCGGCGAGACTTCGACGAGCTCTGGCATCTCGGCATCGCACGCACAGCCGACGCAGTCACCCTTGGCGTAGCAGCGACTCGCGAACCGGCAGCCGGGAGCCGGGTCTATCGGGCTGCCGACACTGCCCTCCAGCAGGATACGCTCCTTGCGCTGCGCCGGATTCGTGACGGGGATCGCCGAAAGCAGCGCCTTGGTGTACGGGTGCAGCGGGTTTCGGTAGAGCTCGCGCTTCTCGGCGACTTCGACGAGACGCCCCAGGTACATCACGCCCACCCGGTCGCTCACGTGCTTGACCACGTTCAGGCCGTGGGCGATGAACAGGTACGTCAGCCCGAACTCATCGCACAGGTCCGACAGCAGGTTGAGCACCTGCGCCTGGATCGACACGTCGAGTGCCGAGACCGGCTCGTCGCAAACGATGAGCTTGGGCTCCATCGCGAGCGCACGTGCGATTCCAATCCGCTGGCGTTGCCCCCCCGAGAACTCGTGGGCGTATCGGTTGCGGGAGTTCGCCGAGAGACCCACGGCGTTGAGCAGGTAGCTCACGCGGTCGTCGATCTTGTCGGGCCGCTCCAGCTTGTTGACGCGGATCGGCTCGGAAATGATGTCGCCGACCGTCATGCGCGGATTGAGCGATGAATATGGGTCCTGGAAGATGAGCTGTATCTCGCGATAGTAGTGGCGGCGGTCCTTCTTTGAGAGCTTCGCGAGATTCTGGCCTTCGTACCAGATCTCGCCGGCCGTCGGCGTGTACAGATTGACGAGCATCTTGCCGACGGTTGTCTTGCCGCACCCCGACTCCCCCACCAGCCCAAAGGTCTCTCCCGGGTAGATGTCGAGCGAGAGGTCGTCGACGGCCTTGAGCACCGACGTGGTGCGGCCAAACAGGTTGGTGTCGACCGAGAAGAACTTCGAGAGGTGCTTCAGGCTGACGAGAGGCTCGGTCACGGCCGCACCTCCTCGTGGTCGGGGGCGAACAGGAAGCAGCGCAGCTTTCGGCCTTCGGCCTCGTACAGGTCGGGGACTTGGCGCGTGCAGCGGTCGAATCTCTTCTCGCAGCGGTCTGCGAATGCGCAGCCCTTGGGAAGATTGAGCGGGTTGGGAACCATGCCCGGGATCATGTAGAGCGGCTCGTCATCATCGACGTCTTCCATCGTGGGAATCGATTGGAGCAAGCCGAGCGTGTACGGGTGAAGCGGGCGCTCGAAGAGCTCGACCGCGGTCACCTCCTCGACGACACGGCCGCAGTACATGACGACGACGCGGTCCGCGGTCTCGGCGACCACGCCCAGGTCGTGCGTCACGAGCAGCACCGCCATCCCGATCTTCTCTCGCAGGTCGCCGATCAGCGCAAGAATCTGCGCCTGGATCGTCACATCGAGGGCGGTCGTGGGTTCGTCGGCGATCAACAACTGCGGGTCGCAGGAGAGCGCCATGGCGGTCATCACACGCTGACGCATGCCGCCCGACATCTGGTGGGGGTAGTCCCTGATGCGCTTCTCGGGCGAAGGAATGCCGACGAGTGCCAGCATCTCGACGGCGCGATCGAAGGTGTCTTTGCGGTCGAGCGACAGGTGCGTCCGGATACTCTCGGTC
Source organism: Coriobacteriia bacterium (assembly GCA_037140395.1). Taxonomy (GTDB): domain Bacteria; phylum Actinomycetota; class Coriobacteriia; order Anaerosomatales; family JAAXUF01; genus JBAXEO01. Next base: position 4,093 of record JBAXEO010000091.1, read on the forward strand.
AGCTGGTTCCTCACGGTGAAGACAGGGTTCAGGCTGGTCATCGGCTCTTGGAAGATCATCGAGATCTGGTTGCCGCGAATGCCGCGCATCTCGTTTTGCGAAAGCTTGAGTAGGTTCTGGCCGCGGTAGAGGACCTCGCCCTCTACCACGCGTCCCGGGGGCTGGAGCAGCCCCATCACCGAGAGCGAAGTGACGCTCTTGCCCGACCCGGACTCGCCGACGATGGCGAGCACCTCGCCTTCATGCACCGTGAAACTGACATCGATGACCGCGTGGACCGTACCTTTGTTCATCACAAAGTCGGTGCTCAGGTTCTTCACCTCGAGCAACACGTTCGCACCGCGGGACTGCGGCGCGCTGTTCTCGCTTGGGCGTGTTGTCTGTGGCATCCGTCCTGCCCCTACTTGATCCGTGATTTCGGGTCGAGTGCGTCGCGCAGCCCATCCCCCAGAAGATTGAAGGTGAGCACCGTCAGCGTGATGGCCATGCCCGGATACAGCAGCGTCCACGGCGCTTGGAAGATGAACCCACGGGCACGCCCGAGCATATCTCCCCACTCGGCCTGCGGAGGTTGTACGCCCATGCCGAGGAAGCCGAGAGCGGCGGTGTCGAGTATCGCGGCCGATATGCCCAGCGTCGCACGCACGATGATCACCGACATCGCGATGGGCAGAACGTGCTTGAAGATGATGCGGAAGTCACTGTTGCCCGAGATGCGTGCCGCTGACACATAGTCGTTCTCCTTGATGGAGAGGATATTGCCGCGCACGAGCCGCGCGTACTCGGGAATGGAAACCAGCCCGATCGCGATCACAGCCTTGTCGATGCCCTTGCCGAGAGCCGCCATCAGCGTAATGGCGAGCAGGATCGAGGGAATCGCGAGCATGATGTCCATGCAGCGCATGATGATGGTGTCGGTCTTGCCTCCCGCGTAGCCCGAGATGGCACCGAGGATCAGGCCGATGGTAAGCGCGATCGAGACTGCGAGCAGGCCCACCGTAAGCGATACGCGAGTGCCGGCGATCACTCGGCTGAAGATGTCCATGCCCAGCTGGTCGGTGCCGAACCAGTGCTGAGGGCTCGGCGGCTTAAGCGAATTGGCCATGTTGGTCTCGATGGGATTGTACGGTGTGATCCAAGGGCCGAACACGGCCAGAAACACAAGGAAGACTATGAAGACCAGGCTGACCACGGCGGCTTTGTTCGCAACTAGGCTGCGCCACATCTCGAGCCACCGGTTGTCCGCCTTCTCGTGAAACGTCTCGTCTTCGCCGGGAACGTGGCCCGGGGCAAGCGTCTCCCCGAGCGCCATGGTCTGATCGGCGACGAAACTGCCCGAGGGCAGGTCGCCGCTTGGTCCGGGAGCGAGAGGTTCGAACTCACCCACAGCGCTATCCCTCCTTCCGCGACGAGTACTTGATGCGCGGATCGAGGAATGCGTACACCAGATCAGCACTCAGGTTCACCAGCACGAACACCACGGCGACGAGAAGCACGATACCCTGCACCACCGGAAAGTCCGACTTCATGATGGAGTCCACCGTGAACTTGCCGATGCCGGGCCACGAGAAGACGCTCTCAGTCAACAGCGCTCCGCCGAGCAGCGCGCCAAACTGCAAGCCGATGACGGTGACCACCGGGATGAGCGAGTTGCGCAGCGCGTGCTTGCCGATCACCTTCTTCTCGGTCAGGCCCTTGGCTCGTGCGGTGCGTATGTAGTCCTGTCCGAGCGTCTCGAGCATGGTCGAGCGAGTCATGCGCGTAATGATCGCCATGGAGTACATCCCCAGCGCAAGCGTCGGCAAGAGGATGTGCAGAAACGCGTCGTTGAAAGCTGGCCTGTTGCCTTCAAGGATCGCGTCGATCATGTAGAAGCCGGTCACGTGCACCGGTTCGAGCAAGACGTTGATACGCCCGCCGGACGGCAACAGGTGGAGATAGCCGCTGAAGAACATGATCAGCAGGATGCCGAGCCAGAAGATGGGAATCGAGACTCCGATTAGCGCGAAGATAGTGCCGGTCGCGTCGTAGATGGAGTTCTTCTTCACCGCCGCGACCACCCCGAGAAAGACCCCGACGATCGACGCGAAGGTGATCGCCGTCAGGGCCAGTTCTATCGTTGCCGGGAAGCGCGCACCAATCTCTTCCGACACAGGCGCCTTCGAGTAGTACGAGGTGCCAAGGTCACCCGTCAAGGCGCCCTTCACGTAGGTGAAGTACTGCTTCACGACGGGTTCGTTGAGGCCGTTGGAGTCTCTCCAGGCGGTGATTGACTCCTGCGTCGCATGCTGGCCGAGCACAATAGGCGCCGGGTCAGGAGAGAACACTCTCATCAGAGAGAACACGATGATGGAGACTCCTATCATCACCGGAATCACCATCAGAATCCTCTTGATCACGTACTTGTACATATGGAAAGACTCTCTTGTTGGGCCTCTCGAACGCGGAGCCGGGAATCACGACAAGTGATCCCGGCTCCACGCCAAGAGAGATTCGTTCCTAGGCCGCGCTACTTCTTCTGTGCGTTGGACAGGAACACGTTGCCTGTCACGTGATAGATGAAATCAGAAACGTTGGGCCGGTAGGCGGCCAGCTGCTTGGCGTGCGAGAGCGGCAGCCAGACTGCGCGCTCTGCGACATACTTCTCCATCGCTCCGTACAGTGCGTCGCGCTCGGGGCCGTTGGGCGTCGAGAGCGCGGTCTTGATCATGCCGATGTAGGTCGGATCCTGCCACCTGGCGATGTTCATGCTCGGATCTTTGTCGGCAAGCAGGTTGAGGAAGTTGTCGGGGTCACCGTTGTCGCCGATCCAGCCGTAGAAGGCGATGTCGTAGTCGCCAGCCTTGACCTTGTCTTTGTAGGTAGTCCAGTCGAAGGTGTCGATCGTAGCCTCCACGCCTACCTTCTGCAGATAGCCTTGGACCGCCGCGGCGAGTGCGGCACCCGTGGCCGCGTTGTAGGGGCGCGGATTGGAGTAGGTGATGATGTGGACCTTCTTGATGCCAGCCTTAGCTAGTCCGGCCTTGGCAGCCGCGGGATCGTAGGCCACCTGCTGGACGGTCGGATCGTAGCCCGGCACGAACGTCGGAAGGATGGTCGTGGCCTTCTCGGAGTAGCCCTGGTAGAGGCTCTTCACGAGCTCTTCAACGTTGATGGCCTGGGAGAGTGCTTTGCGAGCAGCGGCGTCCTTGAACATACTGGTTGTGGTGTTGTAGGCCATGTAGTTGATGTTCATTCCGGGGGCGTTGAAGAGCTTGTTTCCGCCCTGCGTGACCTTATCGACCACCGTGGCATCGATGCCGTCGATCATGTCGACTTCACCGTTGTTGAGTGCCAGAACGCGCGCCGAGTTGTCGGCGATGATGCGGAAGACCACGTTCTTGATCTTGGCCTTGTCGCCCCAGTAGTCGTCGTTGCGAACCAGAACGACGTTCTCGCCCTTGTTCCACTTCACGAACTTATAGGGGCCGGTTCCGACGGGCTTGTCCATGACGCTGTTGTTTCCATCGGCCAGCGCCTTGGGGCTGACGATCGGAGCAGCGAGGCTCATGGCCAGGTTGGCGAGGAACGCTGTGTTTGGCGCCGTGAGATTGATCTGAACCGTGTTCGGGTCAACAACAACGACATCTTTGACCGAGCCGTACACGAAGGGACCGTAGGACATGTCCGCGGTCACCTTGGGTGGAATCTGGCGATCGATGTTGAACTTGACGGCCTCAGCGTTGAAGTCGGTGCCATCTTGGAACTTGACGCCCTGCTTCAGCTTGAACGTGTAGCTCAGGCCATCCGGGGAAATCGTCCATGTCTCCGCGAGAGAGGGCTCGACCTTGGTCGAATCGGGAGCGTACTTCAGAAGTCCCTCGTAGATGTTCGCGATGATTTTGGAAGACTCGCCATCGTCCACGAGTGCCGGATCGAGACCGCGCGGGTCGGCACCCTGCGCATAGGTGAACGTGTCGTTGGCGGTGTCGGCCGTACTGGTGGTACTCGAGCTAGTGCTCGTGGTCTTCTGGCCGCAACCCACGAGGAGAAGCGTCCCGCACAAGGCGAATGCCAGCACGAGCGACAGCGGACGTACGTACCTCTTCATATCCCCACCTCTTTCTAAGCCGTCGCGGTCTCCTGCACTGCAGAATCACCGCTAGCGTACCTTGACAACAGAGTGTATCCCCACAATGGCGGATGTGCTCCCGAAACTCGGTGGAAGCCGATCCTCCCGACCACCCCACTTGCTCTTTTGTACGAACCGTACTATAGTACGAATCGTACCATTCATTCGTTGGAGGCAGCCGCATGAACGCAGCAAGCGCAAAAGACCTGTTCGTACTGGGGCGAATCTCGTTGCGGCCAACCTATGGCCACGAAATCATGCGCACGTTGCGCGAGTCCCACGCCGACCTCTGGATCGACCTCTCGGAGAAGCACGTCTACTACATCCTCCGAAAGCTCGCCAAAGAGAATCTAGTGGTCGCGACCGACGAAGAAACCGGCGGGCTTCCCCGACGCAAGGTCTACGCGATCACCGATGCGGGCCTCGCCGCACTTGCGCAGATGATGACCGCCGAGAACCTCGTCCAAGCCATGCCGTACTCGGAGTTCGACGTCTT
>JBAXEO010000092.1:0-8642 GCA_037140395.1 Coriobacteriia bacterium
TCCTCGAGTACGTGGTCATGGTGAACTCGGATCCCGGCTACCACCGCGACGAGGAGTTGGTCGAGCGCATCGTGAGGTTTGTGGGCTGACGGGGTTCGAACTGTTCGGAGTTTCCGAAGAGTTGCCGCTCCAATCCCTCCCTCTTCGTACAAGATCGGCTTGGGCCGGAATGCGCAGCTGACAACAACGTCCGCGGGAACTACAGCTAGTCGTGCTGGCTTCGTGCTCGCCGGAGACCCTCCAGCAACGCCTGAACGCGTTCAAAGGCGTCACGTCTTGTGAGCTCAGCTTCCTCGCCTGACTGCTCAAGGAACTCCGCAACTGACGTGGGGCCGAAATGGTTCGGCGACTCGAACTTTCTCTCGAGTATTGAGACTGCCTCGAGAACGAGCCCGTGGTCTGCAAAGGGGGCGAACTTTTCGACCACCGCGCTCACGCCTCCCGGATAGTTGGCCAGCACGAACCAAATGTCGTAGGCGTCCTTCTGCTTGATTCGGGTGTCTAGCGCGGAACTCTTCATAACAATGTACGGTGCGACACCGGCTACTTTGACGGTTACCGAATCGATGGCTCCGCTTGGCAGCATGGCCTCGACGTCCCTCTCCTCCACCTCGTCGAAGAGGAGATCGGCGCCGCGACCCTTTCTCGGCCGAAGGTCCTGTACGTGTTGAGTGCGGTGCTTCTTGCTTCTGCCGCCGTACTCTCCGGCCAGGAAGTCCACCTCGACTGTGACGGGCTTCTCGCCTCCGGCATCGACCTCTCGGTACCAGATGAACGGCTGATCTTCGTCCTGGCGGTACTCGTTCGCCCTTAGCGACTCGCTGATCCGAGCGTACGTTTCATCCGTCTCAGCCAGATGATTCAAGGCCACGTCAACGTCCGTGCTCCCAACGTGCCCGGTACTGTCCGGCATGAGGAGGGGCGGCACCCAGCCGCCGACGATGACCATATCGTCACGGTACTCGCCCAACACGTGGACGAGTTCCACGAGGACTGACTTCGCGGCCTCGACCGCATCGGGCGGGTAGTCGGACTGGCCTATTGCCATGACGGCCTCAGCTCTCGGACCAGTATTTCCTCGGCGGCCTCTTCGCCACGGCCCGCCATGGATTTCACATCTAGGAAGAGTTGGATGGGCGAGACTGTGCGAAGGTCGTATCGGGTCTGAGAGCCGTTGAAGACGCCCTCGTCATACGGCTTGAGTATCAAGACATTGCCTCCGGAGTCGACCGGCTTGAGTTGCGTATTCAGCGCCAAACTGTCGACTCTTGAAGAGACGTAGATGCTTGCTCGGTTGTAGCGGACTCGCGGAGACGACAGGCGGGCGCCTGAGAAACCGGTGAGCGCGTATAGCACGCCGCTTTCCCGGCACCATTCCGCGGCGGCGACCTCGGCATCAGCCACCGACTCGAGGGAGTAGAACTCCGACACTCCGTTTTGCTTGTATGAGTAGGCGTCTGCCCACGCAAGCAACATCGCTTCCGGCTCGACGAGCTCGATGCCCTCGGAGCCAGTGGCGACCCACTCTCGCTCTTCCAGGGCTCGCTTGATCCTCGAAACCAGGCCAATGCTCACGTCGGCGGTCTTCGACAGTTGCTGGACCTGCCATTTGCGCTTCGGTTCGTTCAGCAGTGTCCGGAGCACCCGCGACGACTTGGGCGAGAACAGCGCGACCGAGCCTCTCTTCTCCTTGTATGGGTTTTGCGGCGAGACTCTCTCGACGTAGACATCCTCAAGTGACAGCCAGCAGTTGCCTGCCAAGTCGAAGAAGCTCACGTTGGATTCCCGACAGATCGCAGCGGCGACGTCCGAGATGAAGGGCGCCGCGAACACCGGATAGGCCTTCCGGGTGGTCTGCGTGAGCATTAGACGGCTAAGCTGATCTACCGCTTCGCGCGCTCGCTTTGGTTGGCCTGTGGCCTTGGCTTCGACCACCAGCGTGCGTGCTTGCCCGAGGACGCGAAGACTCACGACCAGATCGGCAATCATCCCGTTCGGGTAACCCACTTCCCGTTTGACGGATTTGATGCTGGACCCTGGCACGTTCCTGAGGCATGATTCGAGCGCACTCGGTAGCGACTCTAGGAGTTCGACTTCTTTCACTGAAAACACCTCTTTCACCAACTGGTGAAACAAAGGCTATCAGTGAAAGTCGTGAAGGGTCAAATTTCGTACGGCTAGGCCCTAGACGGTGTCTGGCCCCACTTCCCGGAAACCCTCCCGCCACCCCGAGTTTCCATGACGCCAACTGCGTCCACAATCATCTCCCGCTCGGCAGGCAGGGGAGGTGCACGGTGGCGACCAAGCAGGAGATAGCGGACGTCTTTGAGAAGCACGTCAGCCGGTTCGGCTACGCCAAGACGTCGCTGGACGAGGTCGCGCGGTCCATGCACATCTCCAAGAAGACGATCTACGTGCACTATCCCGGCAAGCGCGAGCTGTACGGCTACATCGTCGAGCAGCAGGCGGCGCTGCAGAAGGCTCAGCTCAAGCAAAGCGTCGCCGAGCTCCCCGACAACCGGGCGAAGGTGGAGTCGCTGGTGAAGTTCGTGATCTCCTCGGCACGCGCACACATCAACGAGACCACCGAGGACGAGTGGATGCAGGAGTACGAGATCGCCGCCGACGCGTTCACCAAGGCCAACGGCGACCTCATCCGCGAGTTCGTCTCGGCGGGTATGTCGGCAGGGGAGTTCCCCGCCGGCGACGCGGACCTGGTGGAGAAGATGGTCGCGGCGATGATCCTCGAGTACGTGGTCATGGTGAACTCGGATCCCGGCTACGATCGCGACGAGGAGTTGGTCGAGCGCATCGTGAGGTTTGTGGGCTGATCTCCCGGCCGCTGATCCACACCCGGGAACTTGCAAAGATCCAACCGCTTTGCAAGAATATGGTTCAATACTTGCAAAGCAACGGATCCTCTCCAACTGGACTTTGGGAGTGTGCTGGGATGGACCCCAAGGACTATGCATGTCCCGAAGCTGGCCAAGCGGTCCGCACTGAGACCGGCTACGGGGCCTTCGTGCCCGCGCCCTTGCCACCCCGGATCGACTGGGATACCGAACTTGTCGTGGCGCTGTCTCGTGCAGACGCCGCGCTGAGCCGGCTCGCGGGCGTCGGATCCCAGCTCCCGAATCCGCACCTTTTCATTGATCCATACGCTCGCAGGGAGGCAGTCCTCTCGTCGAGGATCGAAGGCACACAAGCGAGCCTGTCGGACCTCTTCCTTGACGAGATCGAGCCGGATCGAGTGGAGGTCTCCCGCGACGACGTGCGGGAAGTGCGCAACTATGTGTCGGCGCTGGAGCACGGGCTGACGCGCCTGAAGGAGCTGCCGCTCTCCCTTCGCCTCATACGCGAGATGCACGAGATACTGATGACCGGCGTTCGCGGAAGACACGCGACGCCAGGGGAGTTCCGTCGTTCGCAGAACTGGATCGGCCCGCCCGGATCGACGATTGAGACGGCAGCGTTCGTCCCACCTCCTCCGGAAGAGATGAACGTGGCTCTCGGCGAGTGGGAGCGCTTCCTCCACAATCGAGACAGCCTGCCCGACTTGGTGCAGTGCGCCCTCGTCCACGAGCAGTTCGAGGCGATCCATCCCTTCCTGGACGGCAATGGCCGTATAGGGCGGCTCCTCATCACGCTGTTCCTTGTGGAGCGGGAGCGGATGTCGCAACCGCTCCTGTATCTCTCGGCGTACTTCGAGGCGAACCGGAACCAGTACTACGACGCATTGCAGGCGGTACGAACGCATGCGGACTGGCGCAGCTGGCTGCTGTTCTTCCTGGCTGGCGTCGAGCAGGTTGCCTGCCGTGCCGCGGAGCAGGCTGGAGAGCTCGCCGACATGCGAGAGCACTACCGCGGCCTGGTTGCAGGGAAGGTGAAGTCGCTGGTGCTGGTGGACGAGCTGTTCCGCTCTCCGGTGGCGAGCGCGGCGTCGACGGCGCGTCGACTCGGAGTGTCGGATCCCACCGCGCGCGCGGCGATCGCGGCGCTGGAGGCGGTCGGTCTGCTCGAGGAGTTCACAGGGCGATCATGGGGCAAGGTGTGGATTGCTCGGCCGATCATGGAGGTTCTGGACAGGCCACTGTAGAGGCCTTCGTTCGCATGAGAGACATGTTGACGGCCCAAGATACCCTCTCTCGACGTCTCGCCTAGCGACGCCGCCGTTGCCGTGGGTTCCGGGTGGCTGCCGTCGCTGCACTACGGGTCACATATGGCAAGGCCGCTCGTGATGGGTTACCTCGTGTCAGTGCTGTTTGAGATCACAGACTGTGATGTCAAAGCAGGGTGATGCCTTGCCCCGCAAGTTGCTGAGCTGTACCATTACCTGTACAGTTGGACTTTGGAGGAAGACATGGACGCTATCCCCTACACGACACTACGCGCGAACCTCGCGAGCCAGATGGACCGGGTGTGCGAGGACCACGCCCCCATCATCGTGACGCGCAAAGCGTCGAAGTCCGTGGTCATGATCTCCCTTGACGACTACGAGGCCATGGAAGAGACGGCATACCTGCTGCGAAGCCCCAAGAACGCTCGCCGGCTGCTCGAGTCGATCGCCAGGCTCGAAGCTGGGGAAGGCACTGAGAGAGAGCTCCTGGAATGAAGGTCGTGTTCGACCAGGATGCCTGGGAAGACTACCTCTACTGGCAGAAGGCGGACCGTAAGATCGTCCAGCGAATCAACGCACTCATCAAGGATATCCAGCGCTCGCCGTTCGATGGGGTAGGCAAGCCCGAAGGACTCAAGCACGCCATGGGTGGGTACTGGTCGCGGCGGATTACGGACCAGCACCGCATCGTCTACAGCATCAAAGACGATGAACTGCGAATCGCTCAGCTGCGATATCACTACTGATCTGCTGGGCACGACGGGCCCTCGCTGCCGCCTACTTCGCCGGCTGTATAGCCGGCGGCTGCCAGCCACTGCCGTCCAAGATGCCGTCGATCTTGTCGACCGGTGGTGCAAAGAACCGCCACATCACCTCGAAGCCTTGGCCTTCCTCCACCGGCAGCCAGTTGCTGACTTTCGCCGAGTCGGTGGGCTCGGTTGACTGCAGGTAGAAGTCGATCGAGCCGTCGGCGTTCGCCGTCAGCGTTGAGGTGTTGCTGAACGCGTAGCGGTTGAGGGGGTTGGCCATGAGCGCGCCCGTCAGGCCGTAGACCGTGAGCGACCAGCCCTCGGTTACAGGCGGCGGAGACGCCATGTGGAGTACGTACTCCGTCGACCCGGTGAGCGCCGTCTTGTCGTGGTCGCTCCAGCTCATGGCGTACATGGCCTGCTCCGAGACGAAGGCGCCCAGCCCGACCTGCGAGACGACTGCGCGCAGTGTGTAGTCCCTGCCGTAGTTCCCAAAGCCGCCCAGCAGGTAGCCGTTGTGCTTGTCGAAGCCGTCGGCGAAAAGCTTCTTGGTGTCCTTGCCGATCTGGGCCGAGCCGGCCGCCACGGCGTCGGTGAGCCCCCGGACCGTCTCGCTGCTGAGCTTCGAGTCCGTCGACGGTGTCGTGCCCGGGCCGATGCCCACCTCGGCAAGCTTCTTGAGCTGGGCATCATCGGCGGCGGGCGGCGGGAACAGCTTGAGCTGCTCGCCCAGCGTGTCGTAGAACGCCATGCCGGTGGGCATCGCGAACACCGTGGCCGAAGTTTCGGCTTGGGTGGGAACGGGCGGCTTGTACTCCGTCCCGTACTTGCTGAGGGGAGTGAGGGTGTAGCCGTCCTGAATCTGGTTGACGGTGGCCACGTCCTGTGGGCCCTTGAGCTGGGTCGACCCGATGATCCAGATGCGCGAGTAGTCGACATCGAACCGCTGCGCGCCCGCCGGGATTGTTGCGTCCTGCTGACCCGGACCGGCGATCACATAGTCTCCGGGCGCGGTGTTGCTGGCGCTCCCGAAGTTCTGGATGTTCTCGGTGTACGGGTCGATGAGCGCAAGGACGAAGATGTGGTCCTTCACCTCCGGCACGTGGAGCACCTGCGGCTCGCTGGTCAGGTCCAGCCAGGCGATCGACGACAGACCGGTGGAGCCGGGAGCCACGACGGCCTTGCTGGAGGCGGTATTCACTCCTCGGACGTTGTTGAACTGGTTCACCGGGCCGTATGCGCCCTGTGACACGTTCACGCTGGTCATGGTCAGAAACGTCGTGTTGGTGACAAGGAGCGGCAGCCCGTACGTGTAGGCCTCCATGCCGAGTTTGTAGCCTTTGTCGTAGTCAGAGGACTTGGGCGGCGTGGCAGTGCTCGTGCACCCTGCCAGGGCCACGAGCACGCATGCGGTAATCAGAACGAGCCCAGTGCGCGAACAACGCATGACAATCCCTCTCGCTCGGAAACTCCGATGGGTGTGTTCCCATCGGAGTAGCATCTGCCTCAGCAGGGGACAGTGTAGTCTTGCCATTGAGGATCGCACATGAACGCTGTGAGGGGCGCTCGGTTCCTCGGCCCAAGGCGCGAACGGCCGGCTAGGGTCGTTCACTCGCGGTCCCTGGCACGTCGGAGTTTACGACGAGGGGAGCGGCATGTCAGGCGACGCGGTCACTTGCTTGGAGCGCGCCGTTACCATTGGGGGGGGGCGCGATGAAGGCGATAGTCCAGCACGAATACGGCACGGCCGAGTCTGTCATGAAGCTAGAGGATGCCGACAAGCCCGTCCCTGGCGACGACGAGGTACTCGTGCGCGTGCGCGCGGCCTCGGTGAACCCGCCCGACTGGGCCGGCGTCCACGGTGTGCCGTACATCGTTCGAGCCGCGTTCGGACTGAGCAGGCCGAAGCTTGCGACTCGCGGGAGTGATCTGGCCGGAGTGGTCGAGGCCGTCGGCAAGAACGTGAAGGGCCTGCAGGTCGGCGACGAGGTCTTTGGGCGCGGCGCGGGCACATTCGCCGAGTACGCAGTTGCGCCAGAAGCGCACCTGGTGACTAAGCCAGGCAACATCACCTTCGAGCAGGCCGGAGCAGTCGCGATGTCCGGGCTCACCGCACTGCAGGCCCTGCGTGATTCGGGCGGCATCAAGTCGGGGCAGAAGGTGCTCATCGTAGGCGCGGGTGGCGGTATCGGCACGTTTGCAGTGCAGATCGCCAAGTCGTTTGGCACGCAGGTGACCGGTGTATGCGGCACGTCGAAGCTCGACCTGGTTCGGTCGCTCGGTGCCGACCACGTGATCGACTACACGCGAGAGGACTTCACCCAGGGCGCAGAGCGCTACGACCTCATCCTCGACAACGTGTTGCAGCACTCGCTTTCAGAGCTTCTTCGTGCGCTGAACCGCGATGGGACGCTTGTGCCCAACGGCGGCCAGTTCTACAAGCGCGTGTTCGCCAGCGTGGGCGTACTCATGATCAAGGCGCCGTTGCTTTCACTGGTCGTGCCGCAGAAGATCAACGTATGCAGTGAGCGCCCCAATCAGCAGGACCTTCTCGTCCTCAAGAACCTCATGGAGTCCGGGAAGGTCAAGCCGGTCGTCGGCCGGACGTATCCCTTGAGCCAAGCTGCGGACGCCATCAGCTTCTTTGGCGAGGGCCACGCCGAGGGCAAGGTCGTCATCACGGTGTGAGCGCGTTTGGAACGACCCGGTTCGCCGATCCAATAGGGTAATCTCAAGCCACACCGATTGGAGACCACGTGACCATCGCGCCTCACCACATAGACGCCCTCGTCGCCGAGATCGGCTCCACCACCACGGTCCTCAGCGCCTTCTCCGGCCTGGCCGACTATCCCGCCACGGCGCCGCGGCTGGTCGCCCAAGGTTTCGCGCCCACCTCCGTCGCCGAGGGCGACGTCGGCATCGGCGTCGCCGCAGCCCGCGCGCAGCTCGAAGCCCAGCTCGGACCGATCGACCCCGTGGTGACGCTGGCGACCTCCTCGGCAGCTGGCGGACTGCGCATGACCGTGCACGGGCTCACCACGCGGATGACCGCGCAGGCAGCACGCGAGGCGGCACTCGGGGCGGGAGCGGTCGTGAAGTACCAGACCGCCGGCAAGCTACGCGACGCCGACCTCGCGCTCATCGTGGAAGCCGATCCCAGCCTGGTGCTGCTCGCGGGCGGCGTCGAAGGCGGCGACTGCGACACGGTGCTCTTCAACGCCGGGCGGCTTTGCGAGCTGCCCATCCGACCGATCGTCGTCTACGCTGGCAACTCCGTGGTCTGCGCCGATGCTCAGCAGCTGCTCGAGGCTGCCGGCTTCCGCGTCCGGATCACTCGCAACGTCTACCCCGCGATCGACGAGCTCGACATCGTCCCCGCGCGCTCGGTCATCCACGACGCATTCGAGGAGCACATCACGCACGCGCCGGGCATGGAGCGCATCGGCGAGTTCGTGACCGGCCGCATCCTGCCCACGCCCGGCGCCGTTCTCATCGCCGCCGAGCTGCTCGCCCAGGCGGTCGGCGATCTCGTGGTGGTCGACGTGGGCGGTGCCACCACCGACGTCCACTCGATCACCGACGGCAGCCCCGACATCTCCGCAATTGCCACTGAGCCCGAGCCCCACAGCAAGCGCACCGTCGAGGGAGATCTCGGCACCTTCGTCAGCGCCGCCTCCGTCGCCGAGCTGCTGCCAACACGGGAGCGCCCCGCAATCCTCCCGCCCGCCATCCCCACCACGCCTGAGGAGATCTCCGCCGCCCGCGCACTCGCGCGC